>NZ_VZQO01000009.1:0-191688 GCF_014397665.1 Paraburkholderia sp. UCT2
CTGGCCTCCGCGTCGGAAATCGCCGGGTGCGGCACGTCCGCACCGTGCGGCTCTGACAGCAATGCTAACCCGCGTTTGATTCCGTTGCGGCAGGCCAGCCTCTGTCCCGCAGGAAGTCATACTGCCTACCAGGTCTGGCGCGAAGTTCCTGACACGCATCTAAGATGGGTGGTTCCCGTCAGAGCCACAAAGGAAGGTCATGGGCATCGACTCGACGCATCAAACCGCCATCAAAGCTTTCGTGTTCGATGTCTTCGGAACCGTGGTTGACTGGCGAAGCGGCGTCGCGCGCGAAGCGCAACCGTTTCTGCAGCGGCACGCGCCGAATCTCGACGCATCCGACTTCGCGGACGCATGGCGACGCGAGTATTCGCCCGCGATGGAAGAAGTGCGTATTGGACGCAGACCGTATGTGCGTCTCGACGTGCTGCACCGGGAAAACCTCGTCAAAGTGCTGGCGCGTTTCGGCATCGCCAACGTTCCCGAACCGGAGATCGATGAGTTGAACCTGGCCTGGCATCGGCTGGACCCCTGGTTCGATGCCGTCGACGCATTGCGGCGCCTGAAGGCGCGCTTCATCATCGCACCGCTATCCAACGGCAACATTCGCCTGATGGTGGACATGGCAAAGCGTGCCGGTCTGCCTTGGGATGCCATTCTCGGTGCCGAAGTCGTCCGCGCATATAAACCCTCGCCGATGGTCTATAGCGAAACGGCGGAAATTCTCGGCATTGCGCCACGCGAATTATGCCTCGTGGCCGCACATAACGACGATCTCGTCGCTGCCCGGCGCGTCGGCTTGAGCACCGCGTTCGTCGTGCGGCCCACCGAGCATGGCCCTCAACAGACGAGCGATCTGAAGGCGGACGAGGCGTGGGACTTCATCGTCGACGATCTGCACGAACTCGCGACGCAACTAGGCTGCGCGCGCTGACGCAAACCCACGCAAGGCGACGTACTGCAACAGCATGATCGTCTTGCCGTCGACGATTTCCCCTGCGTCGACCGCTCGCAACGCGGCTTGCAACGGCATTTCGATCACCTCGAGATCTTCCCCTTCATCCTCGACGCCGCCGCCGTCGTTGACCCGCATCGACGCGTCGTACTCGCCGACATAGAAGTAGAGCTTTTCGGTTACGGATCCCGGGCTCATGTAGGCCTCGAAAATCTTGTGGACCTGCCCCACGCGATACCCCGTTTCCTCCTCGACTTCGAGCCGGATGCGTTCTTCCGGCGAAGCGTTGTCGAGCAACCCGCCCGGTGCTTCGATCATCATGCCGTCGTGACCGTTCACGAACGCGGGCATGCGGAATTGTCGCGTGAGTATCACGTTGCCGGTGCGCGGACTGTGCAGCAGGATCGTCGCGCCGTTGCCGCGATCGTAGGTCTCGCGGTTCTGCCGCTGCCATGTGCCATCGCGACGCAGGAAGTCGAACGTCACCTTCTTCAGCATGTACCAGTCGTCGGATAGCAAGGTCGTTCCGACGATGCGAACCCGGTCTTTCGTTGCGGTCATGGCGCCTCCTGTCGACCATCGACAATGATTCATGGTATCGTGCAACTTCGTGCAATTTCAAGATATTTCGTGCAATGCAATGTTGACGACCCAACGCAAGAAAGCGATCCTCGACGAACTCGCGCGCAACGGGCAGGTCCTGGCAGGCGAGCTGAGCGCGGCGTTTGGCGTGTCGGAAGACACGATCCGCCGCGATCTACGCGAACTGGCCGCGGAGGGGCGCTTGCAGCGCGTCCACGGCGGCGCGTTGCCCGCGTCGGCGGCGCTCGCGTCATTCGAGCAGCGTCAGGACATCGAGACGCTCGCCAAGCGGCGCATCGCTCGGCGAGCGGTCGAGCTGATCGCGCCGGGGCAAACCGTGATCGTCGACGGCGGCACCACGTCGGCGCTATTGGTCCAGGCGCTGCCGTCCGATTTGCACGCGACCATCGTCACGCATAGTCCGAGCGTCGCCACGGCGCTTGCCGCGCATCCTTGTGTCGAGGTGATCCTGATTGGCGGCCGGCTTTACAAACATTCGATCGTGGCCGTCGGCGCCGCGGCGATGGAAGGCATTTCGCGCATCCATGCCGACCTGTACTTCATGGGGGTGACCGGCGTGCATCCCAGCGCTGGGCTGAGCACCGGTGACTTCGAGGAAGCCGCGATCAAGCGCGCGCTCGCCGCGCGGGCGGCGGAAACGGTCGTACTCGCGTCGTCGTCGAAACTGAACGCCGCATCGCGGTTCGTGATCGGCGAGATCAAACTCGCGCAGACCATCGTGGTCGAGAAGAAGACCCGCGCGGAATTGACGAAGCCGATCGAAGCGGCTGGGGTGACTGTGGTGAGAGCGTAGAGGTGGCGCGCCCTGGATCACGCCGACGTCCTGGCTTTCGAGCAGGTACATGACGAAATCGCTGTCGTTGGCGATCACGCGTCCGTCGGGCGTATGCCGCCCGATCACAGCGGTACTGTATTCGCAGCCGGAACTGCCGCCGGTACGGTACTACGCGGTCTATCGCAACGACGGGCCGCAGCGGCTCTATTCGCACGTCGCAAGCCTCACGCGGGAGTTCTGCGATTTTTCGAAGCCGGAGTTTCATCCGCGCGCGGCCGCTTCCGAACAAAGATAAAACAGGCGACTTCTGGAGTGCTAGGATGACGCGCGCAACCCGGCTTGTTCCACGAAGCGACACTGCCGGGTTGCCGACACGATGGTGAAATCGTTGCGTTGTGCAGCCTGATACTCAAGTACAGAGGAGACACTCAATGAAACTTTCGAAGCTGCTTATAAACGCGTTGGCGCTCTCGGCTCTCAGCTTTACCGCGGTCGCGGCTCATGCCGAAGATCTGCTCGACTCGGTCAAACAGGCCGGAGTCCTGAAGATCGGTCTCGAAGGCACCTATCCGCCGTTCGACTCGCGCAACAAGGACGGCGAGCTCGAAGGCTTCGACGTCGATGTCGCGAAAGCCGTGGCGGCGAAACTCGGCGTAAAGCCGGTATTCATTCCGACCGAGTGGAGCGGCATTATCGCGGCGCTGCAGAGCGGCAAATTCGACGTGATCATCAATCAGGTCACCATTACCCCGCAACGCAAACAGGTTCTTGATTTCAGCCAGCCGTACACGTACTCGGCCGCGCAGCTGATCCAACGGGCGGACGACAAGCGTGAGTTCAAATCGCTCGACGAATTCAAGGGCGACAAGAAGATCGGCGTGACGCTCGGCACCAACTACGACCAGATGGCCCGCGCGGTACCTGGCATCAACGTGCAAACTTATCCGGGTGCGCCCGAGAAACTGCGCGATCTCGCCGCCAGGCGTATCGATGCGACGATCGACGACCGGCTGATGCTGCCATACATCATCAAGAACTCGCAGTTGCCGTTGCGTACGGGCGCGGTGCTGAAAGGCGCCGAGCAGGAAATGGGCATCCCGTTCCGCAAGGACAATCCGAAGTTCGCGAAAGCACTCGACGACGCGCTGACCCAAATGAAGCAGGACGGCACGCTCAAGAAGATCTCGATGCACTGGTTCGGCACGGACGTGACTCAGCCTGTCGCGCAGTAATTTTCTCGTTGTTCTTGCGTACCCGCGTCGAGCTGCCGAATGGTCGACGCGGGTACGCCGCTTGCTCGCTGAGCGGTTTCTGCCGCGGAATCGCTCGCGATCAACGCTTCCATTGCTTCGAATCACGAAGCAAGCGCGGATACGCCATTACGCGCACCTTCTCCCTCGTTCATCACGTTTCATTCTTCATGCTGAATGCATGCACGCTCTGCTGCGCCGCAGTTGCCTGATGCTTCGAAAGCGTGCGATGCTTTCGGAGCCATTGATCCGGCCACCTCGTGTCGGACTCGCATGTCGCCGGGAGACGACCTCGAATGGCACGCGATGAGACCAGTGAAATGCCCACAACCTTGGAGGCATCATGAGCATTCAATCACTGTCTCGCAGCAGCACCGCATCAACCGCCGATCTCTTCCCCAGCTCAAGTAAGTACTTCGTGCCGCGGCGTTCGCCGATCACGCTCGGCGTCGGCTGCATCGCCTCGCTCGTCTTCGCATCCGCGAGCTGTCTGGCCGATACCCAGGTGGGCGCCACGCTGCCGCCGGCGCCCGACATTCTGTACGGCGATCTGTTCGTCGCCGTGCAAACCGCGCAGATCTTCGCCGACCAGAAGACGTTCGTCGACGCGACGCCGAATGGCAATCCCGCCGCGATCGTCGAGCTATACGAAACGCAGAAGAACCAGCCCGACTTTTCGCTGCAGAAATTCGTCAGCCAGTACTTCACGCCGCCGCCCGATCAGAGCATCACGCCGCCGCCGAACCAGAGTCTGCGCGAGCACATCGACTGGCTCTGGAACGGCCTCACGCGCACGACGACGAGCGCGC
Source organism: Paraburkholderia sp. UCT2 (assembly GCF_014397665.1). Lineage (NCBI taxonomy): Bacteria > Pseudomonadati > Pseudomonadota > Betaproteobacteria > Burkholderiales > Burkholderiaceae > Paraburkholderia > Paraburkholderia sp. UCT2. The sequence continues at coordinate 4,393 of NZ_VZQO01000009.1, forward strand.
CCGACTACAGCTCGCTGATCCCGCTGCCCAAACCATACGTCGTGCCGGGCGGCCGCTTTCGCGAAGGCTACTACTGGGATACCTATTTCACGATGCTGGGGCTGCAGGAGTCCGGGCGTGAAGATCTCGTCGACGATATGCTCGACAACTTCGCGTACATGATCGATACGTTCGGCCACATACCGAACGGCAATCGCACGTACTATCTGAGCCGCTCGCAGCCGCCGTTCTACTCGTATATGGTGGAGCTCGCGGCGCAAAAGGAAGGCAACAAGGTTTATCAGAAGTACCTGCCCGTACTGCGCAAGGAGTACGCGTACTGGATGCAAGGCTCGTCCAGCACGCCGCGCGGCGGCGCTACGCGCAATGTGGTCGTGCTCAACGATGGCACCGTGCTGAACCGCTACTGGGACGATCTGGACACGCCGCGCGACGAGTCGTACCTCGAGGACGTGCAGACCGCGCAGGCGAGCGGCCGGCCGGCCAACCAGATCTACCGCGATCTGCGCGCGACCGCCGAAAGCGGCTGGGATTTCAGCTCACGCTGGTTCGGCGACAACCAGACGCTCGCAACGGTGCGCACGACATCGATCATCCCGGTCGATCTGAACAGCCTGTTGTTCCATCTGGAGACGACGATCGCGCGCGGCTGCTCGGAGACACGCGACTTCCGTTGCGTCGCGCAGTTCATCGGCTACGCGGCGCGGCGCGCGGAAGGCATCAACCGCTATCTGTGGAATCGCAACGGCTACTACGGCGACTACGACTGGCAACTCGGCAAGTCGCGCGACAACCAGACACCGGCGATGCTGTATCCGCTGATGGCCGGCGTGGCGTGGCCCGATCGCGCGTGGAAGACCGCCCGAACCGTGGAGAATGTGCTGCTCAAGCAGGGCGGCCTCACGACGTCGACCTATAACACCACACAGCAATGGGACGCGCCGAACGGTTGGGCGCCGTTGCACTGGATCGCGATTCAGGGCCTCAAGCGCTACGGACGCGCCGACCTCGCGCAACCGATCGGCACGCGCTTTCTCGCGGACGTCGAGAACGTCTACAACACGCAGCACAAGCTCGTCGAGAAGTACGTCGTGGAAGGCGCGGGCGAAGGCGGCGGCGGGGGTGGCGAGTATCCGCTTCAGGACGGCTTCGGGTGGACCAATGGCGTAACGTTGATGCTGCTCGATCTGTATGGCAATGGGCAGTGAGTCCTCGCGGCATCGTTAAGCGAGTGTCGTGCGGCTAGTCCCAATGGAAGCAGAATGATCTGGCTCGCCAATATTGTTCTCGTGCTGCACGCGCTGATCGTGGTGTTTATCGTCGGCGGACTATTCGCCATCTGGATCGCCCACGGTTTGCAACTCCCGTGGGCGCGCAATCGCACATTCCGGACGGTACATGTTCTCGCCATCGGTATCGTGGCGACCCTTGCGGTGCTCAATGTGCCGTGTCCGTTAACCGTTCTGGAGGATCGTCTGCGCACGGGAACGGTCGGTCCGCAAGGGTTCATACAGCGCTGGGTCAGCGCCTGGCTGTATTACGACTTTCCGGGCTGGGTGTTCGTAGTCGCCTATGTCGCGTTCTTGCTGGCAGTGATTGTTACGTGGTACCGAATTCGGCCACGAGCGTGACGGGCGTACCGCCGCCCCGCTCGCCGAAGCGATCGACGCCGCCCGGACGGAAATTCCCCAGCCTGCTATTTTTTTAATTCTATTGAGGACACATTTTCACCGGTTAAATTTACCATTCAGTTATATTTATCAAACGCAATTAATTCCGACGACATAGCCACGAAAATCCGCAGTTCCTCGTCGCCATTCAATGCAATTCGGATAAATCCGCCAGCGTTTTTCTTCCCCCCATGCGGCGGCGACCGCGCCAGCGCTCGATCTCAAAGCGCTACTCCTCCACAAGATCCGACTTTATTCTGAATCGCATAATCGCCGCTTGATCCTTGACAAGACCGCATTTCGCATCCTATTTTCACTCTTGCTGTAAGCATCGGAAAGATTCAATTTTAAATTTCTCTTGAAATGTCGAGATAAATCGACAGGGAATTCCTTTATCCATTCAATTAGCAATTGCAGAAAGTGAATGGAAATATTTATGAAAGCATTTTGAATTAATGCACTGCGAAAAGCGGCCTTTGTGTAGCGGTATCACTCACCAGGAAACGAGATGAAACCAGACAGAAGGAATACCGACGATGGTCGCGTCCGTCGTCATGGCCGGCTCGCCGCGCTAAGCGCGCTGACACTCGGAATCGTTATCCTCGCCGGATGCGGCGGCAGCGACGGAGGTTCGTCGGCGTCGGCGGTACCAAGCGGCATGGCGCAGGTCGCCAATCAGGCGCAAGCGGCGTCGGCGCCGCAGACGCCATCCGCCAATCAGCCCTACACCGATCTCACCACCTATTCGACGAGTGCGACGTCCGGGATAGCCGCGTCGCTGGTCGCGGAGAAAGCGGCGATCATGCATTACCAATGGACGTCCGGCAGCACCACCGTCAATTACACGACGACCACCGGCCACCTGACCGCAATGGATCTGACGAGCGGCGCACCCGAAGCGACGATGTCCTACGTGGCCTACACGGCGCCGAGCACGAATGGCAAACCGCGTCCCGTTACGTTCGTCTATAACGGCGGGCCGGGTTCTTCGTCGATCTGGCTGCGTCTCGGATCGTTCGCGCCGACGCGCGTCGCGACCACCGATCCGCTGCTGAACGGCACCAGCTGGCCGAACTATCCGCTTGTGAACAACACCGAGAGCCTGATCGACACGACCGATCTCGTGTTCATCGATCCGCCAGGCACGGGCCTCTCCGAAGCGATCCTGCCGAACACGAACCAGACCTACTGGAGCACCGATGCCGACGCGAACATCATGCGCGACTTCATCATCCGCTACCTGACGGTCAATTCACGCAGCAGCTCGCCGATCTATCTGTACGGCGAATCGTACGGCACGCCTCGCACCGACATCCTCGCGCTCGCGCTCGAATCGGCCGGCGTGCATCTGACGGGGATCACGCTGCAGTCTTCGATCCTGAACTACTTCGCGGATGCGATCGAGGCGGTGGCAATCACGGGTTCGCCCGACCAGCTCGCGCTCGAAACCGATACATTGAGCGGCTACATGCCGGGCTATGCCGAGGTCGCGGCGTACTACAACCAGGTATCGCCAGCGCCAGTGAGTCAGGCGACCTACGCGCTTCGCAGCGAGGCGTTCGTGACCGCCAACTACAACCTGTTCAAGAATTATTCGCTGTACTGGACCTTGAGCCAGCTCGGCGCGCCCACCTACGCGGGACCGCCGAACTTCCCGCCGACGTGGCTGGAGAAGGTCTGGGACGCCGAATCCGGTCTCACGTTGCAGGCGATGCAGGGCTACTTCAACATCAATCCGTTCAACCTCACGCTGGTGCCAGGCTCGACGATAGGCCGCTACGATGGTCGCGTGTCGTTGCCCAACTCGGACTCGCGTCTGCAGAGCGACGGCGACCCGTCGGACATCCTGATCTCGCTGCCATTCACCAATGCGTTGGCGACACAGATGCCGGATTACCTCGGTTACACGGCGCCGAACGCGGCGTACATGCCGCTGAACGACGCGATCATCGAGGTGTGGGATTTCTCGCACGGCGGCCAGCCGCTGCCCGACACGATCCCCGATCTGCTCGGCGCGCTAAAGCTGAATCCGCAACTGAAGGTGCTGGCGGAAAACGGCTTCCACGATCTCGCCACGCCGTTCTTCAATACCGAGAAGCAGCTCGCGCGGCTCAAGACAGTCCAGGGTCTCAACCCGAATCTGCAGGTCAACTTCTTCCAGGGCGGACATATGATTTATCTGGATGACGTGGCGCGCCCGCAGATGAAGGCGGATCTCGCGGCCTTCTATGGCGGTACGCCGATAGCGGGCGCGCTGACGCTCGCGACGCTGCCTCAGCCGTGGGCCGACGAAGCGTCAGCCGCTACGCCGACGAGCGAGGCGCTCGCCGCGGCCGCGCCCTGATCGATGGTGGTTTCGCTTCGCGCGAAACCCTCTGACTACTTTTTATGGCGAATGATCATGTCTTCAATCGATATCTTGCGACGCACTCTGACGTTGATCGTCCTCGGTGTGATCGTCGGCAGTGCGCATGCGTTGCCGCCCCAGCCGGTGGCGCCCGTGACGCTACCCAACGGCGGACACGGCGTGGACGGTCCGTTCTTTCCTCATAATCGTGCCAACGCGGTCGCGCCGACCACCGGCTCGACGCTGCAGCAGCAGGCTCAGCAGCGCGTGGAGAGCAGACTGGGCGCGAAATCGGTGCTCAGCAACGGCTCGTCGATCACCAAGGCCCAGGCGCAAAGCGATGGGCTCGGCTATATCGCCAGGCATTTTGACGAGATCGATACCGCGCATTCGGGCCGCGTGACGTTGAACGACGTTCGGCAGTATCTGCAGCAGCATCAGCAGTGAGAGTGCGGTAGTCCAGTGGTCCGGGATGACGGCCGGCGCTGCGTCGCGATCGTGCGACGCAGCGCCGGCCGTATGCGGCTGCGCGCCGCGCCCGCGCGGCGGATCGCTCACGCTCACTTGCCCGTTGCCGCCTGGATCATCTTCCATCCATTGCCCGCCGGATCGCGAAAGCCCGCATCGACGCTGCCAAAACGATCCACCGGCTCCTGCGTGAATTCCACGCCGCGCGCCTTCAATTGCTCGTAGCTCGCGCGACAGTCGGCAACGGACAGCACCAATGGCGGCATCGCCCCCTTCGCGACCATCGCGCGCAGCGTTTGCGCGGTCGCTTCATCGTGGACCGGGGGCCCCGGCGCGAACAGTCCCAACTGGAAAGTCGGCTGTTCCGGGTGCTGGACCGTGAGCCAGCGGTAAGCACCGTTGCGCACGTCGGTGTGGACGCGAAAGCCGAGTTTGTCGACGTAGAACGAAAGCGCCGCATCCTGATCGTCGACGTACAAACCGACCACATTGATACCCTGATTCATAACTCCTCCCTCGCTGGTTGAGGGTTCGACTGTATCGCTGGCCACGCGGCGGCGCTTCTCCAAAACTGCGATCGGCAGGTTCGGGCGTTTGCCCGGCCTTCGGCACGCTGGCGCGCCGGTTTCGGCGACGACCGCGCGAATCTCGTCCTCCGAGTAACCGAGCGCGCCGATCGGATCGGTCGGCCACGCGACGCCGCCGGAGGCCGCGAGACGCTAAAGCGCTTCGCAAAGGCAGCGGGGCATCGGCATCGCGGCGCTCGCGCGTCGAACGCGAGCGCTGCGTCCCTTCTGATCGTCAACGTGCGCGCCGACCACATCGATTCCCTCATTCACGACGTCTCGCTGGTAGGAGGCTCGGCAGTGTCGCCGACCACGCGGCGGCGCTTTTCCAGAACTGCGGTCGTCAGATCGGGGCGTTGCGCGGCCTTCAGCACGCAGGCGGGCACGCGATCGAGTTCAGCGTGGTTGGCGCGTGCCTGCACGCGCATCTCGCTCGGGCTCAGGCCGGTAATGTCGCGAAAGACGCGGCCGAACGTGCCGAGGCTTTCCCAGCCGGTCGCGAAGGCAATGTCCGTAATGCCGAGGTTGGTGTCACGCAGAAGCGTGGTGGCCTGTTCGATACGCCGCGTCAACAGATAGCGGTGTGGCGGCACGTCGAAGGCCCGCTTGAACGAACGCGCGAAGTGCGCCTCCGACACGCCGCTGACTTCAGCCAGGCGCCGCACCGGCCAGGCTTCGTGCGAGGCCGCATCGATGCGGTCTTTCGCACGCAGCAGGCGACGCAGCAGCGCCGGGTCTTCGAGTGCATCGGCGCCGCCCGAGACGGGGGTCGGCTGGACTGCAGGGTCGTGTGAGCCGGGCATATGTTCGCGTTAGAACCGATAGCCGATGCCCGGCCGCCGCCGCGCCAAGAACGATCGCGGCCATGAGGAGCGTCCAGGCAGGCTTTGTCATCGAGCGGCAGGCCTCGTGTTGATGGAACGACGCACAAGCTGCGGCCCCTGGCCCTGACCGCAACCCGAGGCCATTGTTGCACGGCTTTGCGTGAACCTCGCGTCAAAGGCCGATCGAAAATTTTTCGATTTATAAGAGATGGCAACGGTGCTGTGGACGATACCGCGAAGAACACCGACGCGTTCGGCGGCTACCTGAAGAACGTCGTGTTCGCCTACAACATCAGCACCGGCTGACGACCGGCCAGACGTGGCCGGGTTCTTCGCAGTAAGCAGCAAGCGTTAAACGCTGATGGCAACAGCGTGCGGCGGCGGCAAGCCGCACGCGTCGAGATAGACGTGTTTCATTCGACGGCCCGCGCGGACTATTCCGCACGGGCCGTTTTCATTTCATGCGCCGGGTCGATCATATGTCCGCCATGGTGGGCGCTTCACGCGGTCTGTTCGGTCTTGCCGTAAGTGAGCCGGCCGTTTTTCGACAGCAGCACCGCCACCGGCCGCGTCATTTCGAACTCGGAGAAAATGATCGTCATGCTGGCGGTGATCGGCACCGCGAGAAAGGCGCCCGGCACGCCCCACAAAGCCGACCACACGGCCATGCTCGCGAGAATCGCGAACGGGCTCAGGTTCAGGGAGTTGCCCGTCAGATACGGATCGAGAATATTGCCGATCACGAAGTGAATCGCGGTCAGCGACACCAGCACGACCAGGATCGAATTCAGGTCGCCGAACTGCAGCACCGACATCAGCACCGGGAACACGATCGCGAGCACCGAGCCGATATAGGGCACGTAGTTCAGCAGCGCGGTCAGTATCGCCCACAGCCCGGCGAACTCGAGGCCGACGCTGCGCATCGCGAGCCAGCAGATCCCGCCTAGCAGCACGCCGAGGAACGTCTTCAGCGCGAGATAGGCGCCAATGCGCCGGTTGATGTCGGTGACCACGCCCCGGATGCGCGCCGCGTTGGTCGAATTGGCGGTCATGTTCGTCAGCTTGTCGCCGAACGTCCGGCGCTCGACCAGCAGAAAACTCGCATACAGCACGATCACGAACAGGTCGATGATCACCGACGACAGCGACGCCAGCATGCCGGTCACCATCGCCTGAATATTCAACTGTGTGAGCATGTTCCGCCGCAGCGATTCCCACGTCGGCTCGCTTTCGAGGTGCAGCAGCGTCGAAATCTTGTGGATCATCAGCAGGACCGAGTCCTGGTAGCGCGGCGCGAGCGCGACGAGCGCGTCGTAGTTCTCGACGAGCATGTCGACCGCGAAGAAGATCGCGGCGCCGATCAGGAACATCGAGAGTCCGTAGCGCAACTGGACCGGCAGCCGCGGGCCGATCACCGGAATGCGTTGCAGCAGCCGCGTGAAGTCGACCACCACGTATACCGCGATCGCGCCGAACACGATCGGCACGAAAACCGCGCGCCCGATATACAGCACCCAGCCCACAATCAGCAGCAGCACCACTACATATACGGACGCTTGCAATCTGTCGGTCATTGGTCAGTGCTCCATGAATCCGCAAACAGGTGCGCCAGAGAGTCACCCCAAGGTCACCCGAGGACGACGGCGATGGCCGGGCACGCGCCCGCCGTGCGATCCCCTTACCAGCCGGTCGCGCGATGGACAGCACTGATCTTCGCACAGAACGATGACAGCTCACATAAAAAGCGCGCCAGATCGCTCCGCCGGCAAACTCTGGGTCGACACCTCCAAATGCGCCAGCAGAATGTCGCGAAACGTTGTGATGCGCCGGATTCGCTCGTGAAACCCATCTGCTACGCTGCCCTAATCGGTTTCGATCTCCTGACGTGATCCGAAGCGAGCGCCTGCGTCACGCGGTGGCAGCGCACGGCCGAATCCATGCAGTGAAGCCGCGCCGCGCGTGCCCGTGCGATGTCCGCGCTATATCTGTGCGTGATGTCCGATTGCACGCATCCTCTCACCTCACGACATGGGAGTACGAGATGCTGCAACGGCTGGGGTCGCGATTCGTCGCAGTGGGTCTGATGTGGACATTGTCCGCTTGTGGCGGTGGTGGGGGCGGCAGCGGCGCCGACCCGGCCAGCACCGGCTCGAACGGCGCGGCTGGCGCGACCACGCCAGCATCGAGTCCCGCGCCCGCGTCCAGTCCGACACCGGCATCTAGCCCGACCCCCGCGTCGAGCCCGTCGAGCGCATCCGACGCGAGCGCCACGACACCGAAGCTCGCCGCCGCGACGCCGATCATCGACGGCACGACACTCGGCGCCGCCATCTGGCCCGCGGGCGTCACGGCTTCGGGCGGAACCGGTCAGCCCGTCAGCGGACTGAACTGCGGGTTGCGCAGTACCGCGTACGCGTACGCGCATCTGTCGATCTACCAGAACGGGCAACTCCTGACGCTGCCACCCAACATCGGCATGGTCGAGCCGACCCTGACCACGCCAACTGGCTGCGCATATCCGGTGCACACGGTCGATTCGAGCGGCAAGATCCATATGGACGCGACGACCGGCGCGACCTATACGCTCGGCCAGTTCTTCTCGATCTGGGGCGAGACGCTGAGTGCGTCGAACGTGGCGGGTTTGACCGCCTCGCCAATCGCGATCTACGTGAACGACGGCGGCACGCTCACGCAATATACGGGCGACCCCGCGAGCCTCGTGCTGAAGCCGCACACCGAAATCACGGTCATGGTCGGCACGCCTGTCACCCAAGTGCCCACCTACACCTGGACCGATCCGCCGCCGTTCGACCCGAACCCGATCACGCTCGTCTTCGGAGGCGTGGTCGGCTCGTCGTTCTGGCCGAACGGCACGACCTCGACGGGCGGCACCGGCACGCCGGTCGACGGCCTGACCTGCGCGCCGGACATGAGCGTGCTGTACCACGTGCACGCGCACCTCGCGATCATCAAGGACGGGCAGTGGCTCGCGTTGCCGATGAACGTCGGCATCCTGTCGCAATGCACGTATGAGATGCATACGCACGACAACACCGGCATCATCCATATCGAAGCGCCGAACCTCAAGACCTATACGCTCGGCGAGTTCTTCGATATCTGGGGCGAGCCGCTGACGAACACGAACGTCGCGGGCATCATGGGCGACGTGGTCGCGTATATCAACGACAACGGCGATTCGCGCCGCTATATGGGCGACTTGCGCAGTATCGAGCTGACGTCGTTGCGCGACATCACGCTGCAGATCGGTACGCCGCCGGTAAGCACGTTGGCGACGTATTCGTGGTACGAACCGCAGTGACGTCGGCCGGAGGCCGCGTCACTTCGCCATGGCGCGGCTTCAACGCGACGTACCCGAATGCCCGATACCGCCCGGCCCGCGCGGCACGATGCCCGCGACGGAGCGCGGCGCCGCGTTCGCGACCAGAATCATCGCCGCGCCGGCGAGACCGCTCGCCACGTGCTTCAACGCATGGCCGGCGATCACGTGATGCGTCAGCTCCCATATCTGCCAATCGAGGCTTTCGAAAATCTTCGCGACCCCGTAGAAGACGATCACGAGCGTCCACGCGATCACGCCGTCCACCTTGCGCGTGAGCGTCAGGCCGACGATCAGCATGAGCCCGCCGAACTGAAGAATCGCGTAAGGCCACAGGCTGTTGAACACGAGCCAGTAGCCGACGGTGGCGGGCGACACGACCACCATGATCAGCATCTGCGCCCAGCCGACGCGCTGTCCGCTCCACGACGTCCATAGCATGGCGAGGATGCCGGCGAACACGATGGTCATCGGCAGGCGGTCCCAGACGAGCGTCGCATCGTTCGGCGCCATGTGGTAGTAAGCCGAGCCGAACGCGGTGAAGAGCAGCCCGAGCGCGGCGACGACCATGCCGGGAAATTGCGCCGGCTGGTCGGACGCATGGCGCCGGACCCAACGCAGACAGAACACACCGGCGATCAGAATGACGACGTTCGACAGCACGTCCGCCGCATGGTGCAGCGGCCCCAGCGAGCGTTGATCGGCGAAGTGGTGATACGAGGCCGGCTGCGCGAGCGGCCATATCATCTGCAGCGCGGTGCCCACCACGAAAAGCAGCACGCTAGCAAGCAGCAAGCGGGAGATCTTCACGTTGCTCGACTCCACAGTGGGCGAAACGCTCGAAGGCGCCGTGACCGGACCCTTTATGACCCTTTACGCTGACACGGAGCGGATCACGCTCGATTGCATGGAAACCATGCGGTCGATGTGCAGCCGGGTTGGCCCCCGTTCGAATTCGCGCAGCCTGCTCGTATCATCGGACAAAGCGCTTTGCGCAACAAGAGCGTCGGGCGGCGCACCGATGGGCATGCGCTCATAGTATTCTTCTCAACCAATGCAAGTTGCGTGCAAGCATGCGCGCGACACCGTCAGTACAGGCGGTCGAGCGAAGCTTTGTCGAGCAACGCCACGCGATGTTCCGATTCTGGAACCGGCCGGCTCGCGCGACCCAAACGAAGACCTGGACTCCATGCAAGCGCAGATACACCACCCGTCGTTCCCGCATCGCCGATGGAGAGGCGCGCTGTGCGCGCTGCTGTGCGCAAGCCTGCTGGCCGGCTGCGCGCCGTTACCGTCGCTCGAGGGTCGCCAGGAGTCGCATGCGTTGTCGCCCGCGGTGGCGGCCACCACGGATATCGGTCGCGCGGTCGCGCCCGAGCTGGCCGCGCACGCGGGGCTGGCGGGCATTTATCCGCTGGCGGATGCGCATGTCGCGTTTGCCGCGCGCATGGACCTGATCCGTTCCGCGCAACGCACGCTCGACATCCAGTACTACATCTGGCGCGACGATCTGACCGGCACGCTGCTGCTCGAACAGATCCACGAAGCGGCGGACCGGGGCGTGCGGGTGCGCCTGCTGCTCGACGATCTCGGCATCGCCTCCGCGCTCGACCCGACACTGGCGGCGCTCGACGCGCATCCGAACATCGAGGTGCGCCTGTTCAACCCGTTCGTCGTGCGCAGCCCGAAAATCCTCGGCTTCGTGACCGACTTTTCGCGCGCCAATCGGCGCATGCACAACAAGTCCCTGACCGCCGACGCCACCGCGACGATCCTCGGCGGCCGCAACATCGGCGACGAGTATTTCGATGCCACCGACGGCGTCGTCTTCGCCGACCTCGACGTACTTGCGGTCGGACCGGCCGCGACCGACGTCTCGCGCGATTTCGACCGCTACTGGGCAAGCGCGTCGGCGTATCCGGTCGGGAAGATCCTGCCGCACGAGAGCGTCGATGAGCTGGCCACGCTGGAGCGCAATGCGCAGGCGATCGAGCAGGATCCTGCCGCCGCTGAGTATAAGCAAGCGCTGCGCGGCCCGCGCGTCGTGCAGAACCTGCTCGACGACAAGCTGCCGCTCGACTGGGCCAAAACGAAGATGATCAGCGACGACCCCGCGAAAGGCCTGAACGACGCGCCGCCGGAAGCGCTGATTTCCCACCAGCTCCGCGAAGTGATGGGCCAGCCGACGAAGTCGCTCGACCTCGTCTCCCCGTACTTCGTGCCGGCAAACACGGGCACGCAGTATCTGAGCGGGCTCGCCGCCCAGGGCGTCGACGTGCGGGTGTTGACGAACGCGCTCGAAGCGACCGATGTCGTCGCCGTGCATTCGGGCTATATGAGGCGGCGCGTCGAGTTGCTGCAAAACGGCGTGCACCTGTATGAATTGCGGCGCGTGGCGGGCGCCACCTACAAGAAAGAACAGTCGCCGGGGCCGTTCGGCAGCTCCGGGTCGAGCTTGCATGCGAAGACTTTCATCGTGGACTCCCAGCGGGTCTTCGTCGGTTCGTTCAACTTCGATCCGCGCTCCGCGCATCTGAATACCGAGCTTGGACTCGTCATCGACAGCCCCGATCTCGCGACGCGGGTCGATCGCAAGTTTCTCGCGCTGCTGCCGACCGTCGCATACGCGGTGCATCTCGACAAAAACGGCAAGCTGTACTGGATCGAAACCAACGGCGACGTCGAAACCCGCCACGACACCGAACCGAATACGACGTGGTACGCACGGCTCGGTGTTTGGATGCTGTCGATTATGCCAATCGAGTCGCTGCTATAGCTCGCAGTTCAGAATCGTCGCAAATCGCGATCTCGCAGTGGATCGGGCGTGCGCTGCGTCTCGCGCAACACGCCGTTGGTGTCGAACGCGAAATTGAACAACATGTGGTGGATGTTGCTTTCGATATAACGGTATGACCAGACTTCGCGTTGCGAGAGCCGGAAGAACTGCGTTTGCACGGGGCGGCCGAAATTGATCAGCACATCGTCGCGCGTCCATTTGCCGATTTCCGCGCGATTGAATTCGCTCAACTGCAAGACCTGACGCACGTTCACGATCTTGCCTGAAGCGTCGATATCGGCGGCGACGGTGGTCGAGCCCATCGGCTGGGTCGGCCACATCAGTCGGCGGCCGCCCCCCGGCAGGTCATAGACTTCGCGCGGCGGACCCATGCGGGCGACGATCGCCGCTTGATCCTGACCCGCCTGGAATTGCTGCCACGGTTGCGCGCAAGCCGCGAGCATCAACGCCGTCGCGCACGTGAGCGCGGCGCGGCGCAATGCCAGCGGCGCGCGCGCGGTTCGCGCGGCAGCGTTCCGAACGTGGGCGAGGCGGGTAAGCAAGGGTTCCTCCCGTTACGTTCGATCGCACGATTCCTCACCGCGCAAAAGCCGAGGCGACACGGGCTGCGCGCCCGCTCGCCCATGGCTGCAGTCAGGTGACCGACGCTTACTGCACGAGCTTCGCGCGCAGACGCGAGTGCTCTTCCCCGGAAATCGAACCGGACGCTTTCAGCTTGTCGAGCTTCTCGATTTCGTCGGCGACACTGAAGCCCACCACATTGCGCAGATCTTCGCGCACCTGCTTGACCCGCGCCTGATCGCGTTCCGCCATGCCGCGATGCTGCGTGAGCAGATACGCGAAGATGCCGATATACGGCAGGATGATGAGAAAGATCACCCACAGAACCTTGCCCCATCCGGACACGTCATGGCGGCGGAACAGGTCGCTCGACACCGTGATCAACAGCCAGAACCACAGGATAAAGATGAAGATGGAGAAAACGTCGGCCAGAAAATTCGGGAATGTGAAACCATCATTAAAGAAAAGCATTGTTGTTCTCCAGTCATTCCGGTTGCAATTGAAAGGCTTAACGGATTTCGACCTATGGTTGCCCCGCTATGGATGACGCATACGATCAGCACGGCAGCGCCGAAAACCTACCATGACCGCATGTCGATTCGCACGCGCATTCATACTGTATGAAAGACATGCATGAGTTTCAATGGCTCGTTTAAAGCCGCAAACCCGCTGTTCGTCACGTCTTTCATTTGTGCTCCTCACTTCGGGCGCCGCAAATGCATGATGCGGATCTTTTTGTCTTTATAGCTTATCCCGATCGTGTAACGCGAGCAATTTTTAAGGATTCCGTTCGATTGACGATTTCTGGTGGTGTGGCGATCATGCCGCGTGGCATTGAACATGCATATGTGAAAATGATGTCAAAAACCAGCGCTTTGGCCCGCAAAAAAATGCCAAAAGAGGCGTTTGCGATGCATCCATGCAGCCCCTGACCGTCCGGCTATTCGCCTCGTCACGCCGCTGCACGATCAACGACTCGTCATTCGCGATGCAGGTCCCCGAGTGCGAAGCCGACTACTCATGGCAGAACGACCGAACCACGAGCGCTTCAACAGGTGCCGCGGCCGGATCGGTCACCTCGATCGTCATATGCGTGAGCGCGCTTTTCGCTGCAAACGCATCGAGCCACTGCCGGGCGAGGCGCGGCAGCACGTGCTGTTCGATAAAGCCGATCAAAAGACGCGCACCGGTCTCCTGCACGAGGCAGCGCCCGACGATGTAGTCGACCACCTCCGCCGCATAACTCAGCGCGATGCGGTTGTTGTCCGCCATCCGCCGAACGACTCGATCGAGATGCAAACGCACGATCCGCGCGAGCGAATCCGAGCCCAGCGGACGATATGGCACCAGCGTCACGCGTCCGAGGAAGGCGGCCGGAAACGCCTTCAGCAATTCCGTCGAAAGCGCGGAACGCAGACCGTCAAAGTCCGGCGCAAGCATTTCGTCCGCGCATAGGCTCGCGGTCAGATCGGAGCCGACATTGCTGGTCATCAGGATGGTCGTATTGCGGAAATCGATATAGCGACCATCGCCGTCTTCCATGTAGCCCTTGTCCAGCACCTGGTAGAACATTTCGTGCACGTCGCCGTGCGCCTTTTCAATCTCGTCGAGCAACACGACCGAGTACGGACGTCGGCGCACCGCTTCGGTCAACACGCCGCCATCGCCGTACCCGACGTAGCCAGGCGGCGCGCCCTTGAGTCCCGAGACCGTATGTGCCTCCTGGTACTCGCTCATGTTGATCGTGATGAGGTTCTGCTCGCCGCCATAGAGCGCCTCCGCCAATGCGAGCGCGGTTTCCGTCTTGCCGACGCCGGACGGCCCCGCGAGCAGGAAGACGCCGAGTGGCTTGCGCGGGTCCGCGAGCCCGGCGCGCGCCGTCTGCACGCGCTCGCCGATCTGCTGCAACGCGTCGGGCTGGCCGATCACGCGCGCCGCCAGCGTGGCGGGCAGCACCTGAACGGCGCTGACCTCATCGGTGATCATGCGTCCGACTGGAATACCGGTCCAGTCAGAGACGATGTCGGCGACGATCGCTTCGCCGACTTCCGGGAACACGAATGGCGTATCCGCCTGCAGGTTCGATAACGTCCGCTCCAGCTCGCGCAACGTCTCCAGCGCGGTCGCCGCGCGATCGCGCACTTCGGCCTCAGGTCCGGCTGCGGCGGCGCGCTCGCTTTCGACCTCGCGCGCGTGCGCCAGCGCCTTCGCCACATCGGACTGGGCCTGCCAGGCGGCTTCGACAACACTTTCCTCGAGCTCGAGCGTCGCGATGGTCGCCTTGACGTCGGCCAGCGCGGCCTCGCTGCCGAGCCCGATGCGCACCTCGTTTCCGAGCAGCTCGGCTTCGACGCGCGCGGCTTGCAAGCGCTCGCGTATTCGCTGCAATTCGCGCGGCGGCGCATGCTGCGATAGCGCGACGCGCGCGCAAGCGGTGTCGAGCAGGCTGATCGCCTTGTCCGGCAACTGACGCGACGGGATGTAGCGATGCGACAGTGTCACGGCTGCGCGAATCGCTTCGTCGAGAACCACGACGCCATGATGGCTCGCGAGCGTGCGCGCGAGTCCGCGGACCATATCGATCGCGGACGGCTCCTCGGGCTCGGCGATCTGCAGCACCTGAAAGCGCCGCGTGAGCGCGGGGTCCTTCTCGATGTGCCGCTTGTACTCGGCCCACGTCGTCGCGCCGATCGTGCGCAACGTGCCGCGGGCGAGCGCCGGTTTCAGCAGGTTCGCCGCGTCGCCGGTGCCGGCCTGGCCGCCGGCGCCGACCAGCGTGTGAATCTCATCGACGAACAGCACGACCGGCGCCGACGACTTCGCCGCCTCCTCGAGTACCGACTTCAACCTGGCCTCGAACTCGCCCTTCATGCTCGCGCCGGCAAGCAGCGCACCGACGTCGAGGCTCAACAGCCGCACGTCGGCAAGTTTCGGCGGGACTTCGCCGGCCGCGATCGCGCGCGCGAGGCCTTCGACCACCGCCGTCTTGCCAACCCCGGCGTCGCCGGTCAGCAACGGATTGTTCTGACGCCGGCGCAACAGCACGTCGATCATCGTGCGAATCTCGACTTCGCGTCCAATCACCGGATCGATTTCACCGGCGCGCGCGCGTGCGGTCAGATCCGCGCAAAACTGCGCGAGTGCCGCGCCCTTCACCGATGCAGCGAGCGCACCGGACGCCTCGCCCGGCACCGCCGACGAAAAGTCACTCTGGTCGTACGGGGTGTCCTCCGCTTCGGGGGAGCCGGCAATCCACGCCGGCAACGCATCGTGAAGGCCGTCGACGGCAATCTTGCCGAACTCCGGCGAAATGGCCAGCAGCAAGCGCCGCAACTCAGGCGTCTCGACAAGCGCCGCCATCAGCCATGCGCCGCGGATCCGACCGTCGCCGAATGCCAGCGTCGCGACCACCCACGCGCGCTCGATTGCCGTCTCGACGTGATGCGAAAAATCCGTGAGCGCGCTCGCGCCTGACGGCAGCGCGGCAAGCGCGGTCTGCAGGTCCCGCTCGAGCAGTTCGCGGCTGATGCCGCAGTGTCTGACGATGCGGTGCAGGTCGCTATCGGACTGCGCGAGCAACTGGTGCAGCCAGTGCGCGAGCTCGATATACGGGTTGCCGCGCAACTTGGAAAACGCCGTTGCGGATTCGATGCTCCTGAAGAGCGTTGCGCCGAGCTTGCCGAACAACGCGTGGCGTGAAATGGACATGATGACGTTGCAGGTAAAGATGTTTGTAGCGGAGAGGCGTGGCCTCGCGTCGGCAGCATCCCGCGCTCCGCGGGCAGGTATCCGAAAAAGCGCGCCGGCCAGACTGATCGAGCGACAAAGGATAGCCGGTCGATCGCTGCGTGTATTTGGGCCGTCGCCCATATTCCACTCAAGGAGCGCGAAGTAGCATTCATATCTTCCACGCGCCAACCCACATTTTCAGTTGGTGATCCTTTTATTTCTGCGGCGAGAGAGTTTTTACAAATGCGCGCTTTCCAGGCAAATCTCATTCGCCGTTGCATACGGGTCAGGCCATGACTGGATATCACGCTCGCTGGGACCATTCGCCCTTCGAAGCAAGCGCGCTCAGGACCTTCGCACGAACGATCCAGTCTTTCCGGCTCGCTCCAACCGTTTCGCGAATCGATCTGTCGGAAATGAGTGAGGCAAGCCAGTGGGCCGTCGCACGCGAGGACCGTCACGCCGGCGTGGAGGGTTCGCCTCGCGCTGGGCCGAGCGCGCATACCGACCTTCAGCCTATGCCCGATTTATTACGGAACCCGCCTCTCGAAATAGCGAATACGTCTGGAGACTTTGTCCAGGCACCACCGTCGAGCGTGAATTCTGCCGCGGACCGGATCGAGCCCGTGCTCATGCAGCCGGACGACTTCAGCGACCTGATCGCACTCGCCGACGAGGACGATAACGATCCGCTGCAGTTGCGGCGCGAACCGAATCCAGCGGAACCCGGCGCACACGACGGCATGGCAAAGCTTCTGGCAGCCGACATCGACGCAGCGGACCCGCTCGCCGCGCTCACGCTGGAATATCGTCACGCGCTGTTGAGCCAGAAGAGCGGCAACGCGCACGAGCCCAAGGCGTCGGCCGAAGATCATGGCGAGTCGATCATCGGCTCACCTCACGATCCGTTCGCCGAGCTTGTCGATCCGTCGCGTGCTGAAGCGTCGGTGTTCGACCTGCTGACGAAGGGGAAGAACATCGACACCCTGCTCGATAGCCTTGACTCGTTCAGTGCCGAGCAGATTTTCGAGGCGGACGAAACGCACGAGATCCTCGCGCTGCTCGCGCCGCGCGGAATTCCCGCGCACCGTGCGAGCAGAACCGCGCAGCTTGCGCGCGAAGAACATCACATGATCAGTATGGACAGCCACATCGCCATGCCTGAATCGATCGAATACGAAGAGCCTGAATTTTCAGATGAAAATAACCGCTGACCTGCCCAAGTCGGACACGCCAACACTTCGCAGCCTGCTCGACGCGCAGACTTACTGCGAACTCAAGGAGCAAACCATCGACAACGTGCGCAAGCATCCGTCGAACGTGCGCGAACGCTGGCTGTTGTTCGAGCTGTTGTGCCTCGACGGTGAATGGAAACGCGCGTTACAACAGCTGCAAACCTGGGCCACGCTAGAGCCGGAAGGCACATCGCGCGCCCAGATGTATCGCGGGCTGATTCGCAGCGAGATGTTCCGCGCCGAGGTGTTCGCGGGTCAGCGCGCGCCGGGCGAGATCAATCCACTGCCCGAGTGGGTGAAATCGCTGCTGCAAGCCAACGTCAAGCTGGGCGAGGGCAACCTCGCCGCCGCCGACGAACTGCGCGGCGCCGCGTTGAACGCCGCGCCGGCCACGCGCGGCGACAGCACGCAGATCGGCGCATTCGAGTGGCTGACCGATAGCGATAGCCGGCTGGGCCCCGTGTGTGAGCTGACGGTCGCGGGCGGGTATCGCTGGGTGCCGTTCGATTCGATGAAATCGCTGACACTCGGTCCGGTCACCGCGCTCACCGACCTCGTCTGGCGCTCGGCCGTCGTGGGCCTACGCGACGCGACTATCCTGCGCGGCTACCTGCCGGTGCGCTATCCCGGCTCGGAAAGTGGTCCCGCCGCCACCCGGCTCTCGCGCGAAACTACCTGGAAAGACGTAGGGGAAACCGGCGTGATCGCGCTCGGCCAGAAAACCTGGAGCACCGACAAGGGCGACGTCGGCCTGCTCGACATCGGCGAATGCCGGTTCAATCACGACGAGCACGTATGACCACGTCCGACGCGCGACACCGGCAAGCCTACATGCCGTCGCTGATCGACCGCCTGCTCGACGATGCGCCCGCGCGGCGCAGCGAGCGGCCGGAGGCCTATGCGCCCAACAGCGAAGGCATGCGCCGCATCATCCAGCGTGATCTCGGCCTGCTGCTCAACACGACGAACCTGGACGACGAAATGGACATCGCGCGCTACCCCATGCTAGCCGCGTCGGTCGTCAATTACGGCATTCCCGCGTTGTCCGGTAGCTACCTCACCAGTCGCAACTGGGAAACCGTCGAGAAGATGGTCCGCAACGCGATCGTTCGCTTCGAGCCGCGGCTGATTCCGGAGTCGCTGCGCATCCGGCCGCTCAATAGCAAGAACCCGGTACGCTACAACCAGCTCGAGTTCGAGATTCATGGCCTCATGCGCTGGTCGCCCTATCCACTGGAATTTCGCATCCAGAGTGCATTCGACATCGAAATGAATCACGTCACGTTCGAGCTGGGCTCCGGCAAGGGAAGTTGACATGGACCCACGATTTCTCGACTACTACAGCCGCGAACTGACCTACATGCGGGAAATGGCCGGCGAGTTCGCCGCCCAGCACCCGAAAATCGCGCGCCGCCTTGGCATGGAGGGCATCGACGTTGCCGACCCCTACGTTGAGCGGCTCATCGAGGCGTTTTGCTTCATGTCGGCGCGCACGCAGATCAAACTCGACGCCGAATTTCCGCGCTTTACGCAGCGCCTGCTCGAAGTGGTCTATCCGAACTACGTCGCGCCGACGCCGTCGATCGCCGTCGCGCAGTTGCGTCCGAGCCTGCGCGAAGGCGATTTCACGAGAGGGCTGAAGGTGCCCCGGCAAAGCATGCTGCGCTCGGCGATCCCGCCCGGCGAGCAAACCGCGTGCGAATTCCGCAGCAGCCAGGACGTCACGCTATGGCCTATCGAGATCGCTGAAGCCCGGCTCAGCGCCGTGCCGCCGGATATCCCCGACACCGATCGCCATCTGTTGCCGCACCTGCAATTGCGCGGCGCGTTACGGCTGCGCCTGCGCACAACAGGCGAAGTGAAGTTCAACCAGATGACGGACTTCGACCGGCTGCCCATTTACATCGGTGGCGACGAACGTATCGCTTCGCATCTGTTCGAGCTGATCCACGCCGGTAGCGTCGCCTCCGTCGTGCGCGCGTACGGCGCGTCGAGAGACGAAGGGCACGTGGTCGCGAAAACACCGGTCGAATTTGAAGGTCTGCAAGCGCAACAGGGTCTGCTGCCGCTCACGTGGAATACGTTTCACGGCCACAACCTGCTTCAGGAATACTTCGCATGCCGCCAGCGCTTCTATTTCTTTGCGCTGACGCAGCTCGCGGCGGGTCTCGCGCGCGTTGACAGCAAGGAGGCCGAGGTCGTGCTGCTGCTCGACCGCCTGCCGGAAGAGCTGGCCGCGCACGTCGACGCAGCGCGTTTCCTGCTGTTCTGTACGCCGGTCATCAACCTGTTTCGCAAGCGCACCGACCGCGTCGAAATCAATCGCGCGCAAACCGATTTTCATCTGCTCGCCGACCGCACCCGGCCGCTCGACTACGAGATTTTTTCGGTGTCGCGCGTATTCGGTCAGCGCGCGCAAACATCGCTCGAAGTCGAGTTCAATCCGCTTTATCAGACGCTGCATAGCGACGTGGGCAACCACGGCCGCTATTTTTCGGTGCGCCGTGAGCAGCGCGCGCTATCGGCCAATGCACGCAAGTACGGCACCCGTACGCCGTATATCGGGACCGAGGTCTACGTGTCGCTCGTCGATCAGGCGGAGGCGCCGTACGCTGACGACATTCGCTACCTGTCGGTCGAAGCGTGGGTCACGAACCGTGACCTGCCGCGCCTGATCCCGCGTAACGGCAAAACCGACCTCACGATGTCGGACTCCGTGCCGATCGAGGGCGTGCGCCTCGTGCATGCACCGAGCGCGCCGCGCGCGCCGTACGCGAGCGGTGAAACGGCGTGGCGTCTGATCAGGCAGCTGAGCTTCAACTACATGCCGCTCGCCGAACTCGACCACGGCGACGGCGGCCAGGCGCTGCGCAACATGCTCGGCCTCTTCATCGCCCCAGGCGAGCGCGAACAGGCTCGGCAGATCGAGGCACTCGTCGGCGCACGCACTGAACCGGTGGTCCGGCGTCTGCCGGGCGACGGACTACTCGTGTATGGGCGTGGCGTGCGCTGCGAACTGACGGTCGACGAAACCGGCTTCTCAGGCATCAGCCCGTATCTGCTCGGCCTCGTGCTCGAGCATTACCTCGCGCGCCACGTCTCGATCAACGTGTTCACCGAAACCGAACTTCGTTCGATGCAACGTGGCCTGATCACCCAATGGCGGCCACGCATGGGCGGACGCGGAGCGGTATGAGCATGGATGGGGCAATGGCGAGCACCGTCGCGCCAACGCGATCATCGCTCGATCCGCAATCGCTCGACGCGTGGTTCGATCCGGACACGCCGTGGCAGTCCGGCTTCCTGAGCCTGCTGCGGGCGATCGCCGCGCGCGACCCGCTGATGCCGTTGCCGGGCACCGCGAGTCTGCCGCAAGAAGAGCCGTTCCGGATCGGTCAGCAACCCACTCTGGCGTTTGCGCCACGCGAAATCGCGTCGCTCGGCATGCGAGACGGTCGCCTCGACGTGCGGCTGTTCGGGCTCGGCCTGTGGGGGCCGCAGGGGCCGCTGCCGCTGCATATGACGGAGCTGGCTCACAGTCGTGTGGAAAGCCACCAGGATCATGCGCTCGTCGCGCTGGTCGATCTGTTCCATCACCGCGCGCTGTCGCAGTTTTATCGCGCGTGGGCATCGGGGCAAGCCACAGCGTCGCTCGACCGTGCCGGCGACGAAACGTTTTCGTTCTACGTCGCCAGTCTGATCGGCGTCGACCCGGCCGAGGCGGAGCAGTCCTGTCTGCCCACGCACTCGCGCTACAGCGCGGCGGCGCACCTCGTGCGCGAGGCGCGGACTCCGCACGGCATCGCGGCGACGCTCTCGCATTACTTCGGTGTTCCGATGACGATCGAAGAATTCGTGCCGCACTGGATCCATCTGTGCGCATCGGAACATACGAGGCTCGGGGTGCCGGGGCCCGCGGCGATCATCGGTGAATGCGCCCAACTCGGCGAGGCAATTCCCGACCGGCAACACAAGTTCCGGCTCGTCGTGGGTCCGCTCGACCTCGATCAGTATTTGCGCCTCACGCCGCACGGCGAGGACTTGCCGACGTTCGTCGAATGGGTGCGAGCCTTCGTCGGCCACGAATACGCGTGGGAGGTCAAGCTGCTCGTCAACCCTCGCGCGGCGCCACCCGCCTGCATCGGCACGTCGCAGAGACTCGGCTACTCGACGTGGCTCGGTGATTCCCTCGACGACCTGCCGGTCGTCGGCATGGTTTTCGAACCTGAACAGTACAACGACCGACCCCGGAGTTCCCTCGCATGAACGCCAACACTCCCGCCGTCGTGCTGCGCTACGCCGATCTGCTCGAACCGGTCTCCGCACACGCGCCTTGCGGTCCCGATCTCGAATACGATCCGGCCTTCGTGATGCTGCAGGCGGCCGCGGCCCCACGCGCCGAAGCGCAGTACGGCGACTTCGTCGACGTGCCGCCAACGGCCAATTGGGCCGACATTGAACGGGACTGCCGCGCGCTGCTGCTGCGGACAAAAGACATCCGCCTCGCGGTGATCCTGCTGCGTTGCCGAACCCGGCTCGACGGCGCGGCTGGCCTGCGCGACGGACTGGCATTGCTGATGGCGATGCTCGAATGCTATGGCGAAGCGCTCCACCCGCTGCCCGTGTTCGAAGGCGAGCGAGACCCGGCGATGTTCGCCAACGCGATCGGCGGACTCGTCGAACCGGATGGCACGCTGGCCGATGCGCGCGACATCCCGATGCCGAGGGCCGCGGGGCTTCAACTGCATTTGCGCGATATCGAAAAATCATTCGCGACGCCGCGCCAGAAGGACGCGCTCGCCCCTGAATCCGTCGCCCGGTTGCTAAAGGAATTGTGGGGACGACGCGACGCGGCAATGGCCGCACTAGTCGAAGCGCAGTGTCTGACGCAGCGCATTGCCGCATGGTGCGATGAGATGCTCGACGCCGACGCGCCCGATCTCGGCGCGTTGTCCCGAGCGCTGGAGCCATTCGCGCAGCATCGGGTGGGCGGCGGCGGGTCCGCGCCAGCGCCCGCCCGAGCCGTCAACGAGCAGGACAACAAGCAGGACAACGACAGCGTGCGCGGATCGGCGTCGGCGATCGTGGCTACGGCGACGCTACCGCAGTCCGACGCTCCCGCCGATCTGCCAATCACTGCGCCTTCTCCAATGGATCGCTGGAGCGCGCTCGCAGCCATTCAGGAAACACGCATGTGGTTCGAGCAAAACGAACCGAGCAGTCCTGTCATTGTTTTGCTGCGCCAATCGGAACGAATGGTGGGCAAACGGTTTTCAGAACTCGCCCATATCATTCCCGCCGATTTACTCGCTAAATGGGACGTAGCCGACAGTTGAGGCGACGTGCGCGCATGTGCGCCTTTCCCCGCTGTCAGCCCATTCAGTCCGCCGGTCAACCAACAACTTCCAATGAAAAGACTCATTCATTTTCTTATCCTGGTTTGCTTCGCGATACCCCATTTCGCGTTCGCCACCTGCATCCAGTTGAAGCCTTCGCAAGTTTCCGAACTGCTGTCTCAAGGCTACATCGCGGGACAACCATTAACGGTCAACATACCGTTCCGGGAAAGCTCGGTATCGATCGATCCGGCGTTACCGGTCGGCTCGGTGATCGCCACGGGCTTGTCGCCGGCGTACGCGACCTATGCGAACTTCGCGGACTGCACCAACGGGGGCACGGTATCAATGCAGTATTCCAACGCAACGCCGTCCGTTGTATTGGGGGCTACCGTCTATAACACGAACGTCCCAGGCATCGGCTTTCGTTTGACCTATCTTCGTGCAACCGGCGTGAACTCGCCACTTCCGTTTACGCCGTCCTTTCCCGCGGGCGAACCCAATCAGGTTATCTATGCGCGCTTCGGCATTGGCTCGCAATTCGAGATCGAACTGGTCAAAACGGGCGACATCGCAAGCAACGTCAACGTGATACTCAACACCGTGGGAGCCGGCTTCGCCGAGGGTGACGGCAATCGGGTCGTGACCATCACGGGCGGCAGCATCAACGTCAAGGTTCTTCCAAGTTGCTCGGTCAATACCAGCACACTGAACATCGATTTCGGCACGTTCGGCCCAAGCGAAGTATCGACCACAAGCGGGCCAACCCGGCCAGTCGACTTTACGGTGCTCTGCACCGGGCCCACGCCACCGGCTTCGATTACTGCCGTACTTTCCGGAACCCCCGATACAGAAGATAGCAGCCTGTTGAAGAACACCGGCGCGACGCATCTCGCGATTCGTTTGCGGGATGTTTCAACCAACACAATCTTCAGGCCCAACGATCCGACGAGCACCCTCGTCCACACACCGCAGGGCGCGATGCAATCGCCGTTTGCACTCGAGGCGACGGTGCTGCGCGTCGGAACAGCAACGCCGAGCGCAGGCAGGATCCAGGCAACCGCAACTGTCACGATGACCATTCTTTGAATCGACTATTCAACGACGAAGGTCCACCAGAATCAACGCGCATGACCCAGTTATCCGTCACACCGCCGCACTCGATCTTCGTGCAAATCGCGAGTTATCGCGACCCGCAGTTGATCCCCACCCTGCTGGATTTGATCCAGAAAGCTAGAAAACCTGATCTACTACGGATCATCGTCTGCTGGCAGCATGCGCACGACGAGACGATGATCCAGTTCTGGCAGCACGGCTTTGGCAATTGGCGAACCGAGCATACCGACGGTTGGACCATCCAACATCTCAGTCATCGTGAAGCGAAAATCGAATTGATCGACGTGCCCCACATGATGACGCAGGGCGCATGCTGGGCTCGCAATCTGGTCCAACAGCGATACGGCGGCGAGCGCTACACGCTGCAACTCGATTCGCACCACCGCTTCGTCGATGCATGGGACACGCTCGCAATCGAGATGCTGGAGTCTTTACGCGATGCAAGTCCGAAACCCGTGCTGACCGCCTACCTTCCGATGTACGACCCCGAGAACGACGACGCTCGATCCAGCGACGAGCCGGGGATATTGGCCTATGCAAGGTTTTCCAGGGAAGGGGTGGTCCTGTTTCGCTTGAAGACACTCTCCGACTGGAGAACGCGCATTCGCCCGGTCCGTTCGCGCTTCTTCAGCGCGCACTTCGCATTTGCCGACGGTCACTTTGCCCAGGCGGTCCAGCACGATCCTGACTATTTCTTTCACGGCGAGGAGATTTCGCTTGCCGTCCGTGCGTTCACCCACGGCTATGACCTGTACAGTCCGCACAGGCTGATCGGTTGGCACGAATATCTGCGCTCATACCGCGTCAAGATGTGGAACGACCACAATCACGAGGCCAAGGAACGGGGTGAAATCGACGAGCCCTGGCACGCGCGCAACGAGCGCTCGTTGCAGCGCAATCGTGCTCTGCTCGGTATCGACGGAGAAACGTTGGCTGACGTTGAGTTCGGCAAGTATGGACTCGGAGCGGAACGCACGCTCGCCGATTACGAGGCCTACGCGGGCATCGGCTTCAAGTGGCGCGGTGTCCAGCAGTCGGTATTGAATGATGTTCCACCAGTCGCGGGCACGCAACGTCCCGACGAAGCGACATGGAAAGCTTCTCTGCTACGCGCAAACGACGTCCGTGTGTGCGTGCATCAGAATGGATTCGACAGGCATCTGGTCACGCCCGGCGTCGAGCACGCGCTGCGGGCCGCGACGTCAGTCACCGTCGTGATTTACGGCAACGACGAGACGGTACTGCGCCGCGAGACCGTCGACGGCAGCGGTCTTTCCCGATACCGGAAAAACGGCTGGCTCGACTTCCATGTGACTTTCGAATCAGAACTTGGCCAGCTCCCAGCCTGCTACGTCGTGGAGTTGTTCGACGACGCCGGCAAGGTATTGAGCCGGGTCCGGTGCGCCATCGATGCATGACGCATCCGCGACGACGACGCACGGAAACGCCTCCGGCGTCGCGCGGCCGACAGGATTGCACCACGTCAGCGGATTCGGCGCGTAGCGATACGGACTGGCTCCGCCTTCGCCGCTGCGATCGGGGCTGATGTAGCGGCCCGCGTGAGGATCAAAAAAACGCGCACCGTTGTAGTACAGCGTGGTTTCATCGTCCGCGTATTGGCCGGCATAACGAAGCGGCTGCGCAAACGCGTCGCTGCCTGGCCACTCCGGCGTCACGAGACTGCCCCACGCCCGGTAACGCCCGCGCCATGCCACCTGGCCGGTCTCATCCGTGAGCGCGACGGCCGTACCGGCGACGTCAGTGTGATAGTGATAGACCTGCGTGTTCTTGATCGCGCCATCCTCGGTGAGGGTCTGGTCCACGCAAGCGAGCGGCGCGAAGCCGGTTGAGCGGTCGGGCTCGGGTTGATACAGGTACGTGCGCAGTTCCATCGCGCGCTGCTGCTGGATCAGTCTGTGTCCTTGCCACAAATAGCGCGTGACCTCGTCCTGTTCCGGCGTCGATGACTGCTGCGCGCGCCGTGACGAAGCGGGTTCGACACGCCTGCCGATACGCCGACCGATTGGGTCGTACTGATAGCGCACGGTATAGCCCTTGCGATGCGCGGCGATGACGTGCCCCTCCGCATCCCAATCGAGCGATAGCGTATGGTTGCGGCCACGCCTACGCACCAATTGCCCCCACACATCATAGTCATAACGATGTCCGCGGCACTCCCGTAACCGGTGGTCGGGATACGCGGCCGGGAACCAGCTGCCGCCAGGCGTATCGAGCAGATTGCCAGCGGCGTCCCACGTGAAATACTCGATGTCCCCCTTCTCCGACACCGAGCGCAACAGACAGCCACGCCGGTCGTAGTCGTACCACGTCTGACCGTCGGCCTCGGCGCCCGTCCTGAGGATCACGTCAGCGAGACTGTAATCGGTTTCGCGCCACAATCCGGCGACAGGTTCTGTCGCGCAGCCCGGCGTATCCACGTCGCGCCCCGTCACCGAGCGCCACCACACCGGCAAGCCGAGCGGCGAATAGCCCGTATGCGTGCGCAAACGGCCTTGCGTGCGCGCAACCGGACGCCTCATCGCGTCATACCAGAAGCGCGCAATCTGTCGATCGTCCAGTTCGACGAACGCGACAGCGCCAGTTTCGAAGCGACGCATACGCAACTCCTGCCCCTGTGGCAGCTGAATCGCGACAAGGCGGCCAACGACGTCGTACGTGTAGCGCAGTGTGCCGTTTGCGCCGTGCTCGGCGATCAGACGGTCACCGGCGTCGTGTTCGAAGCGGATCTCATCCGCTCCGATTCCGAGTAGCTCGCCTTCTCGTGTTGGCTCGCGGCTCACGCAGTCGAGCAATCCGCGCGGCCCGTAGCGATACATATAGCGGTTGTGCGCGGTCTCACGCCGGATCAGACGGCCCGCGCGGTCGTAGTCGAACGTTTCGCGACGCTGTTGCGCGCCCGCCTTCCACGTGAGACAACGGACCTGACCGGTATCCGCATAGTCGAAGTTGCGTTCCACGCCATCGGCATCCGTAATCGACAGGCAACTGCTCGCATTCCACCGAAGCAACTGCACCGCGCCGTTCGCGCTTTCGATTCGAACCGGGCGCCCATGCGCATCGTATCGACGCACGATCACGTGCCCCTCTTCGTCGACCGCGCGTACGACATTGCCGCGCCGGTCTCGATACCAGTGCCGGCTTCGGTCACTCGGGCCGACGAACGACGTCCGCTGGCCAGCCACATTCCACACATGACGCTCGGCCTGTCCGTCCGGACGCGTGATGGTCAACGGTCGGCCGAGCCCATCGCGCTCGATTCGCGTGACCGCGCCGAGCGCGTCGGTCACACTGACCACGTAACCATTGACGTCATACTCGTAGTCCGTCGTGCTTCCGCCGACTCCGGTGCGACGTGTCACCTGCCCCCACGCGTTATGCGCGAAGGTCGTGGCGACCCCCTGCGCATCCGTCGAGCACACGACATCGCCATCGTCACCATATTCGAAACGCGTGAATTCTCCAGACGGGGTTTGATAGTGCAACGGCTGCAAGCGATCGTTGCGTGCCCACATCCACACGCGGCCATCGCTCAACGCGACTGACACGGGCTCGCGTGACGCAAACGCATACTGCGTCGAGCGGGTTGCGCCCTGGAGATCCGTCTCACACGCGACGCGTCCGAGCCCGTCGTATTCGACGTGAACCACCCGCTCGCCGGGCAGTTGCATGTTGAGCGGCGCGACCGCGTCGCCGTAGTCGAACCGGTAGCGCCGGTCGTCGAAGTCCGTGTGCGACAGCACGCGGCCCTGCTCGTCGTATTGCCAATGCGCCCTGTTGCCGAAGACGTCGCTGACCTCACTGGTCCGGCTATCGAAGTCGTAGGCGAAGCGCTCACGCGCGCCTTCTGACGTGACTCGTCGAATCACGCGCGCGGCGCCGCCGATCGTCTGCCACACATAGCGTGTCGCCATTCCGAGCGCGTCTGCTTCTTCGACGATCCGCCCATCGCGGTATGCAAAGCGACGCACGATTTCGCCGACCCGGTTGCGTACCTCGGTGAGTTCGCCGCGCTGGCTGTAGCCGTACTGGACCAGCGCGCCGGTGGGACCGCCGTCGACACACTCGACAGCGCTCAGACGCGCGCCCATCCGCGCTTCGTAGTGCATGCGCAGCTCGTGGCCGCAGGTCCCACGCATGCGCAGCAAGCGCCCGCGGGGATCCCAGATCAGGCCGATGCGCTGCTGACGAAGATCCTCGACGTATTTGAGCCGTGCGATTCCGTTCGCGTCGAAGTCGCCGAACACGCGGTAATGCGGCGTCAGATCCGCGACGACGAGGCGTCCGTCGCTCAGATGCGCGATGTGCAACTGCGCAGCCGACGCAATCACCTGCGACCCGCGCTCGGGAAACGGCACGCTGAGCGTGCTGCCGTATTCGTCGGTGTAGAGCAGTTGATCGTCCCGCTTGTGCAGCGTGACTTCCCAACTCGTGCGCCAACCGACGCCGAGCAGCCCGAGCGCGTGCTGCTCGCTCGAATAACAACGCGACCATACGAGCGGAAGACGGCCTCGCAGCCTGAAGTCGGTTTCGTCGGTAGGTAGGCAGATTTTGCTGCCGCTGATTACCTCGACCGAGCCGCACAGAATGCCCGACAGCGCACGACGCATCCGCAAGCGGTCGACGACGTCGCCGAGCCGCTCACAGCGATCGAGCAACGGTCCGACACTGGCGAGGGGCAATACGACGCCGGGCAAGCCGACCAGCTCGCCGCCGATTCCCGCGACTCCCGTCGTCACATGGCCCCCATCGTCATCATGAACCGATGCGCACGTCTGGCGAGCCAGCGGAACACGGCGCCCCACACGAAACCTTGCCGCCAACCAATGCCGCCGGCACGTTGTTGATCAACACCGTACCCGAACCCGCGACCACAGCTTGCGAGCACGGGTGCAGCGCGCAAACGGCAGAGCTCATACCGACGAGCGCCGCAGGCAATCGATTGATGAAGACCGTCGGGGAACCCGAGACGATCGAACCGCCATGTCCGATCGCATCGCCTTTGCGAGCCGCTGGAAACATGATCGATTTTCTCCTCATGGAAACTGAACGTCCGTGCAGGGCGATGCGCGAAGGCATTGGCCGTCTGCACGGTATTGCGAAATACGCTGTTACGTGTCAATGCCGGTTTCCGGCGGCTCTTCGGACGGCGGCGGCTCCTCCGACGGTGCCGGCTCTTCCGATGGCGGCGGCTCTTCCGACGGCGGCGGTTCTTCCGATGGCGGCGGCTCTTCCGATGGCGGCGGCTCTTCCGACGGCGGCGGCTCTTCCGATGGCGCCGGCTCTTCCGATGGCGGCGGCTCTTCCGATGGCGGCGGCTCTTCCGATGGCGGCGGCTCTTCCGACGGCGGCGGACATATCGTCGGAAGCGGACATATCGTCGGAAGCGGCTCGTCCGATGGAGGTGGCGGAATAACTGGAACGTCCAGCGCATCGAGCACCACGACAGGAACTGGCACCGTCACTGCGCTGCCGCATTCCTTGTCACCGGGGTTAAGGTCCAGCGGCGTGCCTTGCACCACGACACGGGTGTCACCCTGGATGCGGATCGACTTACCAATGAGCTTGATCTCGCCATCCTTGTTCATGGTCAGCGACGACTTGCCGCACACGATAGACAGCGCCCCCCCGGCCGACAGCGAATAGGCTCCGCCTACCGCGTGCGTCGACGCGCCACCGACCGTGACCGTACGTGCACCGCCCACCGTCAGAAGGGAGGCGCCCCCAACCGCGGTCTCCTCCGCCCCGCCAATCGAGACAAAGTGTGCAAGACCCACGGAATAGAAGGCGACACCCTTCACCCTTACCGAGTACTTGCCGCCGACGATCGTGCTGGACGTCGCGCCGACGGTCATGCTGTGCGCCGCGGCCACGCCGATCGTGTAGTCGGCACCGACGACGTGTGACTCATTCAGCTTCGTCAGGCGGTTCATGTCCCGTTCCGCCTGCAACGTGAATTCCTCGGCACCCGCCTTGTCCTCGAAGCGGATGCTGTTGTAGTTCTGCAGGCCCCCTTCCATCGACCGGCTCATGAAACCGCTCTGCGTCGCGTTGCCTGGCAAGTCATAGGGCGGACGCGTCGCCGCGTTGTACAGGCTCCCGGTGATCAGCGGACGATCCGGGTCGCCGTTCCAGAAGTCGACGATGACTTCCTGGCCGATGCGCGGAATGTAGATGCCACCGAAACCCTGACCGGCCCACGCCTGGCTCACACGGACCCAGCAGGAGTCGGTTTCGACGTTTTGGCCGTAACGGTCCCAGACGAAGCGGACCTTCACGCGGCCGAATTCGTCGGTCCACAGTTCCTTGCCCTCGGGACCCACGACGACAGCCGACTGCGGCCCGTTGACGACCGGCTTCGAGGTCTCCCGCGGCAGTCTGAACACTTCGCTTGTCGGTTGCACGTCGAACTTGTTGCTGCAGGTGTATTCGTAGCCGCTACCCGATTCGTCCGGCGTACCGGTCAGGTCGAGCTTCGTACCGATGACGAGGTATTCGCAGTTCGCGGCCGTATAGTCGTAGTTGGTCAACACGAACGTCTGCCCGCACGCGAGTCCCCGTACGTTACCTTCGCCTTTCGCTCGCGTACCCGGCGCGCGCAGTGCTTCCATGCGCGTACGCGCCAGCAGTTCACCGTGGCTGCTGTCGGTGTAGTCGCCCGGCCAGTCGTAGCGCTCGAGCAGGTTCCAGCTGGTGTCGCGCGGTTGCTGATTGATCGCCCGCATGTCGGCGCGCGAACGCGTGAAGTCGAAGTCGCTCGTCACGTAGTGACCGGTGCACAAGACTTCGGCCGTCGAAAACGCGCTGATGTATTCGGTGTCGGTCTTGCCGCCCTGCGGTAGGAACGCCAGCGTCCGGTATGAGGGGTTCGGCGAGTGGCGGTGCGCGCCAATGTGATCGCACAGCACGAGCCGGTGCTTGCCGTCGGCATGCTCGAAAAACCAGTAGATGCCCCACTCTTCCATCAGGCGATGAATGAAGTCGTAATCGGTCTCGCCGTACTGGACCTGGAACGCGCGCGGTTCGTTGGTCGGACTCTCACCCTCGAGCGCATAGCGGCTCACGTCGAGGCGCTTTTCGACCGGGTACGGATAGCCCTTCAGCACCTCGTCGATGATCTCGATGACCGTCCTGTTCTGGAAAATCTTGTAGTCGGTCGTCAGGGTCGCCAGCCACAGCCACGGCTTCAGCACGACACGATAGACGTTGTAGCGGCCTTCCCGACGCAGGTATTGCGCGGCGACGACGAGTCCGGTGATTTCGCGCTGACATGCTTCGGTGTCGGCGCTCGGCTGGAGGTCGATCGCGACGGTCATTTCCTTGCCTAGCAGCGCCTTCAGGTCGAGGTTGGCACTGACGGCAAGCGGTACCGTGTAATCGTCCGGCGTGCGCAACAGCAGTTCGTACTCAAACAGCTTGCCGAGATGCTCGTCGCCGTTCAGTGACATGAACTCCAGCGCCGGCTGCGTCTGTCCGTCCGCGGTCTGCCCCGGCCACCGCGGTATCGCCGCGCTGGATACGGTCACTGAGCGGCTTTGCACACTTATCGCGTTCAAGGGATTACTTGACATGCACTCCTCTAAATTCTCTATATCGAAAAGACGCTACAGTTCGTCGGCGAATGCGGAGCCTGACGACGCGTCCGCTCGCCTTCCCATCGCGTTTCCGCTACCGGGACAACGAAAATCGCGCAGCAACGCCGTGAGTTGCGGTCCTGACTGTCCGCCCGATGTCAGTTCGATGACCGCGTGCCGGTCGTCGAAATTGAAGTCCACCGCCGAGCGGCTCGACGACAACGTCGACGTCACGCGGCCCCGGTCGATCAGACGGAACAGCGCCCACGGACCTTCGGTCATGACGGTCGACGTGTCCGGACGCACGCGCGGATTCGCGGTGAGGCCGGCCATCGAACCGCCGCGCGGCCCCGGCCAGGTGATCGGGGACGTCGTGACCGGACCATGCGCATAGCGCAGGTTTTGCCCGTCGACGTCGATGAGCAGATCGGTAATCTCGGGGTCCAGCGACACGACCTTGAGGCCCGCGTTCCACGACATCCGGGTCGCGCCGGGATCGCGGAAAAATGTCTGACGGATCGCCGCGGCGCGCTCGAACGGTTCGAGGCCCGGTCCCTGCATGGGCGGCATGCCGGGGCTGACCGGCTTATAGCGCCATGGCCGCATGCTCGTATCGACGCGGCTGGCGAGCGTCTTGTGGAAGAAGTCGTCGAGCAGGCCGCCGGCCGCGAACACGCGATTGAAATCGTCGATGTCGACTTCCTGGGCGCTCGCGGCAAACGGATATTTGCCTTCGACAGCACGTCGGCATTGCGCGCCAACGCTCGATTCGACCTGCATCGTGAGCAGGGAGCCGACATTGCGGTCCACCTTGCGCATCGACTGCGACGCGAGGCCCGCGAGCACGGCCCGAAACGGCGGCGGAAGCTTCTGCGCCTCGAGCTGCATCGTGGAGCCGAGGTCATCCGTGGGCGGCATGCTGTTGGTGGCGAGCACGTCGCCGGCCGTCATCAATCGCGTGTACTGCTCGTTGATCAGCCCGATGACGCCGCCCAGCTGCAGCACGCCGCTGCCGCCTGGCAGCGCGCTCCCGCTATCGGCCTGGCCGGTCACGACTTCGCGCAGCGCGGCAAAGCGTCTGTCGACCAGTTCACGTTCCATCTTCTGTTGCGCGAGCTGACCGATCGTGGCGGTTGCGGCCACGGCGCTCGCTGCGCGCGCCGCCTGCGAGCGACGCATGATCACGTTGATGGCACTACCGGCGGCCGACGGCTCGTCCGCGCCATCAACGATCGACAGCGACGTCTCGCGCGCGGCCGTTCGCGCGAGTCTCGCCAGCGGCGAATCCGGCGCAGCCAGCGTACGCAGCGTCTGCAGGTCGGGCGCCAAGGTGCCTTCGCTGCCGGACACCGGTCTCACGTCGTCGAGAAACTGGCTCCAGTAATTGCCATAGTCGGTCAGGTATTGGCGACGGATATCGTCGGCGAGCCTGTCCTTGCGCGGCGCGTTGCCGTTTGCCATCCGCCGCCACCGCGCCGAAGCATCGGCCTCGCCCATCACCCAAGCGTCCTGTTTTCGCGCCTGCTCGAGAAAATCAGGGAGGCGCTTGTTAAAAACGGCGTGATAGCCGTCGTAGGTATAGAGACCGGGGATACCTCGCGCGAGCGTCGAACCGCCGGCCAGCATGAACACGGTAGTGGCCTGCGGACCCGCGGCGCTCAGCAGCGTGACGTTCTCGGGCGCCTCGGGAGCCATGGCGTTCATCGCACGTTCGTAGAGCCGTCCGGACGCCGGATTGCGGCCAAGGAACTCGCGCGCGCGGCGCACGAGCTGCGCATTCACCGGTCTTGCCGGCACCGCGGGCACCCCTTCCACGATCAGCGCATCGAGGTGACGCGCCATCACGTTGCGCTCGCCGAGCGATGCGACGCTGTTGGCGTGTTCCCAGTCGCCGAGCACCCATGCCTTGACCGCTTTCGCGTCGTAGTGCGAGCCATCGAACAGCATCAGGTAGACCATCAGCGTGCGATAAACGCCGTCCGCGTCCTGTACGCCGATTTGCGTATCGAGCACCGTTTCGAGCCGGCCGACGACTTGCGGCAGCAGCATCTGTTTCAGCAGATTGTTGTAAGTCTCGCCGGCGGCGGCGCGGATGGCGGGCGCCGTGTAGAGCCCGTAGTGCCATGCGACACCGGGACTGTCGAGGTCCATGCCGTCGAACTGAGGCAGGTCACGCGACGCCGACAGAAGCGTCCCCATCGTCCCGGGCTGCGGCGCCTTCCGTTGCGACAAGACCCGCGCGGCGAGCGCATTGGCCTTGCCATCGATCGTGGCGAGATACTCGCGGTTGTTGCCGAAGCTCACGACGAGCGCACCAATCAGCCACACCGCCACGACGATCGCGAGCAGATGTCCGATAAGACGCAACGCGCGGAAGCGGACTTCCCAGTACAGGTTCGGCCGCACCAGATGCGCTTCGGCCAGGATCACGCGCTGAAACAGATTGCGCAAGAAATAGCCGCGATAGCCGGTAGGCGTAGCGTCGCCGGACGACGGCGAGACCGTTTTCGGCGCGGCACCGAACCAACCCGCGAGCCCGCGACGCAGCCGCTGCAAGAGCGTGGAGCTGTCGGCGGACACGGCCTCGTGAGTTTGCGCCGCGCTCGTGAAATAGACGCCGCGCAGCGTGCTGTTCAACTGCGTGTCGTCGTATTTCGAATCGAGAAACACCAGCGCGAGCAATTCATTGAGTTCCGCGCACAGGCTACGAAATTCTGACGGCAACGCATAAAGTTTCTTGCGCAGATCGACCTCGTACACCTCTTGCAGCCTCGTGTTGACGCCGTCTTCGAGTCCCTGCTCCAGCTCACGCAGTTCGGCCGCGCAGTTCAGGCGCAGTGTGTCGCGGCCGTGTTCTTCCGCCGCTTCCTGATAAGGCAGTGTGAAGCCGAAAATCTGCGCGCGGCTTTCCGCCGTCAACGACTGGAAATACTCCCCGAAGCCGGGCAGCAGATCGAGCTTCGTGACGAGCACGTAGACGGGGAATCGAATCCCCAACTGCTGGCGCAACTCGCCGAGCCGAGCGCGCATGGACGCGGCGAGCGCCTTTCGTTCGGGCGCCGGGCGCGTCAACAACTCTTCGACCGAAACGACCAGCAACGCACCGTTGACCGGCGCGCGCGGGCGCCGCTTGCGAAGCAGCCCCAGAAGGCCGCGCCACTCGGCCTCGTTCACGCTCTTCAGGTCTTCCGGATCGACGTCAACCTTCGCGGCGTCTTGCGACGTTGCGTCCTGAACCGTATAGCGGCCAGCGGTGTCGATCAGCACCGCTTCGTTCGCGAACCACCAGTCGCAGTTCGCCGTTTCGACGCGGCTTCTCAGCGACGCCGCGACCATCTGATCCGCCTCCGGAAAATCCAGACCCGAGTTCAGGATCAACGTCGTCTTGCCGGCGCCTGGCGAGCCCACCACCATGTACCACGGAAGTTCGTACAGGTAGCGCTGGCTTTCGAGCAGACGACGCAGCCCTGCCGGTCCGCCGCGCATGCGTTTGAGCTTGTCGATGGCCTTCGCGACGACTGCGTGAAGCGCGCGGATTTCGTCTCGTGCGACAGGGGTCGCGACCGACTTCTTCGTGAACGGGTTCAGAACGCGCTGCAGCAGCACGTCATCGCTGCGCACTGCCCGCCACAGACGATACAGCCCATAGATCGCGTAGCAGGCAAGGAGCCCCGAGATCAGCAGCACGCGGGACCATGTGGTGCCGAGTGGATGCGTTTGGCCGAAAGCGAGTATCGGTCCGAAATACCAGAGCGCGAGACACAGCAACGCGACGCCGATGACGCCAGGCGACCAGCCGAGCAACCAGAACAGCAGCAGCAATAACAGCACGACGATCGACAGCGTGCGCGAGAGCACGCTCTCGAGTGGGCGGTAGTCGCCAAATGCAATCAGAGGTCCCACGAACCAGACAGCCACAGCCGTCACGAGGATCGCGGCGAGCACCAGCGTCTGGCGCGTGAGCACAAGTTTCGATAAGCGGTTCAAATAAGACATCAAGGCTTTCCCGTTAATGCGTGACGAAGACTTCCACGCGTCGATTGCGGGAACGACCTTCCGCTGTACTGTTGTCCGCGACAGGTTGTGTATCGCCCTTGCCGACAGCCTCGATGCGATTGCCGGGCATGCCGTGCGCCTTCAATACGTCGGCGACGAACGCGGCGCGCTTTTCCGATAGCACCAGGTTGTCAGGAAACTCCGCCGTATGAATCGGCTGGTTGTCGGTGTGCCCGGTCACCGTGACATTGCCGCCGACCCGGACGACCTCCTGCGCGACCTTGGTCAACACCGGATCCAGTTCCGGTCGAATGCGGCTTTGCCCCGGCAGGAACACGTAGTCGCCACGGAACACGACCCGGCTGCTGCTCGCGTTCTCTTCGACGGAGACCTGGCCGCGAGCGATCTCGTCTTTCAGCAAAATCGACAGGCGCAAGCGCTCGTGAACGACCGGAGCCGCGGCCTTGATCGGCTCTCCGATCGCGAGAATCTTCGCTTCCAGCGCATTGCTTTGCGCCAGAAGCCGATACTTGTACCAGGCGAACAGCGAGAACACACATAGCGCAGCGACGCCCGCCGTCGCCCAGACCGGCACGCTTTTCAGCAGCCGCATCCTGCCCGGCTCCTCGCCGCGCCAGTGCGGCGACAGTTCGAGCCGCATCGTGTCCCGCGTGCCGCTGATAAGCGTCAGCATCCGCTGCCGGATCTGCTCCAGATGACGTGGACCGTCCGCGGCAACGCTGTAGCGTCCTTCGAATCCAAGGCTGAGAATGCGATACAACACCTCGAGGACGTCGATGTACTCCTGGGGATCCGTTGCCATGCGGCCGATCAGCAGGAAGAACTTCTCGCCGCCGTCCACTTCTCCTTCGAACTTGAGCAGCAGCCCCCCCGCGGCCCAAATTCCACCGTTCCCCCAACGCGTGCGGTTGGCGGCTTCGTCGAGCGCGGTGCACAGCGCGTAACGGACAGCCGCCACGTGCTTCCACGGCAAACTCGCTTTGTCGCAGACCTTCTGGAATGCGGCGACCTCACGCACCAGCAGCGAGCGCAAGCTCGCGACCGCAGCCAACGAATCGAGCGAAGCCGGCATGTCCGCCAGCATGCGCAACAAAGGCTGCGCGGCTTCACACAATGGATTGCGCGCAGCCTTCATGCGCTCCAGACGCGTCTGCGCTTGTTCCGGCGGATCGAACGCGGCCGCATCGACCACCGGTTCCTGATTGGCGACACCCGCGGTTGTGGGACGTCCAGCGGGAATGGCAGACGGCTGGCTCTGGCCAGAAGCAGAGTTGTCGGGGTTCAACAGAAACTCGAACGCGTCGTCCCCGTATGCACCGGTACTCATTTTTGACGCACGCCCCACAGCTCAAGCTTGAGTTCCGGGAAGTGCCCGGCGACATGCATGGCAAGCCCTCCGTGCCGCGCAATCTGTTCCCAGAACGGTCCGGTACGCGACAGTTCGAAATAGATAAAGCCCGAGTTGAACGGAATCTGGCGCGGAGGAACCGGCAGCGCCGCTACTGCCAGACCCGGCAGGTGCGAACGGATCAATTCCGGCAAGCGCTGCGGATGACTGATCTTCGTTTGGGCAAGAAACTGCTGCTGCAGCAATTCGGAAGGCATCTGCGCGCCCACGGCGAGCACGAGGCTCGAATAGCCGGCCAATTCGTTCGGCAGCATGGCGGCCGTACGGATGCCATGCGCCTGCTCCGTAAGCGGAATGGGCTGCGCACCACGAATCAACACCTGGTTCAACAGATAGTGAACCTCCTCGACGAGGGGCCTGATACTGCGGTAGAGCTGCGCATGGTCATAGCCCGGCGCCGCCCGCGGACGCCGCGTTTGCGGACGCACGAAGGTCGAAAGCTCGCCCGCGAAAAGCGCGAGCTCGCGATACAGGGTCACCGGCGCGGTCTCCTCGAGTTGGCAAATATGCTCCAGCAGCGGCTCATAGCGATTGAGCACCTGAAGCAGCAGATAGTCGGCCACTTCGGCCGCCGCGCCCGTACGGCCATCAGCACCTGACAGACGGGCGGCGAGCGCGTCGGCGCGTAGTCGCGCGAGGCCGTGCAGCTGCATCGCCCATTCCCGCAGCAGTGGATTCGCGCCGTAACCGGTCACGGGCGGAATGTGGTCAGCGCTGTGCAGCGACACGGCGCCGTCGGCGTGCAGCGCCTTCACGCGCGTCAGCGCAAGCCCGATCCACGACTGCGTCAGCTCTTTCTCGGGCAACAGCCGCAAGCGCAGATTCGAGAGTTGGACGGGCTTCGGACCTTGGCCGATCGCGTTGCTGTCGCGCAGTTCGGCGTCGTACGCATGGTAACGGGCGAGCGATCCGCTCTGCTCGGTGAAGGCGGTTTCCTCGGTGTTAGGCAAGCGAAGCGGGACCGCCAGGTAAATCACCTGCTCCTGATGTTCCGGTCCGATCGTCAGTGGGGGCGGGGGCAGCGTCAGGCCAGGCACCTCGAACGGTGTGCCGTCTGGAAATACGCCGAGCCCGCTCTTGAACACCAGCTTGCCGAACGCGAGCGATTCCTGATCGATTTCATAACGGCTGAAGCCCCAGAAAAACGGGCTCAGCGGCGCGCTTCGGCGATGCGCGAACGACTCGAAATACCGCTCCTGCTGCTGAAACAATTGCGGGCGCAGGAAGAGTCCTTCGCTCCAAACAACTTTGCTATACCAACTCATCGAAATTAGTCTGACTTTGAAATCGAAACAGTGCGCTGATCGAGCTGGATCGTCAGCTTCTGTTCCTTGTCTGGAAGAGCCATCCTGTACCATGCGGCGTCGGGCGCGATTGGCAACCGGTAAACCGCGCGCCAGACCGATTTCCCGAGATCCCGGTAGCCGGCCAGCACGCCAATTGCGGTAGTGGCGGGGTTCGACTTCCGGACGATCTCGCGTGTATCGCCGGGACGCAGAATAAATTCGTCAACGACCAGCACGTCGTCGCCAAGGATTTTTTTGTCGTCGCTTTGCAGCGTGAAAAAGTCGCCGGTTTGAAACGCCGTCGGCGACTTCAGTTCGTAGACCCGCACGAGGATCGGCGCCGCCGTTCCCCACTCGTTCGGATTGACGTTCTCGTTTGCCGCGATCTGAAGCCGGAGGGTCGTTCGCTCCTTGACAACGGGAGCCGACGCGGTAGCGCACCCGGACAGCCATGCGCTCGCCCCGCTTAGGGCTAGCCAGCCCCCGATACGCAGCCATATCGCGAAGCGGGAAAAAAAGATCGAAACCATCTGACGGTATCAAGGTGATCTCGCACATCGCCCTGAATGAACCAGGATGCCTGCATCCAGCCGGGCATCCCGGTTAACAACCTTGACACGGCTTCCCGGACAAAAGGGTCGTCGTGCCAAGATTCAGGAAAATGTGCGATTTAGGCTGTGTTCTTCTTGATATCGAAGGTCGCCGTGATCGCACCGCCGCTACCGCCTTGCGCGTTCTGCACCACATATTCCTGCTTCAGGCGAGCAAAGGACAGACGCACCGTTTCGCACGGACGCGATTCACTGTCGCTGACGCCGGACGGATGCACCGAGGTAACCAGCACGTCGTTCATCGTGAATTTGATGTATTCGAGCGGATTACCGCCAGCCTTGCGCACGACGAGTTTGGCTTCGTCGATGTGCTTACCGGTCAGGCAGTATTGCGTCAGGTTGGGCGTTGCACGATCGATGAAATGCTCAAACGTGAAGTCGTCGACCGTGGCTCGGCCAGCGCCACCACCAGAACCAACGTGCATATTCGATTGCTGCGTAACGCCCCACGCCCAGCTCAGAACATCGATTTCGTCCTTGTGGTTAGCGTCTGCCGACTCACCATCAATCCCGTTAATCTTGAGAAAGATGTCTTGCGCCATAAAAATACTCCTTGGTACCGATTAGTTTTAAAGATGCTCAATGAAAGTCAGGCATATTTAGTGAGCGCCTGTCCGTCGCTCAATCACCGAATGAACGGTAGACGTCAGATCAGGCTGCATCCTTCACGAGCGGCAGCTTCGCGACGAGACGCAAAGAAACCGTCAGACCTTCAAGTTGGAAATGCGGACGCAGGAAAAACTTCGCCTGGTAATATCCCGGATTTCCCTCGACGTCCTCGACGACCACTTCGGCCGCCGCCAGCGGTCGACGTGCCTTGGTTTCCTGCGACGAATTCGCGGGATCGGCGTCAACGTAGTTCATGACCCATTCGTTGAGCCATTGCTGCATTTCGTCCCGCTCCTTGAATGCGCCGATCTTGTCGCGCACGATGCACTTCAGGTAATGCGCAAAGCGCGAGCACGCGAACAGATACGGAAGACGTGCCGATAGATTCGCGTTCGCAGTTGCGTCGGGATCGTGGTACTCGACCGGCTTCTGCAACGATTGCGCGCCGATGAACGCCGCGTAGTCAGTGTTTTTGCGGTGAATGAGCGGTATGAAACCACTCTTCGACAATTCCGCTTCGCGGCGGTCGGAGATCGCAATTTCCGTCGGGCACTTCATGTCGATTCCACCGTCATCCGTCGGGAACGTGTGACACGGCAGGTTTTCAACTACCCCACCGCTTTCCACGCCGCGAATCAGCGTGCACCAACCGTAGTTCTTGAACGAACGGTTGATGTTCACCGCCATTGCGTAGGCCGCGTTCGACCATACATAGCGTTGATGATCCGCGCCGGCGGTCGCCTCTTCGAAATTGAATTCGTCGACCGGATTCGTCTTGACGCCATACGGCAGACGTGCAAGGAAACGCGGCATTGCAAGGCCGATGTAGCGCGCGTCTTCCGAACTACGCAGCGAGTTCCAAGGTGCGTACTCGAGGTTTTGCGTAAAAATCTTCGTCAGGTCGCGCGGGTTGGCGAGTTCCTGCCACGAGTCCATCTGCAGCACGGACGGTGCCGCGCCCGTAATGAACGGCGCATGCGACGCTGCCGCCACCTTTGCAATCGAGCCCAGTAGGTCGACGTCGGCGGGCGTGTGATCGAAGTAGTAGTCAGCGACGAGACAGCCGTACGGCTCGCCACCCAACTGCCCGTACTCTTCCTCGTAAATTTGCTTGAAGAACGGACTCTGGTCCCACGCAATCCCTTTGTAGCGCTTCATCGTGCGACGCAGGTCGTCCTTCGACACATCCATAAAGCGGATCTTCAGCTTCTCATCCGTTTCCGTGTTCGCGACGAGGTGATGAAGCCCACGCCATGCGCTTTCAAGACTCTGAAAATCTTCATGGTGGAGAATCAGGTTGATCTGTTCGGATAATTTGCGATCGATCTCCCCAATAATTGACTCTATGTTTTTGTATGCGTCGTCGGACACCGTTGCCGATGTAAGCAGTGCTTGTTGAGCGAGCGTCCGGACAGCCCCCTCGACAGCCTCGCGCGCGCGCTCCGTTTTGGGCTTGAATTCGCGCGATAGGAGTGCGTTGAAATCGGACTGACTGGTCACGCTCGCCGTTGCCTTGGCGCGCGTGTTCGCTTGAAGTTCGGCCATCATTTCCCCATTGTTTCAGGCTGTGCTTTCGTGCGGAAAGCAAAAATCATTCGTTGGTCACCGGTTCGCCGGCGGATGCCGCTTCCGGCTTTGGCGCCTTTGCGAGCGCTTCGAGTAACGCTGGGTCTCTCAACACCTTGCTGACCAGGTTTTCCGCGCCACTTTTGCCATCCATATACGTTTGCAGATTGGCGAGTTGCGTACGCGCCTCGAGTAGCTGCGCAAGCGCGTCAACCTTCTTCGCGACGGCTGCGGGCGAGAAGTCGTCCAT
The DNA here is from genome assembly GCF_014397665.1 of Paraburkholderia sp. UCT2. Taxonomy (NCBI): domain Bacteria; kingdom Pseudomonadati; phylum Pseudomonadota; class Betaproteobacteria; order Burkholderiales; family Burkholderiaceae; genus Paraburkholderia; species Paraburkholderia sp. UCT2. The sequence goes on from NZ_VZQO01000009.1 coordinate 45,718, forward strand.
GCTTTCGAACGTGATATCGACCATCAGATGACCTTCGTTCGTCAGCGTGTTGGGCACCGCGAACGCGACACGCGGTTTCATGGCCTTCATTCGCTCATCGAAGTTCTCGATGTCGATATCGAAGAACTTACGATCGCCGACGGCGGGCAACGGTTCGAGTGGCTTGCCCGACAAGTCGGCGAGGACGCCCATCACGAACGGGAGTTCGACTCTCTTTTCCGAACCGTAAATTTCGACGTCGTATTCAATCTGGACGCGGGGGGCACGATTACGTGCGATGAATTTTTGAGAACTGGTAGAAGCCGACATAGTGCTTTGAGGTTGTTCGCTCAAGTAAAAGAAGGAGCGGCGACACCGCTCGCTTTCGTATGAAGTCTGCAAGCTGAAGATGTTATGTCTCGGAACAGCGCGGCGATATGGGCGGTTGCCCAAAAGTCTGTCCCGTTCGCAAAAGCGAGGCCGGGTTGGCGTGCGCGAACGCTGGCTCCCAGAGGGCTACCCGCGACGAGTACTTTCAGTGCGTGCCTGAATCGGGAACAACGGTGATTTCGACACGACGATTCATCTCGCGCCCCTGACTAGTTTCGTTGCCGGCGATCGGCCGGGTATCGCCATACCCCTGAATTGCGAAACGTGTGACGGGCAACGTAGCCGTGTTGACGAACCAATCGCGGATGGCCCGCGCGCGTGCCTCGGAGAGCTTTTGATTCGCGACGCTGGCACCCACGTTGTCAGTATGACCCGCGATGAGAATTCGCTTGTCGGGATTCGCGCGAATCAGATCGAGAACCGCGTGGAGCCTTGGCTCTGCAGCTGACTTGAGCGTCGTCTTGCCGCTGTCGAATAACAAGAGGCTGTCGATCGTCACAGCAAGGGGCGGGGAATGCGCGGCGATCGTGGGGGAATGCGATGTCGCGGTCACGCGTTCAAGCGCGACTTGCAACTGCTTGCCCCGATACAGTCCCCAGCCGAGCCCGGCCGGCACACCGTTGCTCGCATAGCGAGCCAGCTCGGCGGATTGTCTGCGCAACGATTCGAATCGCTCACGCTTCGCATCCGCGCGGGCTGTGGGTATATGCGTGTAAGCCTCGAGGTCGTCGGCGACTCGCGTGACCAACCTGCTGTTCGACCATGCGGAGACACCAATCGACACCATCAGGACGACCACCGACGCAGCCAACGCGTGCAAGCTTCCGGAATACGACCGGGCCCACTCGCTCTTCGAAACCCGGAATCTGTCGTTCCGCGCGATGGTCGTAAGTAAAGGCAGAGACAGCGGCTTCGGTTGAGCCTTCGGCCTCATCAGCAGCGGCCGCAGCGCGGTCTTGCCGGTGAGCCATCGCGTCCATGCGCCTGGACGCATCGGCGGGTGTCCTATGTCGGCCAACAGCAAGCCGCGCAGCGAGAACGGCGCGGTGTTCGCGAGCGATGAAAGTATCGATAGCAGCGCCTCATCTTCTAGCCAGTCGAACACTGCATGCCCCAGACCGGCACGCGACGCACGTTCCGGGTGGGCGACAGCGAGCCAAGCCTGATCCAGCTGTTGCCTGAGCGCTTGCACATGTTGCCGCGCGTTTGCGGTCGCGGGTTGCATCGTCGAGATATTCATGGCATCGCCGAACCAGACCGGTTCCACTGCGTGGTCGCTATTCGAGCCGAGGTACGCGTAGATCGCGATATAGCAGGGTAATACGAACGCCCGGGGACCGATGCAAGCGTCGATCTGATGCTTCCAGCGGGAAAATTCGCGGCGAATCACAGCATCGTCGCACTCACCGTCGGGAACAACGGGCATCAACACGGCATCCGGCGGACGTTGATGCGACTCCATCACCGTGGCCAACACGCTGGACAACTGCTGCGGGGACCGGACACGCAACCACAGCGCATCACCGTTACGTCGCAGTGTGGATGTCTGGCCATCGCGTGCAAACAACGCGCCGGCATGCGGCCCGACGACGAGAACGATCGATAACTGATGCACGTTCCCGAGCTGAAAATCCTGACCCTCGTGGGTCGGATGCGATCGCCCGTAAGCTGGCAAAACGGCGGCGCCCACCCCCGTCAACAGAACAAGACTGAGCACAACGGGCCACGATGGTTGGAGAGCAAGCGGCAAGCATAGCCATATCAGTCCAACTACGGAGACAGCGATCCAGATCAGCGCCGCCCGGTAGCTGTTTCCGGAAATCATTGCGAATGCTCCGTCTGCATAGGACTACTCTGCGGCGACGACGTTTGAGGTAGACCGCGTGTCGCAAAGTCCAGACTAAGGTCCATCGCCGTCCACAGTGACGCGATGGCAACCGCACCAGCAATCACCCCGCCGGCGGTTCTGCGTGAATGTGAGATGCGTGACACGTCCGACGGCCGAAGCGAATTGGTCAGTGGCATGGCGTTATCCGGTGCGTCGGGTATGGAGAACGCCGCCTTATGACGCAGATGCCCGTTCAACGCCGATTTCGCACGCTCCAGATATGCGTTGGCATTTTCGCGTCCGCCGTCGAAGCCCAGCCCCAGCAACATGGTGTAGAACTCAAGTCCGGCGGGGTCCGGATCGCCGCCGTCCACCACCGCCGCGATCCGGTGCCATACCCATGCGGCGCCGTCACGCACGCCATGAAAACGCATCTGCAGCGGCTCACGCAACCATTCCTCGCGCTCCCTGGACGGCAATGCATGCAACGTCAGTTCATCTAGCAGAACGCATTGTGCGAGGCTGACTTCCCGGATGTCCGTTGCCGGAAAAGTTCGATCCAGCATTTGCTGCTGTAGCGTCTCGACCAACGTACTGCAACGCGCGCGCCAAAAAGGAATAGCCGGCAGCTCCGCGCCGTCGGACAGCAGTGCTGCATGCAACGCAGTCGCTCGCATGAGCGCGACTGTTGAGTCAAACATAATAAGAAACGTATTCGCGCCGGCACCCTCAGGGCATTTCGACGACATAGGTGACGAATGTATTGACGGTGCCAGCCGTGGCTCGACCGGTTGCGTAGTAGCTGGCAATGAAATCCACCGGCGTCGGATCCGTGGACGTGATCGGAACGACTCTCATCGTAGACCGGTCGCCGACCTTGATCCGCGATCCGTCCGCATTGGCCAGCATGACCTGTACATTCGTTGCCGACGCCGCCCCGCTCGCATTCTGCAGGTCCAGATTCCCGGTGTTGGGATCGGTCGACGAACCGCTCTCGAAATACACGCGCGCCCCCGTTACACCGCTTGGACATTGGATCGTGATGGTAAAGAACTTTGAGCCATCTATAACTCCGGCCGTCGGCAGCGATCGCGTCGAAAGCGTTGGCAACGTGACCGTCATGTCGGGCGAACTCACCAGCGCACACGTCTCCGCGTTATAGGTGCCACTAAAATTGAGCGTGACCGAAGGCGAGCCTTGCGCATGTACGCAAACCGATCCCAACAGCGCACCTGCGATCAATCCGGAAATTAGTCCGGCAATCCGAAAGTATCTGCAAATATTCTTCATTTTCTGACCTCTACTGTCGGCGGAATCATCTAAGCCGCAGCGCTGGAGCTGACCGGGTATCGACCTTCGCACTTCAGCGAAGCGAACTGACAAGCGCCGCGCCCGCTGAACGTCGCGCTACGGACTTTGCCGGCGGAGACCAGATTAGCGCTGGATCACAGCTCAGCTTGATGCGCGCAACGATCCCCGCGCGCTGACCGCTGTCCGCCTTGTCGTCGTCCGGCATCGTGTAGGGCATCACGCACTGCTCCGCTGCGCGATTGCCCCAGCGCACCAGCAGCTTGCCTTCGTGCTCGAGGCCGCGCAGGTACGAGAGGCCACCCTGACCGACGATGCCCACCGATTTCTCGGACTCGTCGAATAACTCGGTGCCCATCGGCATGGCTTTGCCTTCCCGATCCAAAACCTCGGCGAAAATCGGCGTGCCCTGCGTGGTCGCAATCTTCACCTTGACGAGCGAACTCGCGCGCGGCACGACTTCCTCACTCGTGTTGCCAAGTTCAACGTCGAGCGACACGTCGCTCGGATCCAGCGCGACCGTGTTGACCCGGTATGGCATCAGCGAAGACACCACCGCATAGCCGTTAGCGTCAATCCTTGCACCCTGGCCATTGATGATCCGGCCGCCTTCCGCGCCTTTCGCTTCGACGAGCGCGAACGCCTGCCCAAGCGGCGGGCTCAGCGTCATGCCGCCACTGTGAACGACGACCGCGCCGTCGGCGTTGAACGCGGCTTGACGGGTCTGATTGCTGATCGATGCATTGACGTTGTAAGTAGCGAACGGCGCGCGATACATCGCGTAACCACCCGCGGAAACGGTCCGATTGTCGCCGGCGACGATCCGTGACGCGTTGACACCGTAGGTGATCGGCGTGGCTCCGCTCGTGTTGCCCGACGCAGTGGCCTGAATTGTGCTATCCCCGTTCGAGCCGCGCGAAACGTTGGTGGTCAGATAGTCGAACATATGATGCTCGTTCGAGTCGACCTTGCCGAGCGGAATCGTCAGGTTCAAACCTACCTGCGTGCTGATCTTCGAGTTTTGCAGGCGCGTGCGTTGCGCATATAGCGAGTAGGACACCCGCTTGTACGCGCTGTTGAAACCAACCTGATATTGCAGATCGTAGCCCTTCGACGCGCCCCAGTAGTTCTGCGAACTGCCGGCGATATAAAAAGAACTCGACTCGCCGATTGGCTGGTTGATATTCAGCTGCAGACGGCTGCGCGTGCGGTAGTCATACTGACCCGTGGTGTCTCGGGAGCCATATCGCGCGTACATCGCGTCATGCAGGCTATAGAAGCGTGAGGTCGAGTATCGGTAAGCCGCAACCGAAAAATTCGTGTTGGGCCCTGGAAGGAGCTTGCTGTAGCTGATCCGCGTACTGTAGCCGGGACGACCACCAGACACGCCGGGAATATTCGTTCCCGCCGCCGTTACGTCAAACGAGAATGCACCGAGCGGCGTATTGAGCGCGACACCCACCAGGCCAGCCCAGTAACCTTCCGCAAACTGTGCACCGGTGTAGCCGGTCAACAGGTTCGTCAGGCCGCGCTGATAAACCGCCTGCGCCACCCACGGATGGTTATTCAGCACGGTATCGCGATAGACACCGGTCGTCAGATTGAAACGTGCAACACCAGGCCGCAGCAACTGCGGGACGGACGCAAACGGCACCAGAAAAGTCCGCTGACGGCCGTCGGATTCTGTAATAGTGACCTGAAGGTCGCCGCCATAACCCGTAGCCGGCAGGTCGTTCAGTTCAAACGGCCCCGGCGGCACGCTGGTCTCGGCCACGATGATGTTGTTCTGACGCACGATGATGCGTGCATTGGTATCAGCCACGCCACGCACAACCGGCGCATAGGAGCGCATGGAATCCGGCAACATGCGGTCGTCGCTCGAAAGCTGGACGCCACGCACGTTGAATGAGTCGAAGACGTCACCGCTCGTCGAGCTGTCGCCGATCGTCAGTTGGCTCTTAAGCGCCGTGACATCGTGTTGCGCAAACAGCGCGACACTTTGCCAATGCGTGCCGGAACCCCGGTTCTGCGAGCTTACCGTGGACCACTGGCGGAAACGCCAGCCGTTCACGTTGAATCCGCTTTGCAGACCGAGGTAGACACTGCTGAAGTCTCCGCTACCATTGTTCTGGTGAGTCGTATAGCCGGCGAGACTGTATTGCACGAAGCCTGCGTTGATCCCGTTGTCCCAACGGGACGGATCAACGTAACCGGCAGCCTCCTTGCGCAATTCGATCTGTGGAATCGACAGATCGAGTTGCAGATCGGCGGTGTTGAACGATGCAACCGATCCCGGTACGGCTTCAACCAGCGGGACGCATTGCACTGACGCATCCGTATCGTCGAAGTCGCCCTTTCCTGCTTCCTTCAACCGCTGGGCCACGCGCTCGGTATCTACGCCAGCGCGGTCCAGGCCAGGCATCGTGAAACAGGGCGTTGCGATATCCGAGCCCGGCACTGCCTGAAACAGGACATCGAAGCGTCCACGCTTCTTACCATTGACGAGGAGTTCGAGCGGATAAACACCGGGAGCAACAGGATTGCCTCGCGTATAGCGTGACAAATCGGCGACGTTGCCCGTAAAGAATGCTGGATTGAACTCGACTTCTTGCGGAACTTCCGCAGCGGGCGCATTTGATGTCGCCGTGGTAGATGACGCATCCGTACGCGCAGCCTCTCCGTCGACACCAGCTGCCTGTTGCGGCAACTCGGACGCCGAGCAGTCGCTGGATGGCGTCGCCGCTGAGTCCGGCGCGCACGCGGCGACCGCGGAATTTGGGCAAAAGACCCAGCCCGACGCTATGATTGCCGCCCAAGCCAGTGGGTGAAACCGGAAAGGGACATTACTGAATACTCTTTCAACCGCCGTCTTACTATTCCGCACGCCCGACATCCCGTATTTCAATTATTGATTCTTTTGCGCTTCCGCGCTTTGAGCACCTGTCACTTCCGCCGAGTCCTTGATCGCTGTACCGAAGTCGTTCAGAACCGTATAGGAAACGGTGGCAGGAGCTTTGATATCCAGCTTTCCATCTTGTGGACGGAGATCGACGTGCCCGAACGGCGGTGCCATATCGGGCAAAAGAGCGACTTTCCTGCCTGCCGTTTCTACCTCTGCCGTGCCGACGGAAATGTAGTAGGGCGATGGGTTGTCCAGACGAACGATGCTCTGACCTTTGTCATTTGCCTCGACATGCCACTTCAGCTGGGCCCGCCCCGCCGTTGGGTCATCGAGCAACGATGCCGGCCGGTAGAACATCTTGATACGCGTTCGGAACGCGAGCTGAATCATGTTCCGGTCATCAGCGTCCTTGGGCTTCGGCGGAATTTCGAGAACGTTCAGCCAATAGACAGCCTCACGGTCCTTCGGCATGTCGCCGCCTGTGAACATGATGCGCAAAGCCTGCCCTCTGTGAGGCTCGACCCGAAATACCGCCGGCAGTAACGTGAACGGCACCTTGATTTCATTCGGGGCAGCTGCCGCATCGCCGTCGTCCAGCCACGCCTGGACCAGGACCGGACGGCTGTCAACATTGTTCAAACGAACATTGACTTCACGGTTTTGCGCCGGATAAATAACTCGGGTACCGGTAATGGTGATAGCAGCTTGTGCAGCGAACGAGGTCACACTTAAGGCGACAGCTGCGGCGAACAACATTGGAAACTTCATTGAAGACACTCGCTCCTCCACGCGACAGGTAAGCGGAATGCCACTTCGGGTTGCCTTCGAACTAGAAGAGCAACCCGATGCCATTCGGCTTAGATTCGCTTACTGGTATGCCAACGTGTAGCGAACAACAGCCGTCACGTTACCGGCCGTGGCTCTGTCTGTTGCATAGTACTGGCCGGCGTAGTACATCGTTGCCGAACCGTCGGTCCCAACATCAACGAACTCGCCCGTGCTGCCCAGCGGAAGCACCTGCGCCGCGCCATTCGTGAAATTGTGGTCAAGCAATTGCACTTCGACGTACTGGGCCGGCGAGGTAGTTGCCTGGTTAATGGCATTACGCGTAACCGGGTCCATGTTCGTGGTCTCGAAATGCGCCGCGACCTGTTTCAGCGTTGCCGGGCACTGCGACACCGAAATGTTGAAAGGCGTGGACCCGCCGACTACGCCAGCCGCAGGCAGCGTCTGCGAAGACACCCGAGGCAGCGTGACCGTTTGGTCCTCGTCACCCGAGTTGATCACACAGGTGTCGTCATACAGTTCTCCATTGAACGTTACCTGACCTGTGCCCGGTACAGCTTGAGCGAAAACCATCGGCGCGACGGACAGGCCCATCAGCGCGATCATGAGTTGCGTTACTTGTTTTTTCATGAGATTCCTCTTTGTTGCCATTTCAGAACTACAAACCCTTGTAAAGCCGGGACGTCCAGCGATCGTCAAGGCAGAGGAATGATCTCATTGAAGAAGATCGGTGTTAATGGGCCAATACCCAAAATGAAAGACCAAATAGGTCAGTCGAGAAACGACGTGTCGATTCCTCGAACTGAACAGGTCACAGGACCACCCTACGATAGGGAGAAGGCGCCACGAGAACGACAGAATCCGCCTGAGAATCGCGGCAATTGCTACGAGCAGGACCACTCGCGCACGATCGTGACGAGTTCTACGTCGTTTCTGGCACCGAGCTTCTTCATGCCAGCGTTCTTCTGATTGCTCACGGTCTTCGGACTGCGATTGAGCCGCTCGGCAATTGTTGCGATCGACATCCCGTCGCAGATCATTCGCACGACCGTCGATTCTTTTTCAGATAGCAAATTGAGAGAAGATCCGCCTTGCGCTGCGCGCCCCGTTGCGCGCAACATCTTGTCCGCAATGGAATCAGGCAGAAACACGCTTTTATTTTTGGCAACGCGGACGGCAGCGGTAAGGCTGACAAAGCCCTCGGGACCCTTGCCGACGAAGCCGGCCGCCCCCGCGTTGAGCGCAGCTGAAATGATGTGCGTGGACGAATGCGTGCTCAGGAAAACTACTCGTATGGCTGGGGTGACACGCCGGATCCGGTCAAGAAGGTTGAGACCGTCGGCATACGGATCGCCTTCGAATTCGTAGTCGCACACAAGAACATCGACTGGCACTTCAACCAACCGCTGGAGAAGCAGGCCAATACTTTCGCTTTTGAAGCAGACCTGGATGTCAGGACAACGCTGAAGAAGATGCTCGACGCCGAGGAGAATAAATGGATGATCGTCGGCGATACCCACTCTTATTTTGTTCACTCACACTCCATACCACGCAGGTGAATACCTTTTCCTTGCCGAAACACCCTGCATGATTTGTCACCAAAGTACCATGTCATTTCACGCCGTTACATGATGAGAAAGGCGCAGGGCATCTCGTCCCATCCACTCGTCAACTTCCCTGATCCTGTGTGTCGCCACGGGACGCTGCGTTTGCGTGGGCCTAGCCGCACACCTCAGCAGCAAGATCGAGAGCCGCAACCTTCCTGCTTCTAATGAAGCGAACGGCGTCGGGAACGCCTATCATCTAAGCGCACCAGTCGGTGCACTCCAGATAGCGCATATCAAATTGTCTTGATCGTTCCACAAAAGCATTTTGGCACCACGCAAATAGAAGTTTTTGAACCACTGTTTTTTAAAACGATGCAAAATCGGTGAGAAAGTCGGTGTGCTTTGGTAAAGACAAAGCAATTTTTGGGCATGCAACCTAGCATGGATCAATCATGAAGATGGGATAGCGCAACGCACCCCAACTCGTCGGCGAGGAATTAAAACGTCTTCGCCTTGCGCAGAGGCGGATTGTACGATGCGCTAACAAGCAAAAAAATCAGCAGAGTCCTATATGCGTCATAGGTGCAAGAAGTGCTTTCAACATCCACCCCAGTCGGCCCGTCGCAATGCCCCATCGCCGCCGGCGTCACCGCCGTGTTTCTTCTAGCGGACCGCGCGACAGCAGGTCCGCGGTCGGCGCGCTGCCCGTCAATGTCACGACGCCGTTATCCGCGCGCACTGTAATGTTGCTGGCCCGTAGTCCCTGGCTTCGTGCGTTTCTGAATGCGCGGCGTACGTCCCGCACGAGTTGCCGGTTGGTAGCCTTGATCTCGCCCGCGGTTGGCGCCGAACTCGCCGCAGCTTGTGCCGCGGGACCCGATCCGCCCGCTTGCGGCTGCGCGTGCGCAGTCAGGCAAGCGGAACACGACCGCGCTCGCGCAAACCAGCTTCAGCCATTTCTGTGCGTTCATTTCGTTTTCCTGTTGTGTATGGCCGGATGACATCGACGGTGGCGCCCGGCCGACTATTTCATCCGCTGCATTCGCCAGGCCGCGATCATGTGAGCCGCGCGGCGCGCGAGCGGAAGCCTTAGGCCGCAAAATGATTGCGCACGAGATCGACGAACGCGACCAGCCCGGTAAGCAGAACCACAATGAACAGCCAGCGTTCGAGCAGCGTAAACACAGGCCGTTTCCCCTTGCGACGCTCGGCGATGTAAAACCACACGGTCGCCGCCGTATAAAGCACGGTCGACATCAACAGATAATGCAGGCCGCCCGCGTACACGAGAAAGAGCGCGTATCCGCAGCCCAGCAGCGCGAGCATGAAATCGATGCGCCGTGACCACGGCTGCCCCGCATACGATTCGCCGCTCGCTGCGAGCTTCAACCCATAGCCGGCGACGAGCAGATACGGGATCAGGTTCATCGACGTCGTGAACTCCTTGGCCAGCGTGAACGCTTCTTTCGAAAACAGCGTCACGATCAGAAAGGCCTGAATCACGAGGCTCGTCATCCACAGTGCGGCGACCGGTACGTGGTTGCGGTTTTCTCGCCCGAGAAACGCGGGCATCGTGCGGCTCTTGCCCGCCGCGTGCAGAATTTCGGCGGCGAGCAACGTCCATGCGAGATAAGAACCGAGTACCGATATCAACAGGCCGAGTTTGACCGCGACCGCGCCCCAGGCGCCGACCGCGGCGCTCAGCACGCCAGCCATCGACGGATTTTTCAGCGTGCCCAACTGCTCGAGCGGCAACACGCCATACGACAACAACGTGACCATGACCATCAACGCAAGCACGCAGAGAAAGCCGAGGACGGTCGCGACCCCGACGTCGCGCCGTTCGCGTGCATGCCGTGAATAGACACTCGCGCCTTCGACGCCGAGAAACACGAATACCGTGCCCAACATCGTCTTGCGCACCTCGCCGAACAGACCGGTCGCCGACGGCTCGGGAACGGTCCACAGGTTCGCGAGGAACAACTGCCACTTGACACTCGATAGCACGAGCACCGCGAACAGTCCAAGCGCGAACAACTTGGCGGCCGTCATCGACGCATTCACTACCGACGAGCCCTTCACGCCGCGCAGTATCAGAAAGTGAAACACCCAGATCATCAGCGAGGAACTGACGATCGCGCTAAACGTATTGCCAGCGCCGAATGAAGGCGCGACGATCGCGAGCGCGGACTTGATCAGCACGAGATACGCCACGTTGCCAAGACAGCTGGCGCACCAGTAGCCGAACGCCGACAGAAATCCCGTGTAGCGTCCAAACCCGACGCGCGCATACGTGTAGACGCCAGCGTCGAGTTCCGGCTTGCGCCATGCGAGCCGTTGAAAGATCAGCGCGAGTATCAGCATGCCGGAGCCGGTGATGGTCCAGCTGATCAACGAACCGACTACGCCGGTATATTTGCCGAGCGCCTGCGGCAGCGAAAAGACGCCCACCCCGACCATCGAGCCGATCACCATTGCCATCAGGCCCGGCGCTGAAAGTCTGACGCGCTTGTCCATTGCTGCGATCGCTCTCCCGCGAACACGTTCCAATCGAGCCGCGCTCGTGCGACTACGATGATCGACCGCTCAGATGACGATCGTGCCGGTCGCGAGGCCGATCAGCGCGCCAATCGCGCCGCAGGCCGCGACGGCCAAGATGACCCACTCGACTTTCGAAAACACCCGATGGCCGCGCTCGCGTTTGGCCACCACATACAGCACCGTACCGGGCGCATAAAGCAGCGCCGATAGCATCAGGAACTTCAGGCCGCCCGCGAACAGCAGAAAGGCGGTATACAACGTCGCGAACATCGCGACGAAATACTCGGTGCGCAACGCGCCGCTCAAGGTGCCGCCATTCTGGCCACTATCGTCACGCGCGGCCTTGATGCCGTATGCGGCCACGAGAAAATAAGGAATCAGCGCCATCGAGCTCGTGAGATTGAGCATCAGCGCAAACGCATCGGTCGACCAGTACGTGCTGATTACGAAACACTGCACCACGGTACTCGTGAGCCAGATCGCGGCGACCGGCAGCTTGCGCTCGTTTTGTCGCGCGAAGATACGCGGCATCGTCTCGAGACGCGCTGCTGCGAACAGCACCTCGGCACAGATCAGCGACCATGCGAGGTACGCGCCGAGGATCGAAATGATCAGACCGGCGCTGACGAACACGACACCGAATGGGCCGAGCAGCGCGCCGAGTACCGCGGCCATCGACGGCTGGCGCATCACCGCGATATCGGCGCGCGGCAAGGTCGCGTAAGGCAGCAGCGTCACCAGCACCAGCAGACACAGCACGGCGACGAAGCCGGTGATCGTCGCGGCGCCGACATCCGAGCGCTTTTTCGCATAGCGCGAGTACACGCTCGCACCTTCGATACCGACGAACACGAAGACGGTGACGAGCATCGTCGCGCGAACCTGCGAGAACAGGCCCTTGCCGATCTGATCGCTGCGTTCCCACAGATTCGCGCGAAACATGTCGGCGCGAAACAAAGCGATCAGCATCACGATGAACAGCACGATTGGAATCAACTTCGCGACCGTGACGATCGTGTTGATCATCGTGGCCTGCTGGACGCCGCGCAGCATCACCAGATGAAACAGCCAGATGCCCACCGACGACACGATGATCGCGGTCGCCGTGTTGCCGTTGCCGAAGGCCGGCACGAAAGCGCCAAGCGTCGATTTGATCAGCACCCAGTACGACACGTTGCCGAAGCAGCCAGCCATCCAGTAGCCGAATGCCGATAGAAAGCCCGCATAATCGCCGAAGCCCGCTCGCGCGTACGCGAACACGCCGGCGTCGAGCTCGGGCCGTCGCTGCGCGAGCGCCTGAAAGACGCGCGCCAGCGCATACATGCCGATGCCCGCCACGCACCATGCAATGACCGCGCCGAACGGTCCGGTCGCGCGCGCGAAATTGCGCGGCAACGAGAAAATCCCTGCGCCCACCATTGAGCCGACGACCATCGCGGTCAATGCGGGCAACGACAGTTTCGTCTCGACCTGGCTTGCCATCGCCCACCCTTCAGAGAAGCTGATTTCTTCCAGACAGGGACTTACGCGGAGCAGGTACGCGTGCATTGCGCATCTCCTGTCAGTCCTCCCCGACTGAAGCCAACGGCTTTGCGAGTACCGGACCGCACTCCTCCTGGTCGTTCACTGTGCGGCCGGTGCCGGTGCGGTGGCGGGCGCGGGTTCCGTCGGCGCTCGTGTATTCGAGGCCACTGGCGGATTGGCCAACCAGCCGCCCCCCAATGCCCTGAACAGCGCGAACTGTGCCTGCAGTTCGCCGACCTCTTCCCTCGCCTGCGACGACTGGCTTTCGAGCAGCGCAACCCGCACCTGATCGATATCGACGCGGCCGGTATCGCCGAGTTCGTAGCGACGTCGCACCTGGCTCAACTGCGTGGTGCGACGCACGACTTCTTCATTGCGTGCCTTGAACAACTCGTCCTGCCGGTTCAAACGCGCCAGTGCACGGTCGACGTCATAGAACGCGCCGAGCGCGGTCTTTTCGTAGTTCGACATGGCCTGCTGCGCCTGCGCATCCGACGATTCCACCTGCGAGCGCCGCGCGCCAAAGTCGATCAGCGGCAGCGCCATCGCCGCGCCGAATAGCCAGAACGTGCTGGGCCCGAGGCCTTGACCCGCGATCTCCCAACCATTGCGTGCAAGCAAACCGCTCAACGACATGGTCGGCCAGTAGTTGAGCCGCGCGACATCCGACTGCCTGAGCGCCGCATTCACGCGTGCCTGCGCCGCGATCAGATCCGGGCGCCGCATCAGCAGGTCGACCGGCTGGCCGGGCTCGATATGCGGCAGCGCGGTCATCAGCGTGTCGCTTTCATCGAGAATCCCCGCGAATTCCGCGGGCTGCACGCCGCATAGATTCTGCAAATTGAGTCGTGCCTGCGCGATGCCGTTCTCCACGTCCTGCAAACGCGCATCGACCTGCGCGCGGCCGGCGCGCGCTGCTTCGATGTCCGTACTCAGCACTAGACCCGCGTTGAAGCTCTTCTCGGCGATGTTGACGAAGTCGTCCGCGATTGCGCGGCTCTGCAGCAAAATCGTGCGCTGACGGAGCAGCCCGCGATAGGTGACGTACAGATCCGCGACACCCGACACCACGCTCAGGCGTACCGCCTCAGCGTCGCCCGCGGCCGCGCGTGCCTGTTCGCGTGCCGCCGAGAGCCTTGCGCGTCCCTGACCGAACAGGTCGATCTCCCATTGCGCCTGCAAGCCGACACGCCAGAACTGCGCATCGGTATTGTTGATGCCGAGCAGTTCCTCGAATTCGAGCTGCGTCTCGCCGCCGTGGTACTTCGCAGCGCTCACGCCAGCACCGACCGACGGCAGCAGTTGCGAGCGAGCCAGCCGGATCCCGGCCTGCACCTGATCGACCCGTGCGTAAGCGGTCGCGATGTCGAAGTTGTGCGCGAGCGCGAGATCGATCAGTTTGTTCAGCGTCGGGTCGTTGTACTGGGTCCACCATGCCGCGAGCTGCTGCTCGGACATCGGTGTCGCCACGCCCGGTTGCGCCTCCGAATACTGCGGCGGAAACGCGGCGGGCTTTTGCAGCTGCAATGAACCCGTACAGCCGGCTTCGAGCAGCAGGGCCGCGATGGCTAGAAGATAAGGGCGCGCGCGGATCATTTTGCTTCCGGGTGTCGACCCGGCTCCCATTCCGCCTGCCTGATCGAGAACAGCATCGCATACAGCGCCGGCACGGCGACCAACGTCAGCACGGTGGCAAAAACAAGGCCCGCCATAATCGTGATCGCCATGTCCTTGAAGAAAGGATCCCACAACAACGGCGCCATGCCGAGCGCCGTCGTACCGCCCCCCAGTATCACCGGCCGCAGACGGTTCATCGCGCCGTGGGTCACCGCCTGCATGCGCGGCACGCCCGCGGCGATCTGCGAATCCATCTCTTCGACGAGCACCACGCCGTTCTTGATCAGCATGCCGATCAGACTCAATAGACCGAGCAACGCCATGAAGCCGAACGCGCCGCGAAATAGCAGCAGACCGAGCGTGACGCCGACGATCGACATCGGCACGACGAGCAGCACGACGAGCGCCGGCTTCAGGCGTCCGAACATCATCAGCACCAGCAGCGCCATGCCGATGAAGCCGAGCGGCAGTTGACGGAACAGGCTCTGCTGCGCGCGCGTCGACGATTCGTGCTCGCCGCCCCATTCGAAGCTATAGCCCGGTGGCAGCTTGATGTTCTCGATGCTGGAGCGTATGCGGTTGAACGCGTCGACACTGTTCTGCCCATAGATCGGGTTGCCCGAAACCGTGAGCGTGCGAATCCTGTTTTCGCGCGCGATCTGGCCTTCCTCGGTACCGACCGCGAAGCCGTTGACCACGTCGCCGAGCGGCACGTAACGGCGCAGCCCCGCGCTGAACACCTGCAGGTCCTGGAGACCCGCGACGCCGCGCGTGTAGTCGGGCGAGCGCAGCACGATCGGCAGCAACTGATCGCCTTCGCGATAGATGCCCGCCCGCAGGCCTTCGGTTGCATAAGCCATGGTGTCGCTGACCTGCCGGCGCGTCACTCCGAGCGAGCGCGCCCGCGATTCGTCGAATTCCGGCCGCACGATGCTGATCGGGTTCTCCCAGTCGTCGCGGATCGCGATGATGCGACCGTCGGCCTTCAGCACGTTCTGCGCTTCCTGCGACAAGCGGCGCAGCACCATCGGATCGGGTCCGGAGAAGCGCGCCTGAATCGCCGCACCTCCACCGGGGCCGAAGTTCGGCCGCGTCACAGTCCAATGCTGCTCGGGGAAGCGCTTCTTCAGATCCGCTTCGATGTCCGGAATCATGTCGTCGATCAGGCCCTGGTCTTTCGCGCCGACGATGAACTGCGCGTACGACGGATCACGCGTCTCCGGATCGTAGGCGAGGAAGAAACGCGTCGCGCCCGAGCCGATATACGTCTGCACGTTGGTGACGTCCGCATGCTTGAGGAGCACCTTTTCCACCTCGCGGCTCTTCTCGACGACCGCGCGAATATCGGCGCCGCGTTGCAAGCGCATGTCCACATAAAAGATCGGCGTAGTCGACGCGGGGAAGAAGCTCTGCGCGACGAAGCGGAACGCCCATCCGGCCAGCACCGTCAGCGCAACGAGGCCGATGACCACGAGCACGCGCCGTCTGGTGACCCATGACAACAGCGCGCCATAGCGCTTGTACAGCTTCGACTTGAACGGGTCGTCATCGATGATGTCCGCGGGCTTGAAAAGATACGTGCCGAACAGCGGTGTCAGGGCGATGGCGATCACCCAGCTGAATAGCAGCGAAATCGCAGCGACGGCGAACAACGATGCACAGAATTCGCCGACCGCATCCGGCGACAGGCCGATGCCCGAGAAAGCCAGAATTCCCACAATGGTCGACGCGAGCAGAAGCCATTGGCTTTGTTTGAGAATCTCGGTCGCCGCCTGGAGATGCGACTTGCCTCGTTGAACCTTCACGAGCATCCCCTCGACCACCACGATGCTGTTGTCGGTCAGCATGCCCATCACGATGATCAGCGCGCCGAGTGAGATACGCTGCAGCTCGATGCCTGCCGCGTACATGACCAGCAGCGTGCCGAGGATCGACAGGAACAGCTCGACGCCCAGCACGACGCCCGCGCGCCAGCCGAGCGCAATGCCCAGCGCGACACCGACGATCGCCACGGACAGGAACACATCGAAGATGAAGCCACGTACGCTTTCGTCGACGATCTGTGGCTGATCGTAAAGCGAGTACAGCTTTATGCCGATCGGGCGATCACGTTCGAGTTCGGCGAGCTTCGCCTTGATCTTCTCGCCGACCTTCACCACGTTGACGCGCGGCCGCGCGCTGATACCGATCGTGATCGCGGGCTGACCGTTGTAGTGAATGACCTGGTTCGGAATCGTCGCATAGCCATGGCTCACGCGAGCGATGTCGCCAAGCAGCAGCGGGCCCGGTGTATTGTTGACGGGCAGCGAACGGATGGCCTGCAGCGAATCGAGCGATCCAGTCGGCGCAATCCGCAACGACAGGTCGCCAACGCGTTCGCGGCCGGCGGGCCGAACCTCGTTCTGCAGGAACAGCGTCTGCGCGAGATCGTCGGTGGACAGATCGTTGGCGATCAGTTGCGACTGGTCGACGTCGACCGAGATCTGCTCCTCCTGCTCACCGGCGATCACGATGTCGGACACGTCGTCGAGCGTCAGCAGTTGGCGGCGCAGCTCGCGGGCGTAGCCATACAGTTGCGCCTGCGAGTAGCCCTCGCCGGTTAGCGCGTAGAACATCCCGTAGACGTCGCCGAAACGGTCGAGCACGAGTGACGGTCCCGCGCCCGGCGGAAGCCGGGGCTGTGCATCCGATACCGACTTGCGCACCTCGTCCCACACCTGCGGCAATTGCGCCGACGTGTACTGGTCGCGAATCTCGACGCGGATTTCCGAGTAGCCCGGCATGGAACGCGAGGTCAGCTTCTCGACCTGCGGCATCTGCTGAATCGCGCTTTCGAGGCGGTCCGTCACTTCCTGCTCGACTTCGTGCGCGCTCGCGCCGGGATACAGCGTCACGACGACCGCGGCCTTGATCGTAAACTTCGGGTCTTCGAGCCGCCCGATGTTGAAGTACGCGAAGATACCGCCCAACAGCGAGATCAGCGTCAGAACCCACGCGATCAGCGGCTTTTCGATAAGGGGGCGCGCGAGATTCATTGAGGCGCATCCATTGGACGAACCGCCATTCCCTCTTTCATGAACTGCGAGCCGCCGGCCACCACGCGGTCGCCCTCCGCGACCGCCCCCGCGACGACCACATCGTCATTGCGAATTTCGCGCACGCTGACCGGCACCGCATGCACTCGGCCGGACGCGGCATCGTAGCGCCACAGACGGCGCTGACCGTCCGCGCCGATCGACACCGCCGCGATCGGAATCGCGAAGTAGCCGTGGTTCTCGTTTTGCGCGACTTGCCGCGCCGTTTCGGAAATCTGTACGCGCAGCGCCATGCCGGGGAACAGCATCGCGCTTTGCGGTCCTTCGATCGAGAACACGAGCCGGTAGGCCGCCGAAGTCGGCGAGGTCTGCGTGGTCCGTTCGCGGAACACGAGCGGGAAGCGGTTCTGCGGCCGCCCGGGCAGCCACGCCTCGGCTCTCAGCGTCTTGTCGACGAATAGCCGTTCGGCAATGCTCTGAGGCAGATCGACGCCGACATCGGCCCGGCCGATGTTTTCCAGATTGAACGCGGGTGCCCCAGCCTGCACGACCTGCTGGATCTCGATGTTACGGCGAGCGATCCGGCCGTCGAATGGCGCGACGAGCTGGGTATTGCGCAGGTCGCGGCTCGCCAAGTCGCGTGCCGCGCGTGCGGCGTCCGTGGAAGCCGAGAGCTGCTCATAAGCAGCCTGAGACAGAATGCCGTCCTTGCGCAGCACCGCCTGGCGCTTCAGGTTGTCGCTCAGTTGCTGATACTGCGCGTTCGCGCGTTGCAGTTGCAGCTTGTAGGGTTCCTCATCGATACGCGCGATCAACTGGCCGCGTTTCACGGATGCGCCTTCGAGCACCGCGATCTGCACGACGCGGCCCGATACTTCGAAGGCGAGCGGCGAGATGCTGGTCTGCTCGACCCGTCCGGTAAAAATGCGAATGGCGGAAGCGTCGGCCGGTTCGACCCTGGTGAGTTGCACGACTGGCCTCGTATCGCCACTCTGTGTTTCGGTCTGCCGTTGGCAGCCCGACAGTGAAACGACAAGCGCGCAGGCCAACGCGCACGACAATGCGCCGGTCAGTGCGATTCCGCCTGATCGGCGGGGCCGCGGTGCATCGGAGCGGTTTGCATTCATGACGTTCTCGGCTGACTGCTGGCGCAACCCATGTCGTAAGCCCAGCGGCAACGTAGCTCACGGGCCGGCGAATACGAGACCCTACAGGTTGCTCAGCAATTCATAGGGGCCCATAACAGTGGACCGATGGGTGCATCCGCTTCGACTTCCACGGCCAGGTCAGACTCGAGGAACAGCGGCATCCCTTCTGTCGGACCGGCAACGTCGTTCAAACCAGTGTATCGGCGACAACGGTGTTGTGGCCGTCGGGACTACAGCCGCGACCCATGTGTCGTCATTCCGGCTCCGTTCATCAGGCATCCTGTCGAACTGCCAAACTGCTTCGCCATGCCGAAGCAAGACTGAGGGAATTGACGAATCCGCCCTGTATGGAATGCACGACGATTCCGCAAAACCTGAAGACGAATGAATATGCGGGCGGATTGCAGCGTTGAAGCAGATCACTTCGATTGAACCTTGCTGCAAAATTATTAAAGTTCCCAAACAATTCGCTGTCAAGAGCCTCACAGGCGCAGCACGATCGTATCGATTGTTTACCTTAAGCGGTATATCAAAGCCGTCATAGGCGTTCATGACTTCGCGCAGTTCACTGGTGGTTTGCCCGTGTCATGCGTGCGTCATTGCCCCCTTTCAGTTCGTCACAGGCATCATGGCCGAACAGTGCGCAAGCCGTCAATCGATTCGCGACTTGCTACGGTCATACCGACTCGTTCTATGGTTGCTTCGGCTTCTGTTGATGAAATATAAGCATGGCTATGCTGCTGTACTAGTCACCAAATGCCATGGGGAAAAATGCTATAGGTTTCAAGGAATTTTTGTTTCGCCGATGGGTGACGCAACTCTGCGTGAAAAGAAAGTTGGCAATTGCAACGTCGCGGGCCGCCGCCAGCGTTCATCGCTTGCATCGGCGTAGCGCGGCTGCCCTCTCGCACGAACCGGTTCGACGCATCACGCGCTCGCTCGCATCGTGGACATCGCGGTGCGCGGCACTCGCGCTGCTCACTGGCAGTCTTCTGTGCGGTTGCGCGATGGTCACCGTCAGCTCACAAGGCCCGGAGCAGTACATCGCGATGCGCCGCGGCGACATTCTATCGACCGGCCGTCTGAGCGCCGCGACGCGAGACACCCTGCACATCGCGGCACTCGATGGGAACACCTGCCAACGTGAGCCGCTCGATTGCATCAATACGATCTCGACCGTCTGCGGAATCAATACCGACCGGCGATTGTCGAGCCTCGCCGAACTATCTTTGCAGATGGCCATCACCAACACGCCGGCCAACGCCAGCGATTGGAGCGACGCGCAATTCGATCTGTGGCTCAGGGCCGCGCGATTCGCGTATGCATTTCTGTTCCTCGGTGAACGCACTGCTGGCGAACGTGCATTCGAAGATCGTCAGACCCAGGTCCGTGACTACTACAACTACGCGGTGCAGGAACTTGCCCACGCGCTGCTTCTGCGCGGCGCGCTCGCTACCGATGCCGGCAACGGCGTGCCGGGCACGCCGTACATCGCAGGCTGGTCCATTCATCTCGACCTGAGCCGAACCCGGCTACCCGAAGGCGTGCGCGAACCGCGCGAAGTCATCCCGGCGTCGCGGCTGTCGTTCGCGGGGATACGTAGCATTTATCGACGCGATGGTTTGGGGGCGGAACTCGTTGCTGTGATGAACGTGCCTCCGCCTGAAGATGATGTCGATGCGGGTGGCAATGCCAGCGCCGACACGCGTGTGTCCGCCCGCGTCGATGGTCCCGCGAGCGCACCGGTCAACCCCGGCGTGTCGTCAGCAGCCGCGGGTCGGCCAAGGCCGGCGTCGCGCTTTTTCCGCGAGATGCCGTCGCCGAACGTGACCGCGTTGATCTGGTTCAGCCAGGGCACGCTCGAACAGGTGCTTGCCTCGCATGAGGTCGTGCTGTCCGTCTATGATCCGTATCGCGAAGACAGTGTCGAGCGACACGGCCAGACTGTGCCACTTTCGGCCAACTTCGGCGCGGGCTACGGCATCTGGCTCGCGCGCTCCGGCTTCGCCGGGCAATCGTTGCGCACGCTGTTTGGACGCGCACACGGTATCGATACGCCCCGCATCTACATGATGCAACCGTTCGATCCCAATCGACGGATCATTCTGATGCTGCACGGCCTCGCGAGCAGCCCCGAGGCATGGGTCAACGTCGCCAACGATATTCAGGGCGATGAAGTGCTTCGCCAGCATTTCCAGGTGTGGCAGGTCTACTACCCGACCAACGTGCCGATTCTGGTCAACCTCGCGCGCATCCGCCGCGCCACGCAACAGACGCTCGCGCACTTCGATCCAGACGGTACGGTGCCGGCGTCGCATGGCATGGTGTTGATTGGGCATAGCATGGGCGGCGTTCTGGCGCGGCTGCTCGGGTCGACTTCCGGCGACGCGCTTTGGGCGACGTTCGAGGACAAGTACGTGCCCGAGGGCACCGATATCGATCGCGAGGACGAGCGGCGCGATCGGCTACTGAACTTCGCGCCGATGCCGCAAATCGAGCGCGCCATATTTATCGCGGCCCCCCATCGAGGCACGCCCTTCGCGAGCAACCGGCTGTCGCGCTGGGCGGCCAACCTCGTGCGTCTGCCGCTTGCCCTGCTGAACGAGATCGTGGAAGTGATGCAGACGGCGACGAACATCGAACCGCAGGGACGGACCTTCCATGTGCCTAACAGCATCGAACAGCTGCGCGAAACCGATCCGTTGATTCGCGCGACGTCGCAGTTGCCGATCAGCCCCCCGGGTTTGCTTCCATTCGATCATCGCACGGCGCCGCGAAAACGGGCCGCTCGAAGATTCCGATGATGGCGTGGTCTTTTATCGCAACGCGCATCTCGTGGGCGCGCTGTCGGAGAAGGTGATTGTTGCTGGACACAGTGTGCAGGGGGCGCCGCGGGGGATCCTCGAGATTCGGCGGATCTTGCATGAGGATATTGCGCAGATCGATCAGCCCGGGGAGGTTTGCGGGGAGGCTCGGATAGCGAAGTGATGGCGGAGGGGCCAGCTGTCTTTTGCGGCGGCTCGGACTTGGGCTCGGACTTGACGAGCTTGCTGTTGCTGGGCTCTGTTCGAATCACCGGTACAGCGTTCCGAATCAAGCCAGCGTGATCGAGGCAGGCGCGGAAGATTGGTTCGAATGAGCGGCCAGGTCAGCGGAACACTCGAAAGATCGCGACGGCCGCTCGAAATTCTTTCGCTACAAATTACGTATCGAATGTTACGGATTGGCGGGGCACGTGTGTTCATTCGGGCGTGTTGTCGCCGTTTGGTGGGAGTGATGGGGTATCGTGCACCAATTTGACTGATCGGCGTGAAACAATGGCGTGCAGTGGTGAAAAATGTCTTTTAAAACAATAGGTTGACACGAACAGAAGACGTTTCGCTATGTTTCACGCCGTGTCGGTTGGCGAGATTGGCCGAAGAATCGAAAATTCTCGCTCGTATTGGCTAAGAGTCATTCGTTTTTCGATATTTAGTTCGCAAAAGTTGACCGGATGTTCTGGCCCCGTATATTGTTAGGTTGCCGATGCGCAACTGCTGCATCTGCTGAAGTTCAAGTTGGCCACACGCGTGGCGACTGACAGTCGCTCGCATTGCGGATGCGCGATCGTCTTGCTAATCAATATCACAGGGCGGGCCGGGAGAGACTCTTTACGTTCGCGAGATTTGCGCGCTTGCCCTCACCTATCCTGCCGTCCATCGTCCGACGGATTTCTTGCGGATGATCTGAGAGCAGCGAAGTTGATTTCGCGCTGAACGAGTGGTCTGACGCAGGCCCATCCGGGTGGCGTGACATACGATCGGACGGAGATCATTCGTTGCGGTCGAGTCACTCATTACTCTGGTGCTTGCCCAAAAATGATCGGCGCGGTCGCGATACATCCCTTCGAATACTTCTATCTGGGTGTCTCCCCGGCGGGTGGGTAGATCGGTAGCCGTGACGACCGACATCAACTACCTTTAGAGTGTCCTCTCTTGACGACGGTGGGATGTTGGTTTAACGCGATTACGGCCAATTCATCGCGGCCGGCAGGCGTTCGCGATTGACTTTCTGGTCGTCGATCGAGACGATGGATCAGCAACGGGATCTGATTTGAGGACAAGCTTGCGCCGTGGTGAACACCGTTTGCGGAACGGCGACTGCATCGTTTGAGAGAACGCGCGATACATGATTCGGGGTCCCTTAACACGACGTTCCAGTAATAACTGGCTCCCGCCGAATCTTGACGCATGTCGTCTGTTCGCTGAGGCAAGCCTCATTCACAGCCTTCCTTCGCGCGTTTGTTCGTGCCGCTTTCATTGCTAATCGTACGGAACAGCTTTTCCGGCAGAACGACTGCCGACTTAGCGGTCGATAAGCGGTGGCCTCAACGCTGCGCGCGTTCATTGCCTGAGGTACACCGGGAGAGTGAAGCATTCTTGCGGGACGTCGACGATCTTCGCCGAGGTTTGCTGCGGCCGACAGCGCCATCATGAACACAGCTGTTCATGGACAACCATGTGCAATGCACGTCGCGCACTAAGGGCCGCGGCCTTTCTCATTGAGAAGATTGGGACCGACGATAGCGGAGTCGAGTCGTCTTGGGGGAAACGCGCTGATGCGGCGTTGGATTGAGAACGGCCGTGGATGGTCTGCCGGAATAGAGTTTACGTTTATAGGACAGAGGGCTGGCCCTCCATCCCGTCCGTCATATGTCGCCTGTGCGATTTTGTATGTGCTCCGGGTAATGCGACCGTCAACGAAGCAGCCGAACCCGGCTCAATGGATGCATCAGAAATCCCCAGTCATTGGCTGTCTCGCTTATGGCGAGCGGCTGACCCGCCGCAGGTGCCTGCGAGATCGCTGCGAACGCAATACTGCGCGAATCGCTCCACAGGTCGTGCAAGGCACGAAGGATGTGCGTTCGCGCGGACGCGGCACGCTTTCACCGGCATCGGGGATGCGTCTTCAAGAGTGTCTAGAGTCTAGACACCGGATGGCGCAAAGGTAGGGCTGCTGAGTGAGTGTCTAGACTCTAGACACTCTTCGAGGTGGACCGATTTGATTGACCAAAAAAAAGCCCGCACTAAGCGGGCCTTTCAACACTACAACCGAACCACCGATTAGTTCGTCTTCGGCTGCGATTGGAACATCTGTCCGATCAACTGTCGTATCTGAACTTCTTGCGCCTCGGTGATCACTCCGGTCTTGATCTTGATCGTGAAGTTACTCACATCCTTGGTGATGCTCCCAGCGTGCTCTCGTCCCGCGAAAAATTTCTCGATGCTGCGTCCGCTGGTACCACCCGACGTCGTCTGCCGGGTCGCCAGGGCGGTGATTCCCGCTGCGACCTTGCCCTGATCCATTTCGCCTCTCACCAACAGAGGCCAAATTTCGCGAGCGGCTTTAACGCCATCCTCGCCATGCTTTTTGATAGCCGCTGCAATTGCTTGCGCCGCAGTCCCGCCCAATAGTCGCGGTTGAATATCGAGATCTTTCTTGATGAAGTCCGGCAGGTTGTCGAACGACAAGAATTGATACAGACCTGCCCGCGACAATCCCATCGCTTCCGCCAGTCGTTTGCGATTCGGGAACTCTGTTTCCGATCGACGAATCGCCACGCCGATTTCATAGTCAGCAAGGTCGTCGCGGCTAATGTTTTCGACCATTGCGAGCACGGCCATATCCGAGTCGGAGCAATCCGCAACCACGGCCTTGATCGTGTCCAGCCCCAACATCTTGTGCGCACGCCAGCGTCGTTCGCCGGCGACGATCTGATAGTCGTCCGCGACACGACGGACCACGATCGGCTGCATCAGTCCAACTTCCCGGATCGACTCCGCAAGCTCGGCCAACTTTGCTTCGTTGAACACGCGACGCGGCTGCCAAGGGTTCGGCAAGATGCCAGCAACTGCCAGTTGCGATGCGACGCCAGTCGATTCCAGTTCCTGCACGCGAAGTTGCGCAACGGCCAGCGCGCCGGCAAGGCCGGGCGCCGTTTGCGTGCGGTTGCTGCGCTTCACCTCGTCCTCGTTGATCGACGAAGTTTTGCGAATGCCGGACGTCTTGGCCAGCAACTGTTCTCGCATATTGCTCATTGCGCGTTCCTCCATTTTTCCGAATAGATCTCGTCGATCCAGCGACAGTAGTCGACGAGAGGTTGCCGCACGCGTTGCAACGACTTGGCCGCGCTGTGATTGCTGCTGATGTCGAAGACGGTCGAGAACGCCAACGCCCCGGTGCTCATCACCGAGCTCGCCGGTACCTCGATCGAATGCAGCCAGTTTTCGTACGCGCTTTGCGCCCACGCGCGCACGATCGGCGCCGACGAGTTCCGCCCATAATCGACCCGCGACAACACCAGCGACACGAAGTCGTACTTCTTGTCCGTCTCGAATTTGATAAAGCTTTTGGACACGTCCGAGAAAAGTCGCCAGAACGACAGCGAGCTGATGAAGTCCAGGTTTTCCGGCACCATCGGCATCACCATGGCATCCGCGGCCATCAGCGCGTTCAGATTGAGGTACGACAGCGACGGCGACGTATCCATGAGAATGTAGTCGTACTTCTTGCGCAGCGGCTCGAGCCCTTGACGAAGCACGGTCCAGAAGCGAAAACCCGGTCGCATCTTTTGCATCGCCGGCAGATGGAACTCTGCTCCAATCAGTTCTGTGTGCGCAGGAATCACGTCGATGCCATCCCAGTACGTCGACTGGACCCGCCCCTCGAGGCCACCTTCGATGTCCTGGTCGTAGACGAACGGCAATACTGTGTCTTCAGGCGTCACGTCTTTTTCCGCGTACAGTCCACACAGTTCCGAAAGCGATGCCTGCGGGTCGAGATCAACCACCAACACTTTGCGTCCCCGCAGCGACAGCCCCTGGGCGAGGCACATCGTCGTCGTCGTCTTGGCGGAGCCACCTTTGAGCTGCGCGGTGATAATGATCTTCCCGTCTGGCTCCTTCAGGCGCGTGACCAGTGGAGTCTGGTAGATGTCGGAAATCTTTTGTACCCAGATCCGCGCCTCCTCCAGCGTGAAGGTCCGGGTACGGCCCGTGCCTGCCGCCGTGCCCGAAGGCAGTTCTCCGTCGCCTTTTGTCGCGAGATACTGAACCTGCGAGTGTGAGACGTTGCACATCTCGGCAATCTCGCCGGTCTTGAAAACGGGAGCCGTTTTTCGAGGACGCGGAGCCAGAATCGTGTCACGCAGCTCATTAGTGAAAATGGTGACCTTTTCTGCGAACTCACTGATCTGCTCAAAGTGAACGGTTCGGTCTACGGCAGGAAGTTGGCTCGTTCTGACCATTCTGAGGTTTTTCCATAAAATTCCAGAAACCTCAGAATACAGGAAATACTTGAAAATAGCTTTTTAAATTACTGTTTTTATGCGGATTTTCTGCAAATTTCTGTATTTCCAGACCGTTTTCGGTTGCGGAATCGCCGTGGAAACTAAACGAGCCTCGAAACACTGCGTTCTCGAAGGCACAAATGACCTCACCTTTCTTCGCAATCTGGGTAGCGGAGTCGGCACTCCTGCTCGAGACTTAGGCACTTGGTGAGGTCATTTGTGCACTTTCTCATTTTCTGAAAGACCGGTCCGGCGATCTTCTGCACAACCGACCTCACCATTGTTAGATTTTCGCCACCTCGCTGCGAGCGCTCCCCGCACTGAGAACGCAAATGCACAATCAACCTCACCCACAGAAGCGGCGATACACCGGCGCCAAGCCGTCAGCCAGAGGTTCAGCTCATCGCCAAGGTTGCCAATCACTGTAGCAGCACAACCAACCTCACCTTGGCAACAGCTCTTCCGAACCTGCTCAACGTTTCGCACAATCAACCTCACCATGCTGCATCGCGCAATCTTCAGCCGCATTTATCTGTGTGTGCCGAGTTGGTAGGTTTTTTTTTAAAACCGAGAACAAACCCACAAACCAACGCAACCAAACACTCTTCAATCCGTTCAAGCACTTAAGTTCCAAAAGGTGAGGTGCGTTGTGTCGAAGGTGAGGTTCGCTGTGCTCAGAGGTGCGGTTGGTTGTGCAGCAAGGTGAGACCGATTCCCCACCAAGGTGCGGTTCGATGTGTTTGCCACTGCGTCGAATCGCGAAGGTGAGGTGGGTTGTGCAGCTACTGGGAACGAGGTTGAAAGGGCCGTCGCATAAGGCCTTGCCGCGCGAACGCCCACCCGCAAGGTGAGGTTCTTTGTGAGCATGGTGAGGTTCTGTGTGCCGAAACGCGGAAGGGACGCCGAAACGGCCCCTGCCGCGGTCGTTTGATGGTGAGGTTCTGTGTGTTGACAGCTCACCACCGCATGCTTACAGTCCCGGGAGCGAAAAAGTGGATGAAGAACATGGCCGCGGACAATCCGGAAGAGGGCAGGTCGAAAGCGACGTCACGCCAGATGGCGCTCGCGCTGTTTGAAGACATGTTCGATCAGGGATTGCGCATCAACGAGGCCAATCGCGAGATCGGTTATCAGCGCAACGATTTCTTCACCGAAATCGTCAATATGGGGCTGCCGGCGCGGCGCTTTCTCGATGCCGCGTACTTCATCGTCGCGCAGGAGCCCGAGCAGCGCGATCAGTACGACGTCGAACTCAACTACTTCAAGTGGCTGATGCGCTACGACAGCCGCAACCTGAAGCACTTGCGCACGATCGCCGACGAAGCTCAGAACGCGAAAGTTCGCGTGACGAATACGCCCGCGGACCGCGATCCCAACGAAGACGATCTGTGGGTACAGGTTCAGTTGATCGGCATGGTCGGCTTTCATCGCGGACGTATGCGTTTCGACGTCCATCCGCGGCTCGTGCCGCATATCCGCGATCCGCAGAAATCGCATTGGCTGAGCTTGCGCATTTCCACCGCGTTCACGCGCAGTCTCGCGCGCGCGATCTACGACAAAGTGTTGCCCAACGTGCCCGCGGGACGCACCGACTGGATCCAGCTCGAGGAAATGCGCAACTGGCCCGGCAAAATGGGCGCGAATGCCGCCATCTTCAAATACTTCAAGCGCGATTGGCTCGAGCCGGCGGTGCGCGAGATCAACGAAGTGTCGGACGTCGAGATGTCCTATGAGACGCGGACTGCATCCACGACGTCGAAGAAAATCGACCGCATCCGCTTCCTGCTCAAGCGCAAGGACACAGCCGACGCGGTACTCGCGAGCCTCGCCGACGCGAGCCATCTGTACAAGATTCTCACCGACGAATTCGGGCTCTCGACCAAGCAGTTCAGCGAGATTTCGGAGAACCGCGAACTCTGGACCGACGAACGCATCCAGCAGGCCGTCGAATACACGCGCTTCAGGGTCAAGCGCGGCCAGGTCAAGAAGAGCCCCGCGGGCTATCTGATGCGCGCGCTACGCGACAACTGGAAGATCTCCGAGGCCGAGCGCACGATGGTCGACGTACAGGCCAAACTGCTCGCCGACGAAACGCAGGAACAGGCGGTCAAGACCGAAACGAGAAAGACCGTGGCGCACAGCATCGCGACGCGCGAAGAAGAAGTGCGCGCGCGCATGAACGAGGATTCGCGCAAGGGCCGCGACCATTTCAACGCCGCCGATGCGAAGACGCGCAAGGAACTGATGCATGCGTGGACGACGTCGCGCGAAGGCAAGCTGATGCTGCGTCGGATGAAGCTCGAACCGTCGACGGTCACCGAAGATGCGATTTTCGCGAATACCGAACTGGTCTGGTATCTGGGGCAGTTCGTGTTCGGCCGGATGAATGCGGCGCGCGCGGCGGCGTGAAGTGAGCCGGAAATCGGCTGCAAAGCAGCCCAAACTGAGCCGACCGGCAAATAGAAAGGGGTCTTGCACTGACGGATCGCAACGTCAGTGCAAGACCCCTTGCTACTTCAGACGCTCAGAACGCTCAGAACGACCCGAACAGCGAGCCCAGCACGATCACCACCACCAGCGCGAGTAACGCGCCGAGAATCGCGACGATCACGATGTCGCGATAGCTTTCGCGGTGGTTCGACCCACACACGGCAAGCAGCGTCACGACCGCGCCGTTATGCGGCAGGCTGTCGAGTGTGCCTGAGGAAATCACGGCGACCCGATGCAGCAGCGCCGGGTCGATGCCGTATTGCGCAGCCAGTTGCAGATAGGTGCTGCCGAGCGCGTCGAGCGCAATGGTGAGACCGCCCGAGGCCGAGCCGGTCAGCGCCGCGAGCAGATTGGTGGCGACCGCGAGCGATACGAGCGGACCACCGCCGATACCCAGCACCCATTCGCGCACGAGCGCGAACGCTGGCAGCGCGGCGATCACCGCGCCATAGCCGACCAGACTGCCGACGCTGAGCACCGGCAGCACCGATGCATTCGCGCCCGCATCGATCGTCTCGCGCAGCGCTGGCAGGCGATGCCGATTGAGCAGCACGAGCACGACGATCGCGACGATGAGCGCCACGCACACGCCCCACACACCGCCGACCGCCGCAAGCGACGTCTCGCCCCAACGGACCTCGGCCAGATAGTCGGCGTCGATGCGCGGCAGCACGATCACGTTCATCACGAAGTTCGTCAGCACGACGAGCACGAGCGGCGTGAGCGCGACGCCGAACGAGGGCAGACTCTCGCTGACATGCCCGCGCTTCGCTTCCTCCGGATCGAAACTCTGCGATACGCTTGCGCGCTCGCGCACGAGGTTGTCGCTGGCCGGCGCCCCGATGGATTTCACCGCCGCCTCGAGTCCGTCGAATCCTTCATTGGCCGCCTTCGCGCGCGATTGCTGCAAGGACAACCACCAGAGCCCGAACACCACCATCACGATACTCGCGATGATGCCAAGCCCAGGCGCCGCAAACGGCGTCGTACCAAAGAACGGCATCGGGATCGCGTTCTGGATAGCCGGTGTGCCGGGCAGCGCGGACATCGTGAACGTCGACGTGCCGAGCGCGATCGCGGCCGGCATCAGACGGCGCGGAATATTGGCGGCCTGGAAGAGGGCGGTGGCCATCGGCGCGAGCACGAAGAACGCCACGAAGAGGCTGACGCCGCCATAGGTGACGAGTGCGCCACCGATCACGACCGCGAGAATCGCCCGATGCGCGCCGAGCTTCTCCGTCATGTAACTGGCGATCGCCTTCACGGAGCCGCTGTCTTCCATCAGCTTGCCGAACAGCGCGCCGAGCAGGAACAACGGAAAGAACTGCGCGAGAAAGCGCGCGGCGCTGAGCATGAAGGTCTGGGTCCAATGCGCGAGAATCGGTTCGCCCGAAATCGCGGCGGCCAGCATCGCGGCGAACGGCGCGAGCAGCAGCACGGTCCAGCCGCGGTACGCGAAGCCGATCAGCAGCGCGAGACTCGCGAGCATGCCGAAAAGCCCTAGACCGATCGCGAGCGGTGACAGGGTGATGACTTCCATGGTCAGACTCCGTCGAGCAACGCGTCGAGATCCAGCGAGGAGCGCACGCCGATCGAATCGCCGTGCTCGGTGAGGAACGCGTCGGCGGCACGCCGGCCTTCGTCGCGCAGCATCGTCAGAAAGCTCCACTCGGCGTTCAGCTTCGACGAGTAGCCGAGTTCGGTCATCAGCTCGCTCGCGATCCGATGGATGCGCATCGCCGCCCAATGGCGGCCTTCGTCGCTGCCGGGGTCCGCCGCGCGGCGCAGCAGCGCGATCATGCGCAGCTCTTTCAGCAGCGGCGCGTTGAAGGCAACTTCGTTCAGGCGACTGATGATGTCGCGCGCGGTGCGCGGGGTTTCGTCCCGCACCACGGGATTGACCTGGATCAGCAGCGTGTCGCTCGACGTGCACTCGCGTACCAGCGGCGTCATGGTCGGATTACCGGCATAGCCGCCGTCCCAGTAGTCTTCACCGTCGATCTGCACGGCCTGAAACAGCGTGGGCAGGCAGCCGGAGGCGAGCAGCACGTCAGGCGTCAGGTCGCCATTGCGAAACACACGCGCCTGGCCCGTGCGCACGCGCGTCGCGGTGATGAAAAGCTTGATCGGCGCGTCGCGCAGATGCGCGAAATCGATCGAGTCCTGCAGAATCTTCGTCAGCGGATGTACGCCGCGCGGGTTCAGGTCGTATGGAGAAAACACGCGCGCCGCGAGGTCCATCGCGATGAAGAGCGGCGAGTAGTCGAGCGTCCAGCGGCCCATCAACACGTCGAACGGGGTACGGCGAAACGGGCTGTACACCGATGCTTCGAATACTCGCCGCCAGAAGGCTTCGAGCGCGGCGCGCGCGCCGGCCGCGCCGTCTGCCTGATAGCCGCTCACCAGCACCGCGGCGTTCATCGCGCCAGCCGACGTACCCGATATTCCTTCGATCTGCAGCCACGACTCTTCGAGCAAACGGTCGAGGACGCCCCATGTAAAAGCACCGTGCGATCCGCCGCCTTGCAATGCGAGGTCGATAAGGGCGGGTTCGCGGTGGGTGGGTTGGTTTTTTGTTGCAGCCAAGACGACTCCGTAGTGAGGAGTGCTCCATTTCGCGAGCTGACGCCGCATGCACGGCGGACGAATGAACTGCTGGCCAATGCTGTGAACTACCGAATGAGGTGAGGCGTGTTTCAGAGGTGAAACATCGCACTGCACCATTGGTATTGGAAGTGGCCGGTGACTAAAAGTCAAGCGTTGCCGGCCATTCAAGCGGAATATAGAAAAGCCGGTTGGTCACGCCGAGGTCAAAAACAGCGTGTAGGGAGATCGGCCGGCGCGCCCCGTCCCGCCGCTTACATAAGCCACTCACATAATCATGGATAGGCGGAGTATCTTTGCACGGTTGAGCGCGATAATGCGGTGGCAATCATGCAATCTGCGTTATCCGTTTGCGCGTGCCGCTTAAATGCTAACTCGCGTGTATATCTTCGCTGTTTCGCCTTGCGCTAATCGCCGCGGCGTATTGCAATGTAATGTATCGTCTCGGCCGCCGGATACATTACGACATAATTCGACTGTTGAACCGGGCTATAAAGCAGGCATCGTCAAATCACGGAGAGCATCATGAACGCCGGGTTGCTGCAAGGGTCCTGTCACTGCGGGGCCGTCAAGTTCGAAGTTCGCACCGAAATCGTTCCGGCTGGTCGTTGCAACTGCAGCCTGTGCCGCCGCAAGGGCGCGCTGATGACGCCGCTCTTTCCCGCCAGTCAGTTGAAGATTCTGAGTGGCAAGGATTCGCTGACGCTATACCAGTTCAACACGAAGGTCGCGAAACACTACTTCTGCAGGCATTGCGGCATCTATCCTTTTCATCAGACGCGCAAGGATCCGCAGCAATGGCGCGTCAATATCGGTTGCCTCGACGGGGTCGATCCTTACGCGCTCGAAGCCGGCGTGGCCGATGGCGCGAGTCTTTCCGTGCTGGAGGACGCATGAAACGCCTGTTTGCCATCGCTGTGTTCGTGGCGGGCGGCTTCGCGGCCGAACTCGCGCATCCGTTGCAGTGTTCATTGATCCAGTCGAGCGGCGTGCAACTCAAACGCCGCAGCAGATAATCCGTCGATGGAAACCGCCGACCACGTACTGATCGTCGATGACGATCGCGGTATCCGTGAACTGCTCGCGGGATACCTCGAGAAAAACGGCGTGCGTGTCTCGCTCGCGTCCAATGGCCGCCAGATGCGCGCCGCGCTCGAGAACGGCGCGCCCGACCTGATCGTGCTCGATCTGATGCTGCCCGGCGAAGACGGCCTCGTGCTGTGCCGTGAGTTGCGCGCGAGCAAGTTCCGCACGGTGCCGATCCTGATGCTGACGGCGCGCAGCGAGGAAGCGGACCGGATCGTCGGTCTCGAAATGGGCGCCGACGATTACCTGACCAAACCGTTCGCCGCACGCGAGTTGCTCGCGCGAATCCGTTCGGTGCTGCGCCGCGCGCGCATGCTGCCGCCCGGCATGGAGGTGACGGAGTCGGCGCCGATGCTGTGCTTCGGCGACTGGCGGCTCGACACGACCGCGCGCCATCTGCTCGACGCGGACGGAACCGAGGTGGCGTTGAGCGGCGCGGAGTACCGTCTGTTGCGTGTGTTTCTCGATCATCCGCAGCGCGTGCTCACGCGCGATCAGTTGCTGAACCTCACCCAGGGACGCCAGGCCGATCCGTTCGACCGCTCGATCGATCTGATGGTGAGCCGCCTGCGTCAACGCCTGCGGGACGGCGCGCGCGAGCCGCGCTACATCAAGACGCTGCGCAGCGAGGGCTATGTGTTTTCAGCGGCCGTGACCGCGATCGGAGATCCGCAATGAGCGCATCTCCATCACCGTCATTGCTGCGCTGGCCGCATTGGCCGCGCACGCTGTTCGCGCGGCTCGCGGTGATTTTGTTCGTCGGGCTCGCGCTCGCGCAGGCGCTGTCGTTCTGGCTCACGATGACCGAGCGCGACCAGACGATGACCAACATCATGATGGGCTACATCGAGCGCGAGGTGGCGAGCTCGGTCGCGCTGCTCGATCATCTACCGCCCGACGAGCGTGCCCAGTGGCTGCCGCGGCTCGCGCGGCGCAGCTATGAGTTCGTGCTCGGCCCGGGCGTGCCAGGCACCCCGGTCGACGCGAGCCTGTCGGCGCGCGTCGCGCAGTCGATCGGCGATGGCATCGGCACGCGTTATCCGTTGACCGTCAACGCAGTGCCGGGCGATCGCGAGCGTCTGCAGGTGCACCTGAAACTGAGCGACGGCACGCCGCTCACCATCGACCTGCGGCCAATGCCCGGCGCCCCGTTGTCGCGCTGGCTGCCGCTCGTGCTGACGCTGCAGCTGCTCGTGCTCGCGGCCTGCTGCTGGCTGGCGGTACGGCTCGCGACGCGCCCGCTCAATGAGCTCGCAGTCGCGGCCGACACGCTCGGCCCCGACCTGAAGGCCGCGCGTCTGCGCGAAGCCGGTCCGTCCGAAGTGGCGCGCGCCGCGCGCGCGTTCAACGCGATGCAGGACCGGATCGCCACGTACATGACCGAGCGCATGCAGATTCTCGCGGCGATTTCGCACGATTTGCAGACGCCGATCACGCGCATGCGTCTGCGCGTCGACACGATGGACAACGACAGCGAGGCCGCAAAGCTGCGCCAGGATCTGCAGGAAATGGAGGCGCTGGTCAAGGAAGGGGTCACCTATGCGCGCACGATGCATGGCACGACCGAGGTGCCGCGCCGCATCGATCCCGATGCGCTGTTCGACAGCCTGGTCTGCGATTACGTCGATGCGGGTCAGCAAGTGTCACTGCAGGGCCACTTCGGCCAGTCGCTGACGATGCGTCCGCAGGCGTTGAAGCGCATCGTTGGCAATCTGGTCGATAACGCGCTGAGGTACGGCGGCGCCGCGCAGATCCATATCGGGGCGTTGCACGATGGCGAGGCTACCGTGTCGGTGCTCGATCGCGGTCCCGGCATTCCGGTCGAGTCGCTGGAGACCGTGTTCGAGCCGTTCGTGCGGCTCGAAGGGTCGCGCAATCGTCAAACGGGCGGCACGGGGCTGGGGCTCGCGATCGCGCGGCAACTCGCGCTCGCGATGGACGCGACGCTCACGCTGCACAACCGCGTTGGCGGCGGTCTCGAAGCGCGGCTGACGTTGAGGAAGTTGCGCGAGTCATAGTTGGACCTCTTGCGCCGCGGAGACGCAGACGATTCCGTCAGAAAAATTCACAAAGCCCGCCATTACGAAATCGCCATCGGGTTTGGACTATTAATGACCCCCGCGCGCCATTTCGAGCTGTGACTCTGGCGCCTCTCAGTAGTTCTGAACGGCCACCGGTTCAGCTCGCTTCAGCGATTCCCCATCATTTGAGAAAACCGCGGCGGTGATGCGGCAGGTCGCATCATTGTTAAATCATCGATATTCAAAGCGACTTATCGATGCGAGCGATTCAGATGCGTGGTGAATTGTTAATTCGCAAATTCAACCAGATTCGGCAACGCAGCATCGATGGATTCGATCGCATAGCGAGCCACAGTCCGTTACCTTGTCTTCGATAAATTGACAAACGCCAACGGACAGACCATTCTTTTCGTGTGGTGGTTGCAGAGTAGCGCGGCTGATCAACAGCAAGATTGGCCGAGAGACACGTTTCGTTCGAATCTGATTAAAGATCCTTGTTAAAAAGGTAACTAAAAGGAATCCGAATGGCGTCCACTCCACAAAAGCTGTCAAAAATGCAACTCACCGGGATGGTGGTGGGCGGCATGGTCGGAGCCGGAATATTTTCCCTGCCGCGTACCTTTGCCGATGCCACCGGTCCGTTGGGCGCCGTGATTGCCTGGCTCATCGCGGGCACGGGCATGTATATGCTGGCGCGCGTATTTCAGGCGCTGGCCGAACGAAAACCCGAACTGGACGCCGGCGTGTTTGCGTATGCGAAAGCGGGCTTTGGCGATTATCCGGGCTTTCTCTCCGCATTTGGCTACTGGATCGGTAGCTGTATCGGCAACGTTTCTTACTGGGTGCTGATCAAGTCGACACTCGGCGCGTTTTTTCCCGTGTTCGGCGACGGTAATACGGTCGTCGCGATCGTCGTTGCATCGATCGGCATCTGGCTATTTCATTTCATGATCCTGAAGGGCGTGCAGCAGGCGGCCTTCATCAACAGTATCGTCACGGTCGCCAAGGTCATTCCGATTCTGGTGTTCATCGTGATCCTGATCTTCGGCTTCCGGTTGGACCTGTTCCAGGCCAACCTCTACGGCGGAGGACTCGAAGGCAATATCCTCGAGCAGGTGCGGGCCACGATGCTGGTCACGGTGTTCGTGTTCATCGGTATCGAAGGGGCGAGCGTTTATTCCCGTTATGCGAAGAAGCGCTCCGATGTCGGCCAGTCGACGATTCTCGGCTTCGTCGTCGTGACCTCGCTGATGGTGCTCGTGACGATGCTGCCTTACGCAGTGCTCCAGCGCCCTGACATCGCGGCCATGCGGCAGCCGTCGATGGCGGCGGTGCTCGAAGCGGTGGTCGGTCATTGGGGCGCGGTTTTCGTCAGCATAGGTTTGCTGATTTCGGTACTGGGCGCTTATCTCGCCTGGTCGCTGATCTGCGCCGAAGTGTTGTTCACGGCGGCAAAGACCGAAGACATGCCCGCCGTATTCGCGAGGGAGAACGCCAACAAGGTACCTGCCAATGCATTGTGGCTGACCAACATCGTGGTGCAGCTGCTCGTCATCAGCACCTACTTCTCGCGCGATGCGTTCGCGCTGATGCTGAATCTGACGAGCGCGATGTCGTTGATTCCGTACCTCTTCGTCGCGGTGTTCGGCTGCATGAACGCGAATCGCGGCGACGGTTACGACGTGCGCGCCGACGAGCGCCGGCGTGACTTCATCATGGCCGCAATCGCCTCGATCTATACGGTCTTCATGATCTGGGCGGGTGGCCTGAAATTCATTCTGCTTTCCGCCGTGCTGTATGCGCCAGGAACGGCGCTTTATATCTGGGCTCGGCGCGAGCAGAACAAGAATGTCTTCATCGTTTCCGACTGGATCATTTTTATCGTTGCAATCATTGGCGCGATCATCGGCATCTATGGCCTCGTAACCGGAAGGATCGCGATTTAGCTTTAATGAAATCCGATTGAACAGAGCGGGCCAACATTGGCATTCAGGAGATCATCATGGCGAACACGGACGCGAAAGCGGGTGAATTGGGTGTCTACTCGGAAGTCGGGCAGCTGCGCAAAGTGATGGTCTGCGCACCGGGGCTCGCGCATCAGCGTCTTACCCCGAGCAATTGCGATGAACTGCTGTTCGACGACGTACTGTGGGTCGAGAACGCGAAGCGCGACCACTTCGACTTCGTCACGAAGATGCGCGACCGCGGCGTCGAAGTGGTGGAGATGCACAATCTGCTCGCCGAAACGGTCGCGGTGCCCGAAGGCAAGAAGTGGATTCTCGACAACCAGGTGGTGCCGAATCAGGTCGGCCTCGGCTTTATCGATGAATTGAGAAGCTATCTGGAAGGGCTCGACAATCGCAAGCTTGCCGAAACGCTGATTGGCGGGCTATCCACTCACGACTTCCCGGAAGCGCACGGCGGCAAGGCGCTGGAGGTCGCGAAAGAAGCGGCGGGCGGCACCGAATATCTGCTGCCGCCGCTGCCGAACACGCTGTACACGCGCGACACGACGTGCTGGATCTATGGCGGCGTCACGCTGAATGCGCTGTACTGGCCGGCCCGCCACGAGGAGACGATCCTGACCACGGCGATCTACAAGTTCCACCCCGATTTCGCGGGCAAGGTCAACGTGTGGTGGGGCGACCCGACTCAGGACCACGGTCTCGCCACGCTGGAAGGCGGCGATGTGATGCCGATCGGCAAGGGCGTCGTGCTGATCGGCATGAGTGAGCGCACCTCGCGGCAGGCCATCAGTCAACTGGCTGCAATGCTGTTCAAGAAGGGCGCGGCCGAGCGCGTGATCGTCGCGGCGATGCCGAAGATTCGCGCGGCAATGCACCTCGATACCGTGTTCACGTTTGCCGATCGCGATTGCGTGCTGGTCGCCCCGGACTTCATGGCGAAGACGCGCACCTATTCGTATCGGCCGAGCAGCCATCCGAGCGGCGTCGAGTTGCACGCCGAAAACAAGCCGTTCACCGATATCGTCGCCGAGGCGCTCGGGCTGAAGCATCTGCGCGTGGTCGAGGCGGGCGGCAGCGACTATCAACGCGAGCGCACGCAGTGGGATAGCGGTGCGAACCTCGTGTGCGCGTCCCCGGGCGTCGTCTATGCATACGACCGCAACACGTACACGAACACGCTGTTGCGCAAGCAGGGCATCGAGGTGATTACGATCGTCGGTGCGGAGCTGGGCCGTGGACGTGGCGGCGGTCACTGCATGACCTGCCCGATCATCCGCGATGCGGTCGACTATTGATCAGTCAAGCGAATCAATCTGGCCGGTGACTGGCAAAGTGTCGCCCACTCGCTGAAGTGGCGAGCGGGCGACAGCGCCGCGTGCGCTTGCGCCGCCGCCAGGAACGGCGCGATCCGTCCAGACGATCGACGCGACGAATCGAATCGCCCCGCTAATCGCCGGGTTGACGCACGCGGTGGTGGTGGGCAGGTCCGGCTTGAAGTCGAACTTCCTTTTACTATACTTTTTAACGACTTCGCGCCTGAATTATCGAATTTGATATCTCGCGATTTGCAAGGATTACATTCGATAGACCAGCGATCGCTGCAATGAAGTTCGAGTTAATGAATTTGCGAGTAGCTGGACGATCACTTTTCACGTCAATCGCGTGAATGCTCGGAGCTTTCTTCCACCGCACGGAGGTTCGAATATGAATAATCGCTTTGTTGCGCAACTCGTCGCCTTGTCGTTTGCCGGTATGTCCGCGCTCGCGATTGCGGCTGGTCCCCCCAAGGACGAGGGCGGCGGCCAGATGGCCGGTACGGGCCGTCAGCAGGTGATGCCGACGATTCCGCACCGTGACTGGCATAAAGGTCAACGTGTGCCGGCCGAATACCGTAACTACAACTTCATGATGGACGACTGGCGCGGACATGGCCTCAATGCGCCGCCGCGCGGGCACAAATGGCTGGGTGTCAATGGCGACTATGTGCTCGTAACGACGAACAACTGGACCATTTCAGACATTGTCGCCGGAACGCAGTAATGCTTCCTCGTGGTGCCCGGGCTATCCGGCGATCAGTTTTAGCGCCGGAACCTGGGCCATTCATCGACACGACATGATTTCGTCATTTTCGCGTCGATTTAATGCTGCGTGTCGTATAGCCGGTCGGGAACGAACAATGCAGTCACGCCGCTCAAAAAGAACACCGCGCCGACCACGAGAAAGCCAAGTCCGATCGAGAACTGCGTCGCGATAAAACCGATGACGATCGGCGCCGCCCCCGAACAGAAGCGCCCGAGATTATACGAGCCGCCCACCGCGGTGCCGCGCACCGACGTCGCAAAACTCTCCGACATGAATGTGCCGATCGTGCCGAGTGGCACGCCGTACAGAAAGCCGAAGACAAGCATCAGCGTGGAAATGTTGTCGTGGGTGTGCCAGAAAATGATCACGGGCAGAAAGAGTGCCGCGCCGACACAGCCCAGCACGTACACTCCGCGCCGGCTCCAGCGGTCACCGAGCCAGCCCGCGAAGATCTTGCCGATGAAGGCGACCACGTATGTGCCGATCATATAGCCGGTCAGCGAGCTGAACTTGATGTGCAATTCCTTCTCGAGATACGTCGGCAGCCAGTTGTTCAGGCCGTAAAAGCCGGACAGCACGAAGACTGACGCGAAGGTCCACAGGATGAACATCGTGCGCGCTTGGCGGTCGCGGAAAATCTGCGCGTAGCGATTGTCGACGAGCCGCGTTTTGCTCGCATGGTCGGCAGCCCGGCTCGCGAGCCATGCCGCCGGTTCGGGCACCGCGAACTTGATCGCGAATGCGAGCAGCATCGGCACGGCAGACACGTAGTACAGCGTGCGCCAACCGTACTGCGGCAGGATCCAGTTGCTGAGTGCGATCACGACGATATAGCCGGCCGAAATGCCGGTTTGCAGCATGCCGAGTACCAGCGAGCGCCGTTCTGTCGGCACATATTCGGCTACGAGCGTGGTGACCAGCACCATGCAGCCAATGCCGAGCGAACTGATAAAGCGCACTGCCGCGAATTCGACGAAGCTGTGCGTGAACCCGAGCATCCCCGCGCCGAGCGAGAACAGCGCGAGCGCCCATGCGATGACCCGCACGCGGCCGAGACGATCGCTCGCCCAGCCGCCGACAATGCCGCCGATCGCCATGCCGAGCAAGGTCAGACTGCCGAGCGCGCCCGCTTCGACATTGGTCAGCCCGAAGTCGTCCTTGATGCGCGACAGGGTGAGGCCGTACATCATCACGTCGGCGCCATCGGCGATCAGCGCGAGGTAGGCGAGCACGAAGACTAGCACCCAGCGGCCTTGCGAGACGGCGGAATGGGTCACCGCTCGATAGTTTTGCAGGTCGGATGGTGTTTTCATGAACGGGCGGCGCAAGCGGGGGATGCCGTATTCTGCTTGAGCAGAGCGGGGACAAGGAAGGCGCCGGTCAGGAGGCCTATGCTTTCATGACGGCTGGTGTACCAGCCTTCCTTGTGGGTCAGGTTCATCGTACCGATGCACACGCCATCATAGGCGATCGGAATGTTCAGGATCGAGCCGAGACCGATACCTGCCATCACCGCATGATCGTCGAAGGCCTCGCGAATGCCTTGCGAAGTGGCGGCACGAAACGGCTTCAGATCCTGAAGTATCTGTCGCGCCCACGCGGTGCCTTGCTTCTTTTTGCGGCCGCCCAGTGGATAGATGTCCGGCATGTTCGTGTAGACCCGTTCGACCTCGTGACGCCGCGCATCGTAGGACATGATCGTGAACAGGCTTAGGCCTATCGCCTTTGCCGCCACCGCGTGAACCGCGCGGAACAGCTCGAGCGGTTGGTTCTTCAGGCGCATCGCCAGCGCGAGACGCTCGAGGTCTGCGATATCCAGCATCTGCGTATCGTGCGGTGCGGGTTCGGTCAGGTTGCCTTGCATCATTTGCATCGCGTTTGCATCGGAAAGTGTGAAAAGTCGCAGTGCGTTTAGCCGTGCATGCGGGTGGAGTTCAACTGGCCTCGCGCGTCGCGAGCCGCTTCGAGTTCGCTCGCCTCGATATCTTCGAGCGAGCGGTTGCGCGTTTCGATGCCGAGGAAGAACACCACGCATGCGCCGATCACCAGCACCGTCGTGGTCATCGCGAATACACCGAGGAAACCGGACAGTGGATAAACGAGGCCGACGAGGATCGGCGCGCTGACCGAGCCGATGCGGCCGAACGATGACGACGAGCCCGTGCCCGTCGTGCGTACCGCGGTGGGAAACACTTCCGGCGTGTAAGCGTAGACGCCGGCGAATGCGCCGTTCATGAAGAACGACAGCGCGATGCCCGCGGTCATGATCTGTATGCCGGTATGAGAAAACGCGAGCGTGATCGCGGCGATGCCGCCGAACAGCATGTAGGAAGCGACCACCGCCTTGCGGCCGATCTTTTCGTTGAGCCACGCCGCCGAGAAGTAACCGGGAATCTGCGCGCCATAGATTGCAATCGAATAGCCGAAGCTCTTCGTCATCGTCAGCCCTTCCTTGACGAGCAGGCTCGGGATCCACGCGAAGAACGAGTAGTACGCGAACGCGACCGAGAACCACATCAGCCAGCTGACCGCGGTCGTGCGCGCGAGTCGCGGCGACCACAGCGTGAGCACGTTGCGCCACGCGTTGCCGCGCGCCGGCGTCGAGGCCGGCGTGGGCACCGCGTGAAGCGCGTGGTTCGCAGTCACGGGCGCAAGCGCAATGCCGCGCTCGACGAACGCCGCTTCGATGCGGCCGACGATGCCGTTCGCTTCGGCCGCGCGGCCCTGGCTTTCGAGCCAGCGCGGCGATTCGGGCAGCGTCCGGCGCCACCACAGCAGCATCACGACGGGCAGCGACGTGATCACGGCCAGATAGCGCCAGCCGTCGACGAAGTTGCGCACCACCGCGAAGCCGAGAATCGACGAGGTCAGATAGCCGAACGACATGAAGCCGACCAGCGCGCCGCAGAAAATGCCGCGATAGCGGCGCGGCACGAACTCGGCGAGAAACGGCGCGATCACGACCGTCTCCGCGCCCGAACCGAAGCCCGCGACCACGCGCAGCGCGAAGAACGTGTGCCAGTCGTGCGCGGTCGCGCTCGCGAGCGACGCGACGCAATAGATGGCGAGCGCGCTCATCATGATGCGGCGCCGGCCGATCACGTCGGCGAGCACACCCGACAGGAACGCGCCGAAAAAGTAGCCGATATAGGTGCTGCTCGCGACGAGCCCGGTCTCGGCGCTCGTCAATTGCCACAGCTTGCTGACGACCGGCAGCAGGAACGCGAGCGACGACGAATCGAGCCCGTCGAACATGTACCCGAGCCCGCCGATCAGCAGCAGTCTGCGGTGAAAGCTCGACAGGGGAAGTCTTTCAAGACGGGCGGCGACGGCGGACACGGCAAATTCTCCTGAAGGAAATGGCGCGGCGAGGCCGCGCGTTCTGCGCTGATGGATGCTTCGGGCCGCTTATCGGCCGCTTATCGGCCGCTTATCGGCCGATTGCGTAGGCCTGCATCTGACGCGGTGTAGCGGCGCCTCGCATCAAACCGTTGCGGATCGCAACCGCGCAGACCCGGCCGAGCGCCCACGGTTCCGCGACGGTGAGGTCGTGGCCCCGCGCGTGCAGTTCGGCGAGCGTGCTGTCCGGAAAGCGCGACTCGGCCGACATCTTGCCGAGCTGCATCGCGCGCGGATAGAACGAGCCGGGGAAGTGCGCGGTCTGGAACGAGGGCGCATCGGCGGCGGCCTGGAAGTTCATGCCGCCATGCACGTGCTTGAGGAACAGCTGCAGCGACCACTGATCCTGCTGGTCGCCACCCGGCGTGCCGAAGGCCGCGTACGGTTTGCCGTCGCGCGTGACGAGCGTCGGCGACAGCGTGGTGCGCGGCCGGCGGCCCGGGCCGAGTGACGAAGGCAGGCCTTCTTCCATCCAGAACATCTGCGCGCGCGTGGTGACGTTGAAGCCAAGACCCGGCACCGCCGGCGACGCCTGCAGCCAGCCGCCCGACGGCGTAGCCGACACCATGTTGCCCCAGCGGTCGACCACGTCGAGATGCACGGTATCGCCGCGCAATTCGGGCAGCGGCGCGAAGGTCGGCTCACCCTGGCCAAAGCCGCCGGCCTGCTCGCGCCCGGCATTCGCGACGATGCGCGCGGCGCGTTGCTCGCTGTCGCCGAGCAGCCCGGGGCGGAATTCGAACGACGCGCGGCGCGGATCGATGAGGCGGCGCCGCTCGTCGTTGTACGCGTCGCTGAGCAGCACGTCCATCGGCACATGCGAAAACGCCGGGTCGCCGTAGAACACTTCGCGATCGGCGAATGCGAGCTTCGAGCACTCGATCACCGTGTGCACGAAATCGGGCCCGAGGGGGTCCATCGCGCCGAGATCGAAACCCTTCAGCAGCGCGAGCTGTTGCAGGAACATCGGGCCCTGGCCCCACGGGCCGGTTTTGTGCACGCGCATGCCCGCGTAGTCGTAAGACACCGGGTCTTCGTAGGTTGGCTCCCAGCGCGCGAGATCGCCCGCATCGAGCAGACCGCTATTGCGCAGGCCCGAGGTGTCGAGCACGGCGGTCGAACGGAAGTACTGGTCGATCGCGTCGGCGACGAAGCCGCGATAGAAGACATCACGCGCGCGTTCGCACTGCTCGGCGCGATCGCTGCGCGTATTTGCCTCGCGCAGGATGCGCTTGTAGGTTTCGGCGATCGCGGGATTCGCGAACAACTGGTTCGGCATCGGCGCCTCGCCGTTGCGCAGCCATTGCTCGGCCGAGGTCGTCCATTCGGTGCGGAAGAAGTCCTGAATCGCGAGAATCGACGATGCCATGCGTGGCAGCACCGGATAGCCGTTTTCCGCGTAGCCGATCGCATAGCTCAGCACTTCTTCGAGCGGCAACTGGCCATAGTCGCGCAGCAGCGCCATCCACGCGCCGAATGCGCCCGGCACGACCGCGGGCAGCAGGCCCGTGCCCGGCACCACGTCGAGCCCCATCTTGCGCATCCGCTCGATCGTCATGCGCGCGGGCGTCACGCCTTGTCCGCACAGCACGCGCACGCGTTCTTCGCGCGCGCTGTAGAACACCACCGGCAACTCGCCACCCGGACCGTTCAGATGCGGCTCGACGATCTGCAGGACGAAGCCGGCCGCGGCGGCGGCGTCGAACGCATTGCCGCCTTTTTCGAGGACCGCCATCGCCGATGCGCTCGCGAGCCAGTGCGTCGAGGCCACCATGCCGAAGGTGCCGATCAGTTCTGGACGGGTTGTAAACGACATGCGCGACTCCTTGGCGACAACGGTCCGGATGGAAGAACCAATATGGAATGGTTCAATTGGAGAAAATGAAAGCGTAAAACTAACGAAGCCGGGTTGCACCCGGTGTTAACCATCAGCATGCGACCCAGTATAGCGAATCAAAAATCATCGGGTGCTGGTATGTCATGCCGCCGCGATTCTGGTATCGTTGGGACCAATACAAATTGGTTCAGTGGACAACATGGACAAACCGGTACTGGATGCGCTGCTCGACTACATCGCCGATCATCAGTTGAAGGACGGCGACGCGCTGCCGCCCGAACGAAAGCTCGCCGAGGAACTGGACGTGAGCCGCCGCGAGCTGCGCGCGGCGCTGGCTTCGCTCGAGGCGTCGGGGCGCGTATGGCGCGGCGTCGGCCGCGGCACCTATCTGGGCGCGCGGCCGCTGAAGTTTGCGCCGACGCTGCGCGGCTTGCGCGCCGGCACCAGTCCCGCGGATATCGCCGAAATGCGGCTGCTGTTCGAGCCGGCGCTGGCCGCGCTGGCCGCGACGAAAGCGAGTGGCGACGACCTGCAGGAACTGGAGAAATGCGCACGCAAAAATGCCGCCGCGAAAAACGACGACGAGTGGCAGCAATGGGATCATCGCTTTCATTTGCTGATCGGACATGCCACGCGTAATCCCGCGTTGATTGCGTTGATGGAGGTGATCAACGGTATGCGGGTGAAGCCGGAGGTGCGCGAGAAAACGTCCGCGCAGGAGACGCGGCAGTTTTTTGCGCAACAGCATCAGGCGATCGTCAATGCGCTGAAAGCGCGCGATGCGGATGCGGCCGCGCAATGCATGCGCGAGCATCTGCTGAGCGTGCAGTGGCGTGCGTCGGCGAAGACCGATGGTGCGGCGGCGCGGCGTGCGTGAGGTTGCCGTGGTGCCGCGCGTCGATCGGGATGGCGGCGCTTTACTGCGCAAGCTTCCGGTTCAGCCGGCGCATGCCGTCGAAGACCGCATCGGCCACGTCCAGCGGAAAGTCGCCGGGCAGTTGCGACGAGACTGTGTCGATCACAGTCTCCGTTTGCGCGGTCAACTGATCGATCAGCGTATCGACGTCCGCGGCGGAAAAACCGACGCGCTGTCCTTCGGCCACCCAATGCCGGCGCTGGATCTGATTGAGCAGGTAGTGGACGTTCTTGCCGCGAACCGCCATCGCCAGTTTCACTTTTTGCGCCGCGAGGCGCCCCGCGCCGCTGCCGATGATCGGATGCGCGGATAGCACGTCATAAAGCGGCGTGGATTCGTAGCGATTGCCGGGCAGATGCGCA
Source organism: Paraburkholderia sp. UCT2 (assembly GCF_014397665.1). Classification (NCBI taxonomy): domain Bacteria; kingdom Pseudomonadati; phylum Pseudomonadota; class Betaproteobacteria; order Burkholderiales; family Burkholderiaceae; genus Paraburkholderia; species Paraburkholderia sp. UCT2. The sequence goes on from NZ_VZQO01000009.1 coordinate 90,414, forward strand.
ATGCTGAAGTTCTTCGCGTGGCCATCGGTCGCGGCGAGCAGCCAGAAAACCAACTGCGTCGCGAAGAAGTTGCGCCGGTCCGTCGTCGCGCGTGTGGACCTCGCGAGTATCTCCATGATCGCCTCGATGCCCGGACCACCGTCGGACTCATACTTGTGCAGCGCCGACGTGCCAGTGGCCTGGCACATGTCCTCTTGCGGCAGACGCACGATCCACGTGGCGTCGCTCGACAAACGGCGATCGAAGCGCTCGACGATCAATACCTTCTGCTCATCGAATCGCGCGATTTCGCAACGCGCGACGGGGAGCCCGTAGGCCGCGACGATCTGCGAGCACAGCCATTCGTTTTCCACCGACGTGCGCATATCGGCGCGCATGTTGCCGACGAGCCCGAGCGGCAGCTTGAAGATGTGCGTGGTCGGCGTGCTGCCTTCGGGCAGCAGCCAGCGATTGCGATGACGGAGCAGCGCGGTTTTTTCCTGCGCGCCGGCGATCGACAGACGCAGGTCTTCGAGCGGATCGTGCTGCCCGAGCGGCGCCGCCGTCGTCGTGCCGCGCAGCAACGCCGCGATGTCGCTGTTGCTGAGTTCGCGACCGTGGATGCTCGTCAGATCGCTCGGCTCTTCGTCCGGCGACAGCAGTTGCAATGCGCCGACGCAGTCGCGGCCGAGCGCGGTGAGCAACGCAAACGGCGCGGCGCTGCCGGTCCGGTAGCGCGCGGCGATGCGGCGCCGGATCGGTTCGCTGTCGGGCAGCAGGTTGTCGAAATAGTCGGCGACGATCTGGCCGCGATACGCCTGATTGCCCGGTGTGAACGGCAGCGACAGCGATAGCGGACGTCCTTGCGGATCGTCGATCCATTCGTCGGCATAGCTCAGACGTTCGCCGCTGCGTGTCGTTTCCCAGGCGCCGACCCGCAGGCCGTTCATCCACAGATTCAGACGGTTCGGTGTGCTGCGCGCCATGCTTACCAGTCCTCCCGTTTCTTGCTGGTGCTGGCCGCTTTGGTTGCCTTGGCGGGTTTGACCGCTTTGGGCTTTTGCGCCGACGGTCCCGGTTTGAGCGGCACGCGCGTGGCGCGTTTAGCGTTGCCTTTTGCGTCGACCGGCGTTCCGGCGGCCGGCGTTCCGCTCCCGGCGCGGCGGGAGCGGTTCGGCGCCGGCGCGGCGTCTTCCACGGCCACGCTTTGCGTCGATACGCTCTGCGCGAGCTTCAGATCGACCTGCAAGACCCGCAACACCCTGAAGAGCCGTTCGACGCTGACGGTCGCCGGATTCGCTTCGAGTTGCGCGTAGGTCTGTTGCGTGACCCCGAGATGTGCGGCCATCGCGGCCTGAGTGAGGCCGGCGGCCTTCCTGAAGCCCTGCAGGATCGGTCTGAGCTGGCTCAGTGTCTTGATGGCGTAGTCCACGGTCGATCTCCGGTTCGGCTGCGGCGGCGTAACAGCCCAAAACCTGTAAATAACAGATACAGTCTATACTCTGTATTTAGCAAATACAAGCTAGAGACTGTTAATGACGAGCACGGACGCATTTGAAACGGCGTCCCGTCACGCTACTCATCACGCAACTAACGGTCAACCGCGCACCGCCACCCCCTTCGCTGCTGCGCAGCCCCTCCACCGCAGGCAACATGTGATCCACCGAAAATAAAGATGATGGACAAACGCAACCATAAAATCGCATCTGTTTCACTGCTGGTTGGTGCTGCCACCAGAAGAAGCAACGCCTCGACCGGAAATAGATAAATCCGAATCGTTTTTCGATTGACGATCCAATCAGGAAGCCGACATTCAGGCAAAACAAAAGCTGTTTTCGCATCGCGTGGCTAGAATACTGAATGGCCGTCGATAACGAATCGCTAGCAATATCACGGGCGCTCAAATCGAGCGCAGGATAACTGACGAGTGTTGACGCGCATTGCATCGTATCCTTTCGCTCGCTGAATGAAATTTGACACAAATGTCACGCGCCGCGCATCGAGCGGAAACGGGCTTGGAAATTACAGAAAAGGCTGTAGACTCTATAGCGTGTATTACGCGGCGAGGCCAACACGAGTCCAATCGTTGCGCGCACACAGCATGTGTGCAAATCACTCCAATCCGCCATGAGATTTTCTGCCATCAAGGTGTCTATTCGCTGATACGACCCAACGCCAATAGAAGCCGAACCGGCGAACCACGCCGACCGGTGAACCTGAAAGGAGATTCGACGAGACACACAGACCATTCTTCCAAATAACGCGATCGACGCCGCCGGATGCGGTCGCCGGCGGGCCGCTGGAGAACATAACTTCTTTGGAGTATGTGATGGCAAGCAAACCACAATGGCGAACGCTGTTATCTCTGACTTTTCTATCGCTGGCAATGATGGGCAACGTCGCGCGTGCGGAGAGCATTCCAATTGTCACAGGCCAGCAATGGATGCAGTCGACCGATGAGCAGAAGAAAGCGTATCTGGTCGGCATCTCGAATTTGATCGACGTCGAGCGCGCCTATGCCGGCAACACGGCGAACAGCAATGACATCGCACAGCGCTTCGGCAAGGGCATGCAAGGCCAGACACTGGACAGCGTGCGTCAAGGCCTCGACGGCTACTACGCCGCCAATCCCACGATGATCCAACACCCGGTGATCGAGACCCTCTGGTTCCAGATGGTCGTGCCCGGCCTGAAGAAAAATCAGTAAGGAGAACGATCATGAAACGACTTGGGTGGATCGTCAGTATTGGCGCACTGGCTGCGATGATCGGTTGCACGGACATGAGCCCGCAGACGCAGGGAACGGTGAGCGGCGCGGCACTTGGCGCGGGCGCCGGTGCGGGCATCGCGGCGATCTCCGGCGGCGATGCGTGGACCGGCGCGATCATCGGCGGCGCGGCGGGCGGCGTGGCCGGCAATATCCGCGGCCGTCAGTAATTACCAGCGAGCAGGCAAGGCCGGGGCGCGACCTGGGTCACGTCCCGGCTTCGTTACTGAAGCGCACGGCCCGATCAGGCCTTGATCAGGCATTCCACGGCCGTCGAGTGAAGCGATTTCCGAGGCGTCGCTGAAGGACCGTTCTTCCATGAGACACCTCTCCCTTCCCCGCGACGCCGTATGCGGTTCCGTGCCATTTTCCTCACGTCGAATGTCAAGTAGCGAAGCGAATGGGGCGAATTCATTCGCGCTCGCGACATCGCGCATCCCCAGTTCGTCATGAAAATAATCCGTTCATACTCGATCCGCTGTCGACGTCGCGTTGGCCGCCCGGCCGACAAAGTTTGAACCGGTGATTAAAAGCCCTTAGGATATCCACATCTGAAGCCGCTGCGATGGCGGCATGCGCACACCACGCAGAGAGCAGTCTGCGCGCGGTGCAACCTTCATCTCATCAAGAGAACACGAATGCTGCGCACGTCACTGAAGGTGATAAAGATAAGTGCATGGGTTCTGGTGCTGCTGGCGGTGCTCGCATTGGGGCTACGCGCGTGGTATTCGCAGCGCGGGCCGGAGCTGTCGGTATGGCACACCTATGTGCCGCGCGAAATGACCGTCGAGGAAATGGACACCGCCGACTGGAACGCATACATCAAGGCGGAAAATCGGATTTTCGACGACGTGCGCGTCAATGTCGTTGAAAAGCTGCGGCCGTCCGAGCGCATTCCGGCGAACCGCTATTACGAGGGCTCGCCGATTTTTCCGTGGCATTTCGCCGAAAACTGGAATCACTCGTACATTCTCGAGCCGTCGGGGCCACCCGTCGGCGCGGTCGTGCTGCTGCACGGCATGACGGATGCGCCGTACAGCATGCGGCATATCGCGCGTCGATATCGTGATCGCGGTTTCGTCGCGATCGGCATCCGCTTACCCGGACATGGCACGGTGCCGGCGGGGCTCGTCGACGTGCACTGGCAGGACTGGACCGCGGCCACCCGGCTCGCGGTGCGTGAAGCGCGCCGTCGCGTGGGACCGGACAAGCCGATCGAGCTGGTCGGGTTTTCGAACGGCGGCGCGCTCGCACTGCAATATGCGCTCGACGCGATCGAGAATCCCGCGCTCGCGCGTCCGACGCGCGTCGTGCTGATCTCGCCGATGATCGGCGTCACGCGTTACGCACGCTTTGCCGGTCTCGCCGGATTGCCCGCGGTGCTGCCGGCCTTCGCGCGCGCCGCGTGGCTCGGCATCGTGCCGGAGTTCAACCCGTTCAAGTACAACTCGTTTCCTGTGAATGGCGCGCGACAGTCCTTTCTCCTCACGAGCGTGATTCAAGAACAGATTGCGCGGCTCGAGCGCGAGAACCGGCTCGATAAGTTGCCGCCTATCCTGACGTTCCAGTCGGTGACGGATTTCACGGTCAGCACGCCAGCGGTGATGTCGGCGCTCTACGACAAGCTGCCGGAGAACGGCAGCGAAATCGTGCTGTTCGACGTGAACCGCAGCGTGCGCTTCAGGACCTTCCTGCGCTCCGCGTCGTACACGGCGCTCTCGCGCCTACTGCGCATCGGTCCGCAGAACTATCGCACGACGGTGATCACCAACGTGTCGCCGGATTCAGCGCATACTGTCGAGCGCAGCGTTTATGCGGGCGAAGTGCAAACGCGTGTCAAGCCGCTGGATCTCGACTATCCGCAGGATATTTTCTCGTTGTCGCACGTCGCGATTCCATTCCCGATCACCGACGCGCTGTACGGCATCGCGCCGGACGATTCGGAGAACTTCAACGAGAACCTCGGCACGCTCGCGCCGCGCGGCGAACGCGGCACACTGATTCTGACGCTCGATTCGATGTTCCGCATCGCGTCGAACCCGTTCTTCCCGTATCTGCTGCAGCGTATCGACGAGGGCATCGGCAAGATGCCGCCGCCGGTCGTCAAGTCACCGCCGCGCACGCATGAAACCGCCGACGGTCCGCCCGACGATTTCCCCGAAAATCTGAATGCGCTCGAGCAGGTCGGCTCGGACGAGCCTTGAAATCTCGATGCTTTGAATCAAGCTGACGGCATTTGCACTGCCACCCTCGCGAGATGTGACCAGACGGCCCGCACCTACCGCGGGCCGCCTGCTTTTCGGCTCGAAGATCGACGTTACGGCTGATACGACGAATCGACGATCGTCCACAGCGCCGCTTTCGGCTGCAGGTTCGCATCGAACGGCAGCGGCAGGTTGTTGCGCGGCACCGGCGTCGACGTCAGCCACGTGTGCTTGTCCGAATAGCCCCAGAACGTGACCGCCTTGATGCTCGGCTCCTGCTCGAACAGAGCGAACACGGCGCGATAACGCTCGGCCTGCGCGCGCATGATGTCGTTCGGCACTGGATGCCCGAGGTCCGGCAGACATGCATGCGGATCGCTCCAGCATTCACCGGGATCGGCATAGAGACTCACGTCGAGCTCGGTCACCTGGTTTTCGAGGCCGAGCGCGGCGACGTCGTCGAACGCCTGCTTGATGTTCGGCAGCGGCGGCCAATTTACGCTGATATGCATCTGATGCCCGACACCGTCGATCGGCACGCCCTGCGCGCGCAAATCGCGGATCACCGCGAGCAGCTTTGCGCGCTTGCCCGGATCGTCGGTGATGTACTCGTTGATATAGAGCTTCACGTTCGGGTCCGCCGCGCGCGCCGCGCGGAAGGCGATCGCGATGTAGTCCTTGCCGAGCGTCCGGTACCACGGACTGTCTTCGCGATACACCTGATGCGGATCGTCGCTGATCACTTCGTTGACTACGTCCCACGCGTAGACCTTGCCTCGGAAGTGTGTGACGACGTCGGTTACATATCGATCGATCCGCTTCGCGACGATATCGTGATAGAGCGGATCTTTCGGATCGCCGGCGAAGAACCAGTCCGGCGCCTCGGTCCAGTTGCCGGCCTTGAAGTGCCACAAGAGCGTGTGCCCGCGCACCGCAATGCCGTGCGCTTGCGCGAACGCGACGATCCTGTCGGCCGGTTCGAAGTTGTACTTGCCTTCCGCGACGCCGATCGTGCCCGGCTTCATCTTGTTCTCGGCGGTCAGGCTCGAGAACTGGGCGGCGACGAGCGCCGCGTCGGCGGGACTGTCGATTGAATCAGGTTCAATCGCCGCGCCGACCTTGAAGTGCGCGGCCATCACACTGCGCAATGGCGGCAGCGCCTCAGCGGGCGCTGCGGCGAGCGGCTGGCCGTCATGAGCGACGGCCGCCTGGTTGTGCGCGCAGCCTGCGGTCCATGCGAGCGCGCAAACGGCGACGGCTGCGCAGAGCATGCGCATTGAAGTCCTCAAAGGACGCACTCCTGGTTTCCTTGTGACGGAATGCCGGTTCGGATGTCTTCTCTAACTATGTCCACCGTTACCGGTAACAGCGGAGATGTTAAGCAGCCTCTGTCAGCCCCGCTATGAGGGATTTACCTGACATATCGACGAGACATGGATGGTGAATCAGCGTTGAGTCGACCGGCTTGACACGGCGTGGGTTGAAAGCGCTTTCAGATGGGGATTGCACGGAACCGCCGCGCGGCTAACGGCGCGAAACAGGGCGCCAGTCACTGAATCCCAACTGGCGAGACAGGAAAACCGAATCCGTTCAACGCGCGGGTTTGCTTCAATCGTCGTCCGCGCGGCGATTCAGTTTGATTTCAATGCCCGTTCAGCGAGCCAGCGTCGGGCGAGAGCCGGTTGTCCACCGAGGTGACACCCGGAACCGACATCGCACTCTGCTCGGCACGCGCGACATGGTCCCGCTCGGGCACCCATCCGAGCAGCGTGATCTGCCCCGAGTGGGCAAAGACGAACACATGTGACATCCCGACTCCGCTGTGCGCCTCCGCGACCCGCACGCTATGGGCGAGTTGTTGGTCGGTGGCTTGCGAATCCTGGGCATGGGCCGCCGGCGCTATTGCGCTTGAAATCAGCAGCGCAAGTGTAGAAACAAGGGCTGTTTTCACGATACCTCCTTAGAGTGCCAAGGTGTGCCGGCAAAATCCGCCGGCAAATCTTCCGGTTCGACTCGATGCGAGGCGTCGGAAGTGCACTGGACAAAATCCTCTTTCCACTGCACGCGTCGCGGTTATCGCGGTTGCGCGCCGAGGTTTTGCCAGTCGGGGCGATGGGCGGTCGTGCCTTCGCCCGCAGAAAAGTTGCAAGGGCAGCGTGTTCGAACGGGACGTCGCATGTGCGGCGTGGCGGGGGAACAGCGAGAGCCGAGGGATGGGAGCTGGTTGGAGCGGTCGTGATGGAGCGCGAGAGCCAGACGGATGCGCCGACAATCCTGCACCCAGCCTGCTACGCGGCTGAGCCCGGCTCGTTGCCCGGCATCGTATGCATTGATGATAGTCGCTAATGTCCACCACTGCTGGCGGCGCCTGCGCCAGTTCGTCAAGCCCAAACCGGCAATGCAAACGAGGCGGCTCGTTGCATCTTCGCAACATCAAGCGCGAAATTTTGCTTGCATTCGAGCGCGTCTTCCTTGTTAAGCAAGCGCTGAGCGACGCGCGAGACGGATTGGCGCATCGTTTCGGTGCATGAGTTCAAACGGATTTCCGACGCTTGTGACCATCACGTAATGGTCACAAAGCAGAGCGCTACTGCGGGATCGTCCGGCGCGCAACTGTTATCGATAACAGCGTTTTCCCTGAGCAGTTAGTTTGATGCGCGGCGCAAGGTCATCCCTATAATCGCCTCGAAATGTGAAGCAAATAAGTAGCGAACATTTCGGCAAGAGGGGAAACGTGTGAGAACGCGTGCGTCCTGTGCGGCTTGGAGACGCCAAAATATATATAGGATATCTAAATGAAGAAGAAGCTTATTGCTGTGTCGGTGATGGCAGCCGCGACGACGGTGGCCCATGCACAGAGCAGTGTCACGTTGTACGGCCGTATCGACAACGGCATCCAGTTTGAAACCGGCCTCCCGGGCGGCCATGCGTGGTCAGCCCAAAGCGGCGACTGGGGTTGCTCGTGGTTCGGCCTGCAGGGCGCCGAAGATATCGGCGGCGGCACGAAGACGGTCTTCCAGCTCGAAGGACAGCTCAACACGATGACCGGTGCATCCGCGGGCAATCTGTTCGGCCGTCACGCAACGGTGGGGCTGACGAACGACCACTGGGGTTTGTTCAAGATCGGTAACCTCGGCGCCGGCGAACTTTCGCAGGACAGCTGGGGCACCGACCCGCAGGTGATGCAGCGCTACGCGATCTCGACACTGGTGCGCGGCCGCAACTGGGCGAGCACCAGCAACGGCGCGGAGTACAACTCGCCGGTGCTGTTCGGCGGCCTCGTGCTGAAGGGCCAGTATTCGCTGACCAACAACACGAGCTGGAACTCGGCGCCTGTCAACTCGGCTGGCGTGCCGACCGGCCAGGGTCGTACAAACGCGGTCGAAGGTGTGTACACGTGGGGCAACGGCGACGTCCGCGTGATCTATGACGAAGTGCGCGGCGCCAACGGCTCGTTCAACAACGTCTACTCTGCTTCGCGGATGGCCCTTGTCGGCGGCACGTACGTGCTAGGTCCGGTCAAGCTGTACGCGGGCTACCAGCACCTGAGCGCGCCTGATGCGACCAACGCGAGCGTGGGCGTAACCGATGCGTCGCAGCCTCTCGGCGTGAGCGCGCCGACGAGTGTGAACCACGAATGGGTCGGCGCTGCATGGCAGGTCACGTCGCCCACGCTGTTGACGGCTGCGGTCTACCACGCGAACGCGAACAACGGCAACGGCAATGCAACGCTGTTCACGCTCGCCGCGACGTACGCGCTGTCGAAGCGCACGTTCCTGTACACGGAAGCCGGCTACGTGCACAACAGCTCGACGTCGAACCTGAACCTCGGCAACGGGCCGTACGGCAACAACAACTTCGATGCGGTGACGGGCACGTCGTCGAACAGCAACCCGAACTATGGTCATAGCCAGACCGGCGTCTTCGCCGGGATCATGACCTCGTTCTGAGTTGAGGTTGCCTGATCAGCAATCGCAGTGATCTCTTTGTTTCAAGGACTGTTTATTTCTCTTTCATAGAGAGGCCGGTGCGACGCCTCCTCCACCCTCGTCGCATCGGCTGCTTTTTCTTCTTTTCGAATTCATCACCGGACGTAGTGCGCCTCTTCATATCTGAAAGCGCTTTCATCACAGGATTCAGGCAGAACTCATGACCCACGACGGCTCCAACGATAAACCCGGCGCGCCCAAGGTATCCAACGTACCCGCTGCGCCCAACGTGACGCTCGAAGCCATCGCGCGCGCGGCTGGTGTTTCTCCGAGCACCGTATCGCGGATCCTGAATGGTTCTGCGCGCGTGCTTCCCGCCAAGCAGCAGGCGGTGGAAGCGGCGATCGCGCGTTTCAACTATCGGCCGAACGTGCTCGCGCGCAGTCTCGCGAGCGGGCGGACCGAAACGATCGGCGTATTGACGCAGGCGGTGTCGAGCCCGTTTTACGCCGAGTGGCTGCGCGGCATCGAGGAGTCGTTGTACGAGCCGGGCTTTACGCCGATCTTCGTGAGCAGCCGCTGGAACATCGACGACGAAAAGGCGCGCCTCGAGCAGTTCATCGCGCGGCGCGTCGATGGAATCATCTTGCTGCACGCGCAACTCGATGAGTCGACGTTGACCGACTACTCGCGGCACGCACCAATGCTCGTACTCGGCCGCTCGGTACAAAACAGCGCGACGCTCGCTGGCCTGCCGATCGACAACATGCAGGGCGCACGCGACGCGACCCATCATCTGATCGAGCAAGGCCATCGCGAGATCGCCTTCATCGCCGGGCCGGCAAGTCACGAGGATGCGATCGAGCGCCTCGTCGGCTACCAAACCGCGCTCGAGGAAGCGGGCATCGGTTTCGATGCCGAGCTCGTCGAGCAGGGCGATTACCTCGAAACGGGCGGCGTCGCAGCGATGGAGCGCCTGATGGCGCGGCATCGATCGTTCAGCGCGGTGTTCTGCGCAAACGATCAAACCGCGTACGGCGCGCGCCTCGCGATGTTCCGCCGCGGCGTGCGGGTGCCGGACGACGTGTCGCTGGTCGGCTTCGACGATTTGCCGACATCGTCGTACATGACGCCGCCTTTGACGACGGTCCGCCAGCCGACTTACGAAATCGGCCGCCTCGCCGCACAAGGCATCGTGCAGATGATCCGCAAGCAGTCGATCGCGCTAAGCCCGATTCCGCTCACGCTCGTGACGCGTGAAACCACGCGGCGAATCACGCCGCCGGTAAAACGGGGGGATACGCCTACGTAGCGGCTTTTTTTTTCGCCTCAACGTGAAAGCGCTTTCAGGTATTGGCAGTCAAGCAGAAATTCAGCAGAGCATTCAGCACCAGGCAAAGCAGCACCAAGCAAAGCAGCAACAAAGACAACAGGGGAAGTAGGTCGCAGCAACCGGGTATTCATCGAATGCAATTCAAACAAGGTTCTTCAGGAGACGAGTAATGAAATTCCGCTTTTCAGGCTCTGCCACTGCCGTTCTGCTCAGCCTGGCCGCAGTCGGCGCGCACGCCAACACCACGTTGACGGTCGCGGTCTTTCCGAAGCTGGATCAGGAAATCAAGGACGCGCTTCCGGCGTGGAAGAAGCTGCATCCGGACGTCGACATCAAGGTGTCGTCGCTCGCGATCGCCGATCACCACAACGCAATGACCACCGCACTCGCGACGAGCTCCGATCTGCCCGACGTGATGGCGGTGGAGGTCGGCTTTATCGGCCGCTTCGCCTCGGGCGGCGGTCTCGAAGATCTGTCGAAGGCGCCGTATAACACGGGCCAGTACAAAAGCCAGTTCATCAACTACACGTTTGCGCAGGCGACCACGCAGGACGGCACGATCGTCGGCATGCCGGCCGATATCGGTCCGGGCACGCTGTTCTATCGCAAGGACCTTCTCGACAAGGCGGGCGTGACCGAAGCCGACCTGACGAAGTCGTGGGACTCGTACCTGGCGGCGGGCGTGAAGATCAAGAAGGCGACGGGTGCGTACCTGATGGCATCGTCGCGCGATATCGAGGACATCTACATTCGCGCCGACCTGAAGGAAGGCGATGGCGTGTACTTCGACAAGGCCGGCAATCCGGTCGTCACGTCGCCGCGTTTCGTGAAGGCGTTCGAGCTCGCGAAGAAAGCACGCGACCTCGGTCTCGACGCGAAGATCACGCCCTGGTCGAACGAATGGGCCGAAAGCTTCAAGCGCGGGACCGTCTCGACGCAGATGATGGGCGCGTGGCTCGGTGGCCACCTGTCGTCGTGGATCGCCCCGGACACGAAGGGTCTGTGGCGCGCGGCCAATCTGCCGAACAACGCGTACGCATCGTTCGGCGGCACGTTCTACTCGATCCCGGCGAAGGCGACGCAAAAGCCGATGTCGTGGGAATTCATCAAGTTCCTGACGACGCGCCAGGACACGCAGCTCGCATCGTTCCGTTCGATCGACGCATTCCCCGCGCTGCTTGCCGCGCAGAACGACACGTTTTTCGCGGAGCCGGTCGCATTCCTCGGCAACGAGAAAGCGCGTCTGATCTGGCGTGACGCAGCCTCGCACATCCCGGCGATCCAGCGTAGCAAGTACGACCAGGTCGCCGAGGAAGCAGTGCATTCGGCGCTCGACAAGGTCGTCGACGACGGTGCAGACGTGCATACGGCGCTCCAGGAAGCGCAGGACCAGATCGCGCATCGGGTCCGCCGTTAAGCGGTATCGATGCAAGGTCGCGGCACGCTGCGTGCCGCGACCGAAGTGTGTCGCAGCGCGCTGCAAGTCTGCTGCAAACAGCGTGGCCGGTCATCGATCCCGGCTACGCCCGACTGGACGGAACTATTGATGAACACCCCGCTGCCCACGACCCCAGAGGTCGCCCGCGATGCGCGCGCTAGCGACGTGCTGAGCTCGCCCGCGCCGTTCGCCGCGCCGCGCAGAACTTCGCGGCTCGATCCGGTGAAAGTCGCACCCTACCTGTTTCTCGGTCCATTTTTCCTGCTGTTCGCGCTATTCATGGCGTTCCCGCTGCTGTTTTCGCTGTACCTGTCGTTCCAGAGCTGGGACGCGACGGCGGGGCTCGCGAGCATGAAGTGGGTGGGTCTGTCGAACTTCACGTTCACGCTGACCGACCCGTGGTACTGGAAGTCGCTGTACAACACCGCGTCGATGGCGATCATGTCCGGCGTGCCGCAGCATCTGGTGGCGCTGCCGCTCGCATTTTTTCTGCAAACCGCGTTTCGCCGCTGGCGCAACCTGGTGGTCGGCCTGTACTTCCTGCCGTTCATCACGTCGAGCGTCGCGATCGCGCTGATCTTCTCGTCGCTGTATTCGACCGACTTCGGCATGATCAACCTCGCGATCGCCGAGCTCGGCAAGCTGCCCGGCCTGCACTGGATCGTCCCTGCGCATCCGATCGAGTGGCTGTATAACCCGAAGAACGTCAAGCCGGCGGTGTCGGTGGTGATCTTCTGGCGCTATGTCGGCTGGAACACGGTGCTGTATCTGTCGGCGCTGCAAACCATTCCGAAGGACCTTTACGAGGCCGCGCGCGTCGACGGCGCGAACGGCTGGCAACAGTTCACCCGCATCACGATTCCGCTGATCAAGCCGATGATTTTCTTCGCGGTCACGCTGTCGATCATCGGTGGGCTGCAGCTGTTCGAAGAGCCGTTCATCCTGCTGCCGAACGAAGGCATGGGTACCAGCCAGTCCGGTCTGACGACGGCCGTCTATATGTATCGCACCGCATTCCACGACGGCGATTTCGGCACCGCGAGTTCGATCGCATGGCTGCTGTTCATTTCGATCGGCGCGTTGATGTGGTTGAACACGCGGATCTTTCACCGCAGCGGCATGAACGAGGAGACACAGCGATGAAATCGTCGAACAACAAGGGCCGTTATATCGGCTACGCGATCGTGGCGGCCGGCGCGCTGCTGATGTTCTCGCCGTTCTACTTCATGTTCGTGTTCGCGACGCACACGAGTTCCGAGATTTTCTCGATGCCGCCCCCGCTGTGGTTCGGCAGCGCGTTTCTCGACAACATGGCCTCGCTGATGCGGCACATTCCGTTCTGGCGCAATCTCGGCTGGAGCTTCTATACGGCCACGATGCAAACCGTGCTGACGCTGCTCGTCACGTCGATGGCCGGCTACGCGTTCGCGATGTACGAATTCCGCTTCAAGAAGACGCTGTTCGCGATCGCGCTGACCGCGATGCTGGTGCCGCCGTTCCTCGGCATGATTCCGACCTTCATGACGATGAACCTGCTCGGCTGGATCGATCAGCCGCGCGCGCTGTACGTACCTGGCGCGGCCGCCGCGCTCGGCGTGTTCCTGATGCGCCAGTACGTCGCGGCGGCGATTCCGTCCGAGCTGATCGAGGCGGCGCGCATCGACGGCTGCGGTGAATTCCGCATCTACTGGAGCATCGTGATGCCGCTGCTGGGACCGGCGCTGGGTACGCTTGGACTGATCAGCTTCATTCAGGCGTGGAACAACTTTCTGTCGGCGCTCGTCGTGCTGCGTTCGCCGTCGATGTACACGCTGCCGCTCGCTCTGCGCATTCTGCAAAGTCCGACCAATTCGGATTGGGGCGCGGTGATGGCGGGCTCCGCGGTCGCGGTGCTGCCGTTGCTGGTGCTGTTCGCATTCACCTCGCGGCGTCTGATCGACGGTCTGACGACCGGCGCGGTCAAGGCTTGAGATTCTTTCTTTCATTTTTCACGTCCTCGCGGGCGTGACACTCAGGACAACATCATCTATGTCGACGTATCGATTCAACGAAGACTTCGTCTGGGGCGTCGCCACGAGTTCCTACCAGATCGAAGGCGCAGCGCATGAGGACGGCCGCGGCCCGTCGATCTGGGACGCGTTCTGCAACGTGCCGGGCAAGGTCGTGAACGGCGAGAACGGCGATGTCGCATGCGATCACTATCACCTCGTCGAGGAAGACCTCGACCTGATGGCCGAACTCGGGGTCAAGGCTTATCGCTTTTCGATCGCCTGGCCGCGCGTGCAGCCGACTGGCCGCGGCGCATTCAACGACAAGGGCCTCGCGTTTTACGAGCGCCTTGTCGACGGTTTGCTCGAGCGCGACATCCAGCCGTTCGCAACGCTGTATCACTGGGACCTGCCGTTGTCGCTGCAGCATACGCAAAACGGCTGGGAAAGCCGCGACACCGCTTATCGCTTCGCGGACTACGCGCGCAAGATCGGCAGCGTGCTCGGCGATCGCATTGCATCGATCGCGACGCACAACGAACCGTGGTGCACCGCGTGGCTCGGCAACGCAACCGGCTATTTCGCGCCGGGCAACGCCGATCTGAAGAAGGCCACGCATGTCGCGCACCATCTGCTGCTGTCGCACGGTCTCGCGTTGCAGGCACTGCGCGCCGATGGCGTGAAGGCGCCGCTCGGCATCGTGCTGAACCAGTCGCCGGCGCATGGCGCGACGGATGCGCCCGAAGATCAGGCCGCCGCGTCGCTCGAATACGCGAAGTTCGTGCGCTGGTACATGGACCCGCTGTTCAAGGGCGAGTATCCGGCCGAGGCACTGCAATGGTATGGCGCGAACGGTCCGCAAGACGTGATCCGGAGCGGCGATTTCGACGTGATCGGCACGCCGATGGACTTCCTCGGCGTCAACTACTACACGCGGATCTTCGCGAGCGCATCGGGCGAGAAGCGTCCGCCGGGCGCGCTCGGCTTCACCGACATGGATTGGGAAGTCTATCCGCAAGGTCTCACCGAATTGCTGACGCGCATCAACGCCGACTACAAGCTGCCGCCGATCTACATCACCGAGAACGGCTGCGCGGCGAAAGACGTGCTCGATAACGGCCGCGTGCACGACGCCGAGCGCGTGCGCTTCTACGACCTGCATCTCGCCGCTTTGTCCGACGCGGTGAAACAGGGCGTCGACGTGGCGGGCTATTTCGCCTGGAGCCTGATGGACAACTTCGAATGGGCGTCGGGCTACGACAAGCGCTTCGGCATGGTCTACGTCGACTACGCGAGCCAGGAGCGCACGCTGAAGGACAGCGCGTTGTGGTATCGCGACGTGATCGCGCAACACGCCGGCGTCGCGGCCGTGCGCTGAGGCGCACGCCCGGCGACGGGCGCGTCGAACCTCGCGTGGCGCGACAGCAGTGCGGCAGTGGGATAGCGTCACGCGGGGTCTGCAAGTACAAGGATTGAGGAGGAGACATCAAATGGGCGAACTCGTATTGCGCAACGTCACGAAGACGTATGGCGAAGGACCGCAGGTGATCCAGGGCATCGACCTGCGCATCCCGGACGGCCAGTTCACGGTGTTCGTGGGACCGTCGGGCTGCGGCAAGTCGACGATGCTGCGCATGATCGCGGGGCTCGAGTCGGTGACGGGCGGCGACATTCTGATCGACGGCGTACGCGTCAACGATCTGCAGCCCACGGACCGCGGCATCTCGATGGTGTTCCAGAGCTACGCGCTCTACCCGCACATGACGGTTGCGGAAAACATGGGCTTTTCGCTGAAGCTGTCGGGCAAGTCGAAAACGGAAGTGCGCGAGGCGGTGGGCCGTGCCGCCGAGATCCTGCAGATCACACATCTGCTGGAGCGCAAACCGAAGGCGCTGTCGGGCGGCCAGCGCCAGCGCGTCGCGATCGGACGGGCGATCGTGCGCAAGCCGCGCGTGTTCCTGTTCGACGAACCGCTGTCGAATCTCGATGCGGCGCTGCGCGTGCAGATGCGTATCGAGCTCGCGAAGCTGCATCGCGAACTGGGCACGACGATGATCTACGTCACACACGATCAGGTCGAGGCGATGACGCTGGGCCAGCAGATCGTCGTGTTCAACAAAGGCCGCATCGAGCAGACCGGCGCGCCGCTCGACCTGTATGAGCGGCCGTCGAACCGCTTCGTTGGCGGCTTCATCGGCTCGCCGCAGATGAACATGCTGACCGCGACGCTGGTGTCGCGAAGCGATGCGCAAACCGTCGTGGCGCTCGCCGGCGCGAGCCAGCGCATCGTGCTGCCCGGCCGGCTGGCGCAGCCGGTCAGTGGCGAGTTGACGCTCGGGGTGCGCGCCGAGCATCTGGGCATCGGCTCGCTCGACGAAGGTCTCGACGCGCGTGTCGAACTGGTCGAGCATCTCGGCGACGTCTCGATCCTGCATGCTCGACTCGATGGCATGGCGCACGCGATCGCGCTGAAGCTCGACAAGAAGGACGCGCAGCACGCGGTCGGCGCGCGTGTCGGGATCAAGGTGGCGTCGTCGTCGGTCACGCTGTTCGATGCGAATGGCGCCGCGGTGAGCCTCGCGCGACCCGAAGTCGGCGAGGACGTCGGCGCGGTGGTTTGACAGGCCGATGTCGGCGAGTGACCAACGGTACACCGATGGCGGATAGTGCGATGGAGAAAAATGTAGCGAACGACGATGGCGAGGCCGCGGCTAGCAATCCGTCCGGGCACCGGTCTGACCGAACGTCTGGTGAAACCGCTGCTGCCGCGGACCGCGGGCAACCGGCTAGTGAAGGCGAGCCGCAGCAGCGCGGCAGGCTGAAGAAGCCGCGCGAATCGTTGCATGCGTGGATCGTGCATTTCGATGCGGAGCCTTCATCCGGGCCCCCTGCATCGAACGACGAAGACTGACGCAAGCAGCGATGACGTTAGCCAGTTTGCATTAAATATTACGCGGTACTTTCGACGACTTGCATCTAGCTTTCTCCTTGCCGGGCTTGATTTAGCGGGTCCAGTCGAGGGGCGGATAGTGGTTCGGAGCTTAGGTAAACTCCGCATGGCGGCCGCGAACATGCGCCATTAACATCCGCTAACGTTAAGGGTAACGTTCAGCAAGTTTGCGTCTATTCGAAGATCTATAACACGGGGCAAAACATTGCAAGCCAAGACGCGCCGCGCCGCTATCCGGCACGACCCGGTATGGCCAGAGCGGTCTGTGTAAAGCCAATTGATTAGATGAACGTGCATCGGTTGCGCGCAGGAATTGGCGCGACCGATGCAGGCTGTGTCGCGGTTACGGTAGTTGTCGCCGCGAGTTGGATTGGAGCTTGAGGGAGCTCCTGGCAGTAGGCTGGGAAGCAACGACTGAGAGCAAGGTTGATAAAGAATGTCGGGCACGCATCGCGGGTGTTCGCCTGCGGGCGCACCGGCCCGATACAAAAAATACCGTTGGATTTTTGCTGGGTGGAGAGCGTCATGGAAAAGCGAGTATCTAAAGCCATTTTCAAGTCCCGGGCCTGCGAGCTGTTCCGTCAGGTCGAGGCATTGGGCGAAACCGTGGTCGTCACCGACCGCGGGCAACCCACCATCGAAATCCGGCCGTATCGCAGCAAGCAGGAAAACCCGCTCGAGCTGCTGCGTGCGTCGATTACGCATTTCAACCTGAAGCACGCGTTGCAGCCTGTCACTGCCGAGCAGGACGAGTAATGATCACGCTCGACACGCTTGCGCTCGTGTGCTGGCTCGGCAGGCAAAAGGCGCTGAGCCAGGCCGCGCACGATGCGATCGATCGGGAGCTCGCCGGCGGCGAGATCCTGATTTCGGCAATCAGTGCGTTCGAAATCGCGGAGTTCGTGAAGGTCGGCAGTCTCGGGCTGTCGATGGACGCGCGCAGCTGGATGTCGACGTTTCTGTCGCTCGACGGCGTGCGGATGATTCCGGTCGACACCGAGATCGCGTTTCGCGCGGCCACGCTGCCGCCCACGCTCGCCTTGCATCAACGCCTGATCGTCGCGACCGCGCGCACGCATGGCGGCGCGCTCGTGACTTCGGATGCGAAGGTGCGCGCGTCGACTTACGTCGAAACGATCTGGTGACGGACGCGGCGCTGCCTGGTGCGGACGGGGCCGGTGGAATCGCGCACCACCAGTTCCGCCGGCAGCGTGATGCGCTGCGAAGCGGCGTCGATCCCTGCGATCTGCGCGAGCAGCGTGTTGACCGCCGAGCGCGCCATTTGCTGGAACGGTTGGCGGATCGTGGTGAGCGCCGGGTGAAACTGCTCGGACATCGGGATGTCGTCGAAGCCGATCACCGAGATGTCGTCCGGCACGCGCAGACCCGCTTCGCGGATCGCGGCAATCACGCCGAACGCGCTCTGGTCGTTGGCCGTGAAGATCGCGGTGGGCGGCTCGGCGAGATTCAGCAGGTCGAACGTGACGTCGAACGCCATCATTTGCGACAGGTCGCCCGCGGCGACCAGCGCGTCTTCGCGTGGCAGGCCGAGGCGAGCCAGCGTGTCGTGATAGCCGCGTTGCCGGTCGCGCACGCCTTCGATCGTTTCGTCGCCGGCCAGAAACGCGATGCGCTTGTGACCGAGCTCGGCGAGGTGCTCGACCGCGAGACAGGCGCCGCCGTAGTTGTCGACCGACACCGACGGGAAGCCCGTCAGCGTGCCGCGCTGATCGACGACGACGACCGGTACCTTCGCGGTGGCGAGCGCCTCGAGGCACAGCGACTCGCGCGGAAGAATGGCGAGGATACCGTCGGAGAATTGCTGGATGAGCCCAAGCAGGTCGTGATGCGTATGACGATCTTCGTCGAACACCGTGTAGACCAGCATTTCGCAGCCCGCGCCGCGCGCCGCGCGGCCCGCGCCGAGAATCAGTTCGCTGGAGAATTGCGTGTCGAGTGTCGGCGTGATGATGCCGATGATGCCGTTGCGGCCGCCCGACAGTTTCTGCGCGGTGCGGTTGACGACGTAACCGATGTCCGACGCGATTCTCAGGACTTCGTCGCGGGTTTCGCGCGACACGCCGGGACGGCCGTTGAGAGCGCGCGACGCGGTCATCTGGGACACCCCGGCAAGCTTGGCAACGTGCTCAAGCGTTGGGGTTTGTCTTGCCATGCGGGTCGAAGGTGTGCGAGAGGTCATTGGATGGGTCGACTCGCTAATCGCGTTAGCGATACCGTTTATGTAGTCGTTATTCTAGCAGAACCCTTTATATTTCAGCTTTCCCACAATCGGTCAATCTTATAGGGCAGTTGCGTCGCAGCCCGCCGGGACCAGGTAAAATCCCGCATAGCCTTACTTCGCGCATCGACCTAACATTCAGTAACGTTAAGGCTAACGTTAATGTTTCGGTGATTTCTTATAAATCCAGAAGAGGGGACACACCCATGGCGTACCCGGCTTTGTTTAAAGCGCGGTCCATCATCGGCGCGACGGCGCTGCTGTTTTCGTTGTCTGCAGTTGTTTCGAACGCCGTAGCGGCGGACTCCAAAACGATCACGGTATGGGACCAGCAGACCAATGCGTCGTCGAGCAAGATCATTCGCGACGCGTCGGATCGATTCGAAAAGGCGGTTCCGGGCTACAAGGTCGAGAATTCGCACGTCCTGAACGAGGCGTACAAGACTAAGCTGAAGGTCGCTTTCGGCGCGAACCAGCCGCCGTGCGTGTTCGAGAACTGGGGCGGCGGCGGGCTGCACGAGTACGTGAAATCCGGCCAGATTGCCGACCTCACGCCGTACCTGGAGAAGGATCCGGCGTACCGCAGCCGCTTCATGCAAGCGTCGTGGAATGTCACGACGTTCGACGGCAAGACCTACGGTGTTGCCGCCGAAAACGCGGCGGCCGCGGTGATCTTCTACAACAAGGAAGTCTTCAAGAAGTACGGCATCACGCCGCCGAAGACGTGGGATGAACTGATGCACGTCGTTGAAGTGCTGAAGTCGCACAACGTTGCAGCGTTCTCGCTCGCGAACAAGAACAAGTGGACCGGTTCGATGTACTACATGTACCTCGTCGACCGTATCGGCGGTCCGCAAGTCGTGAAGGACGCGATCGAAGGCAAGGGCAAGGGCTTCGAAGATCCGGCGTTCGTCGAAGCCGGCAAGCGCATTCAGGAACTCGTGAAGGCTGGCGCGTTCGCACCGGGCATCAACGGTCTCGATTACGACTCGGGCGCCTCGCGCCGCCTGCTGTACACGGGCAAGGCTGCCATGGAGCTGATGGGCGCCTGGGAAGCTTCGACGATCGCGAACGAAAATCCGACGTTCTCGAAGGACCTCGACTTCTTCGCGTTCCCGAGCGTGTCGGGTGGCAAGGGTGATCCGCGCGACCTGATCGGCACGGTCGGCGACGGCTTCCTCAGCATCTCGACCGAGTGCAAGACGCCGGACGCAGCATTCAAGCTGATCCAGGCACTGACCGACGAGCAGGCGATGCAGGCTCGCGCGTCGGATGACCACAAGCTCCCGCCGGTCAATCACGTCAAGATCGACGATCCGTTCACGCAGCGTCTGCAGCAAATGCTTGCCGCCGCTCCGAGCGTGCAGCTCTGGTACGACCAGGCACTGCCGCCGGCCCTCGGTGAATTGCACAAGGACACGACGCAAGCACTGTTCGGTCTGTCGCTGACGCCTGAGGCTGCTGCGCAGCAAATGGAAGCCGCTTCGAAGAAGGGCGGCTGATCTCCAGTCTTAAAGAAAAGTCCGACCGGCACCGCGAGGTGCCGGTCGGCATACAAGCCCGTGAATATCGCACTTTCCGCTACACCCGAACGCCGGCTGAGATTTTCATCGCAAACGCTCGTCACGGTTGTGTTTCTTGCGCCGTCGCTGCTGCTGCTGGCCGTGTTCCTGCTTTATCCGCTCGTCTCCAGCCTGCGGCTGTCGCTGCTCGACTGGAACGGCCTCGGCAACACTGCCCGTTATATCGGGCTCGCGAACTGGGCGCGGCTCGCGCACGACATGGTGTTCTGGCAATCGCTGAAGAACAACGTGATTCTTGCTGTCGCGTCGATCGTCGTCCAGCTTCCGATCGCGCTCGCGCTCGCCGTGCTGCTGGAGAAGGCCGGTCGTGGCTCGCGCTTGCTCAAGGTTCTCTATTTCCTGCCGCTGCTGATGTCGAGCGTGGCGATCGGTGTGCTGTTCAAGCAGATCTACGATCCGAATTTCGGTCCGATCAACGTCGCGCTGCAGGCATTCGGGCTTGATGGCCTCGCGAAGGACTGGCTGGGCGATCCGCATTTTTCGCTGGCTGCGACCATCGCCGTGATCATCTGGCAGAACGCGCCTTTCTACATGATTCTGTTTCTCGCCGGCCTCTCGTCGATGCCGGCCGAGGTCAACGAGGCTGCGCTCCTCGACGGCGCATCCGAGTGGACCATTTTCTGGCGCATCAAGCTGCCGCACCTGCAAGGCACGGTGCGCACCGCTGTGCTGCTGTCGGTGCTCGGGTCGCTGCGTTACTTCGATCTCGTCTTCGTCATGACCGGTGGCGGCCCCGAAGGCTCGTCCGAGGTGATGGCCACCTACATGTATCGCACGGTGTTCAGTTCGTTTCAACTCGGCTACGGCAGCACCATCGGCTCGGCGATGTTCCTTATCGTCATCACGGTGGCGGCGGTGTCGATGTACTTCACCCGCCGTTATGCAACCGAGGTCTGAACCATGAACAAGAAACTACGCTTCCCCCGCGTGGGGGTTCCTCTGCTGGCACTGATCTGGCTGGCCGTCACGACGATTCCGTTTCTCTTCATGGTCGCATCGAGCTTCAAGAGCCAGGAAGAGACCTTCGCGACGTCAGTGTGGGCGCCACCGAGCCACCTGTATTGGGGTAACTACGCGGCTGTGCTGCAGGGGCCGTTTTTCACTTATTTCCGTAACAGCGTGTTCACGGTGGGCGTGTCGGTGCTGCTGATCGTCATCATCAGTGCGATGGCGGCCTACGTGTTTGCGCGTTTGCGCTTCTCGCTGAACAAGACGCTGTTCGGTCTGGTGGTCGCCGGCATGATCGTGCCGCTGCATGCGACGCTCGTGCCGATCTATCTGCTCACGCGCAACCTCGGCCTTTACGACACCGCGTTCGCGCTGCTCGGCCCTTATGTGGCCCTCAGTCTGCCGGTGTCGATCTTCATCCTGACCGAGTTCATGCGCCAGATTCCGCGCGAGCTCGAAGAAGCGGCGCAGCTCGACGGCTGCAGTCCGTTCCGCATCTTCTGGCGTATTTTCTTCCCTCTTTCGGCACCGGGGCTCGCCACCGTGACGATCTTCAACGGCATTGGTCTGTGGAACGAGTTCATCTTCGCGTACATGCTCACGTCGACGGCCGAGCACCGTACGCTGCCGCTCGCGATTTGGGACTTCATGGGGCAATACGCGTCGAACATACCCTCGATGCTGTCTGTCCTCGTTCTCACGTCGTTGCCGCTGATCGTTGCCTACGCGTTCGGTCAGGAGCGCGTGATCAAGGGGATGATGGCCGGCTCGCTCAAGGGCTGATCCGCATCGCACCTCACCTCGAATCGTGTGGGCCAAAGTGGCCCGCACACCGAACTTCGCATAAACGATATGGCAAGCATCTCTCTCACTAACGTACAGAAGTCCTATACGAGCGGTAACTCGGTGATCCGCGACGCCAACCTCGAAGTCGGCAGGGACGAATTCTGCGTGTTCCTCGGGCCGTCGGGCTGCGGCAAGTCCACGCTGTTGCGCATGATCGCCGGTCTCGAATCGATCACCGACGGTGAACTGCGCATCGACGGTCAACTGATGAACAACGTCGAACCCGCGAAGCGCCAGGTCGCGATGGTGTTCCAGAACTACGCGCTCTATCCGCATATGAGCGTGTACGAGAACATGGCATTCGGCCTGCGTCAGGCGAAGGTCGATAAGGCCATCATCGACAAGAAGGTGCGCAGCGCCGCTGCCGCGCTGCAACTCGACAGCTACCTCGAACGCCGCCCCGCTGCGCTGTCCGGCGGCCAGCGCCAGCGCGTGGCGATCGGGCGCGCAATCGTGCGCGAGCCGGGCGTGTTCCTGTTCGACGAGCCGCTGTCGAATCTCGACGCCTCGCTGCGCGTGCAGACGCGTACCGAAATCGCCCGTTTGCATCGCGAGTTCAACCGCGCGAGCGCGGTGTACGTCACGCACGACCAGATCGAAGCGATGGCGCTCGCCGACAAGATCGTGCTGCTACACGCCGGCGCGGACATGGAAAAGCACGGCAGCATCGCGCAGATCGGCGCGCCGCTCGATCTGTACCACCGGCCGAAGAGCCGCTTCGTCGCTGGCTTCATCGGTTCGCCGAAGATGAACTTCATGCCGGCCACGGTGCTCGCGGTCGACGACAAGGGCATTCAGGTCGAGCTGACCACGGGCGAGCGCGTGCGCGCCGAGGTCGACGGCCGCAGGCAGCGCGTCGGTTCGCAGGTCACGCTCGGCATCCGGCCGGAGCATCTTGCCCTGCCGTCGGCGCAGGCCGGCGTGCAGACAATCCGCTGCGCCGTGCGCCTGGTCGAACGGATGGGCGAGCACAGCTACGTGCATGTGGACGGTGGCGTGCGCGACGGCAACACGATGATCGCCAAGCTGCCCGGCGACGGTGGCGTGACGCACGACGAACGCGTCGAACTGGCGTTCGCACCGCACGCGTGCCACGTGTTCGACGACAAGGATTTCGCGCTGCCGCGTCTGCACTGATCCGCTTGCGATCGCGCTGCTTGCACGACGCGAGCAAGCGGTCCCATTGCATCGCGTCGCTAGACGCGACGAACGACCCGTAGTCGATCAAACACGGCGAATTCGAGTCGCGGCTGCGTTCGATCGATTAGCAGGACTGCGAAGTCTGGAAAGGTATCTGAAATAGAAGGGATGGCATCCGGGCTGAAGCAACGCCATGCCGCACGCTTGTCAGAAACAACGGATTTGTCGGCGCTTCATGCGCTTCGTACACCACGATAAAAAAAAGGAGTTTTCGATGTTGCTTCGCCAAAGTGAGGTCCCGCTCTACCGCAATCCAGCGGCAGCCGTGGAAGAGCGCGTGGCCGATCTGCTCGCGCGCATGACACTCGACGAAAAGATTGCGCAGCTTCACGCCGCGTGGCTGAAGCTGTCGGCCGATGGCAATCACAAGGCGCGTAGCATCGATTTCGCGCAGAGCGCCAACCAGATCACGGTCGATGAGATCCTGCAGCATGGCCTCGGCCAGATCACGCGTCCGCTCGGCACGCATACGGTCGATCCGAAAGAAGGCGTACGCGCGCTCAACGAGCTGCAGCGCAAGATGGTCGAAGACACGCGCCTCGGCATTCCGGTGATGTCACACGAGGAATGCCTCGTCGGGCTCATGATCAAGGACGCGACGCTGTTCCCGTCGCCGTTGAACTATGCGGCGACGTGGAATCCGCGACTGGTCGGCGAAGTGGGCACGATCATCGGCGAGCAGGCACGCTCGATCGGCTGTCATCAGGGGCTCGCGCCGGTGCTCGACGTGTCGCGCGACCCGCGTTGGGGCCGCACCGAGGAGACGCTCGGCGAAGACCCGTATCTGGTTGGCGTGCTCGCGTGTCATTACGTGAAGGGCCTGCAGGGCGAACAGCGCGATCTGCTCGCGACGCTCAAGCATTTCGTCGGTCATTCGGCGAGCGAAGGCGGCCGCAATCATGCGCCGGTGCATGTCGGTCCGCGTGAGCTCAACGACGTGTTCATGCTGCCTTTCGAAATGGCCGTGAAGCTCGCGAACGCGGGCTCGGTGATGCCCGCCTATCACGACGTCGACGGCGTACCCTGTCATGGCGATCGCGCGCTGCTGCACGACACGCTGCGAGAGAAATGGGGCTTCGACGGTCTCGTCGTCGCCGATTACGCGGGCGTCGACCTGCTGTTCAGCCATCATGCCGTGGCGCGCGACAGCGCGTCGGCCGCGGCCCTCGCGTTCAACGCCGGCCTCGACGTGGAGCTGCCGGGTCACGAGTGCGCGGTGCATCTGAAGGAAGCGCTCGAGCGCAACGAGATCAGCGAAGCGACGATCGATACCGCCGTCTCGCGCGTGCTGCGCGTGAAATTCCAGCTCGGCCTGTTCGAGAATCCGTACGTCGATCCCGAACGCGTCGACGTGAAAAGCGCGACCGCGGGCGATACCGCGTATCAGGTTGCGCTCGAATCGGCGGTGCTGCTGCGCAATCAAGGCGACGTGCTGCCGCTCGACGCGCACGGCCCGGACAAGATCGCGGTGATCGGCCCGACCGCCGACGATCCGCTCGCGCTGCTCGCCGGCTACAGCTTCCCGGTGCACCTGATCAACAGCGGCGAGCAGTCCACTGCTTCGATCGCGACGCCGCTGCGTTCGCTGCGCGCGTTGCTCGGCGACGAGCGCGTAATTCACGCGCAGGGTTGCGACATCATCAAGGAGCGCCGCGCGGGCGCGCCGGTGTTCCCGGGCGACGTGTCGCTCGATCTGACCGGCGACGCGCATTGCGATGAGCTGATCAGCAAGGACACCGACGGCATCGCGGGCGCGGTCGAGGCCGCTCGGCAAGCGGGCGTCGCGCTGGTGTTCGTCGGCGATCTGGCGGGCCTGTTCCAGTCCGGCACGGTCGGCGAAGGGTCCGATACCGACAGCCTCGACCTGCCGGGTGTGCAGCAGGCGTTGCTGCAGGCAGTGGTCGATAGCGGCACGCCGACGGTCGTCGTGATGACGGGCGGCCGTCCGTACAATCTCGGCGGCCTCGAAGACCGCATCGCCGCGCAGATCATGGCGTTCGCGCCGGGCGAGCGTGGCGCCGAGGCGCTGGCCGATCTGCTGGTGGGCCGCGCCAATTTCAGCGGCCGTCTGCCGCTGTCGGTGCCGAAGAGCGCGGGCGCCGTGCCGTACGTGTATAACCATCGTCTGAAGAGCGCGGGAACGCCGATTGCATACCATTTCGGCTGCCGCTATCCGTTCGGTTTCGGTCTCGGCTATACGCAGTTCCGTTACGGCGATCTCGCGCTCGCGCACAGCGAAGTGTCGATCGAAAACGGTACTATCGGGTTGAGCTTCACGGTCGACAACATCGGCGCGCGCGACGGCACCGAGATCGTGCAGATCTACGTGCGCGACCGGCACGCGTCGGTCGCGCGGCCGGTCCGCGAGCTGAAGGCGTTTGCGCGCGTGCCGCTCGCGGCCGGTGCGTCGGCGCGTGTGCGCGTGAAACTGCCGGTGGACATGCTGAACTTCACCGACGCGTGCGGCGAGCGTATCGTCGAGCCCGGTGACTTCGATCTGCTGGTCGGCAGCTCGAGCCGCGACATTCATCTGAGCGGCACGGTCGCCGTCGCGGGCTCCGCGACGAGAACGCTCGAACGCAACTGGCGCATGCTGAGCGAGGTCGAGATCGTGGCCTAAGCGGCGGGTCAGGGCGGCGAGCGCCGTCCTGTATGTGGTCCTACTCGTAACAAGTGGAAAATCTGATGTCGTACGCAACCTATCCAAGTCTGTCGGACAAAACCATCGTCGTGACCGGCGGCGGCGGCGGGATCGGCGCCGCGATCGTCGAGGCCTTCGCGCAGCAAGGCGCGCGCGTGTTCTTCCTCGACGTCGCCGAGCACGATTCGCTCGCGCTGCAGGAAACGCTTCGCCACGCGAAGCATCCGCCGCTGTTCCGCCGCTGCGACCTGAAAAATGTCGACGCGATCGAAAACACGTTCGCCGACATCGTCGATGCGGTGGGCCCGATCGACGTGCTCGTCAACAACGCCGGCAACGACGACCGGCACGAAATCGGCGAACTCACCGCGAGCTACTGGGACGACCGTATCGCGGTGAATCTGCGCCACCAGTTCTTCTGCGCGCAGGCCGCCGCGAACGGTATGCGTCGCGCGGGGCGCGGCGTGATTCTGAATCTGGGCTCGGTGTCGTGGCATCTCGCGCTGCCGAACCTCGCGATCTATATGACCGCCAAGGCCGGCATCGAAGGGCTCACGCGTGGTCTCGCGCGTGATCTGGGCAGCGCGGGCATCCGCGTGAATTGCATCATCCCCGGGGCGGTGAAGACGCCGCGGCAGATGCAGCTGTGGCAATCGGCGGAAAGCGAAGCGAAAGTCGTCGCGAGTCAGTGTCTGCAACTGCGCATCGAGCCCGAGCACGTCGCGCGTATGGCGCTGTTCCTCGCGTCCGACGACGCATCACGCTGCTCCGGCCGCGATTACTTCGTCGACGCAGGGTGGTACGGAGAATGAGCATGCCGGTCCCAGTGTGCGTATGGGCGGTCGGCGCCGAGCTGGCCGAAGGGCCGCTATGGCAGGCCGCCGAAAACGCGGTGTATTTCGTCGATATCAAGGGGCGCCGGATTCATCGGCTGTCCGTCGCGACCGGCGAGCAGCGGACGTGGCAGGCGCCTGACCAGCCCGGTTTTCTGGCGCCGCTCGCGGACGGCACGTTCGTATGCGGGCTGCCATCCGGCTTGCATCGCTTCGATCCGGCGAGCGGCGAGTTCAGCAAGCTCGCCGAGGTCGAACCGCATCTGCCGGGCAACCGCCTCAATGACGGTTTCGTCGATGCACGGGGACGCCTGTGGTTCGGCTCGATGGACGATGCGGAAGAGGCGCCGAGCGGCACGCTGTATCGCGTGAACGAGCAAGGCGCGGCAATCGCGCAGGACGACGACTACGTGATCACGAACGGCCCGGCGATGAGCCCGGACGGCCGCACGCTGTATCACAACGACACGATGCGGCGCGTAGTTTATGCCTTCGACGTCGCCGCGGACGGCACGCTGTCGGGCAAGCGCATCTTCGCCGCCATCTCCGGCGACGGCCATCCCGACGGCATGGCAGTCGATGCCGACGGCTTCGTGTGGATCGCGCTGTTCGGCGGCTGGCGGATCGAGCGTTACTCGCCGGCGGGCGAGCTGGTCGATCAGGTGCCGTTGCCGTGCGCGAACGTGACGAAGCTCGCGTTCGGCGGCGACGATCTGCAAACCGTCTATGTGTCCACCGCATGGAAGGGACTGACGGCGGTTGAGCGCCAGCATCAGCCGCAGGCGGGCGGGCTGTTCTCGTTCCGCGCGCCGGTGGCGGGGCAGGCTCAGGCGCGCTGCACGGTGGGCTTCGAGCGCTAGACGACAAAAACACAGCGACAGGACAGGCCGCAAAACGCAACCCTGACGTTGCCTGGTCGCTCCGCAAGGAGCGGCCCGCTATCATGTGCGTTCCATGACTTTCGCGCATTCGCCCCGATACCTATCATGACGTCCAGGCCGCCAGTCCCGCCCCGCATGTCCGATGTTGCCGAACGCGCGGGCGTCTCGAAGATGACCGTGTCGCGCGTGCTAGCCGGCCGCAACGTGTCGCAGGCGACTCGCGAACGCGTGCAGAAGGTCATCGACGAACTCGGCTACGTCGCCGATGCGGCGGCGGGCGCGCTGTCGTCGGGACGCTCGGCGTTCGTCGCGGTGCTGGTGCCGTCGCTGTCCAGCTCGAACTTCTCCGACACCGTGCGCGGACTGAATGCCGCGCTGGGCCCGCACGGTCTGCAACTGCTGCTCGGCGACACGGACTACCGTCTGGAACAGGAAGAACTGCTGGTGCGCTCGATGCTGCGCCACCAGCCGCGCTGCGTCGCGTTGACGGGCGGCCGGCATACCGAGGCGACGCGCATGCTGTTGCAGCGCGCCGGCATTCCGGTCGTCGAAATGTGGGATCTGCCCAGCGATCCAATCGATACGGTTGTCGGCTTTTCGAACTCGGCGGCGGCGCGCGCGATGGTCCGGCATCTGCACGAGCGCGGTTATCGGCGGATCGGCTTCATCGCGGGTGCCAGCGAGCGCGACCGGCGCGGGCACGACCGGATGCGCGGCTACGTCGCCGAAATCAAGGCGCTCGGCCTCGGCGAGCCGCGCGTGATCCGGCTCGGCGATTCGCCGATCACGATGAGCCACGGCGCACCGGCGATCGGCGCATTGCTCGACACGTGGCCCGATACCGAGGCCGTGATGTGCGTGAGCGACATGTCGGCGTTCGGCGCGATCATGGAGTGTCACCGGCGCGGGCTGTCGGTGCCGGGCGACATCGCGGTCGCCGGGTTCGGCAACTTCGAGGTGTCGTGGTGCTGTCAGCCGAGCATCACGACGGTGTCGGTCGACGCGTACGGCATCGGCCTGCGCGCTGGCGAAACGCTGCTCGCGGCGCTCGCCGATCGCGAAGCGGGCGAGGTGCAGCGCAGGAAAGCGGTGAAGATCGATTTCACGGTGATTGCACGCGATAGCGCGTAGAGGGCACGCTGCAAGCATCAGCGGCGCGACGCTGAATTCGCAAGCCGCGAACACCTCGAACTACCCTTAATTAAACAGATCAGGGATATCCCTTGGTTGCCCGGACCATAAGCCGGGCGTAACATCCACAGCCAGAAATGTTACCGGTAACTTGACGGCGAGGTTCGCCGGCACGGATCGCACGAGCCGCGAAGCAACGGCATTTCCCACCATAAAACAAGCTGATGGAGAAACGAATGACCGCTGTACCGCCCGCCATCGTCGCGCCCGCCGCACGCGTCGACGAGTTCGAGGAAAGGACCTATCGCAAGGTCGTGCGCCGGCTGCTGCCGGTACTGTTGCTGTGCTATGTGGTTGCGTATCTGGATCGCGTGAACGTCGGCTTCGCGAAGCTGCAGATGCTCGACGATCTCGGCCTGTCCGACACGATGTACGCGATCGGCGCGAGCGTGTTCTTCTGGGGCTATTTCATCTTCGAAGTGCCCAGCAACGTGTTCCTGCATCGCTACGGCGCGCGCTTCTGGATCGCGCGGATCATGTTCACGTGGGGGCTCGTGTCGATGGCGCTCGCGTTCGTCGCGCCGCTCGCGCGCGTCGCGCACGTCGAAACCGCGACGATGTTCTACATCCTGCGCTTTCTGCTCGGGCTCTGCGAGGCCGGCTTTTTCCCCGGCGTGATTCTGTACCTGAACTTCTGGTTTCCGTCACAGCGCCAAAGTCGCGTGATGTCAGGCTTTCTGATCGCAATGCCGGTCAGCCCGATGCTCGGCGGCATCGTGTCGGGCTGGCTGATGGACCATACGGCCGGCCTGCTCGGCTATCAGGGCTGGCAATGGATGCTGCTGATCGAAGGCGTGCCGTCGCTGCTGACCGCGTTCGTGGTGTACTTCTCGCTCGACGACGGCATTGACCGCGCGCGCTGGCTCACGCCGCAGGAGAAAAGCCTGCTCGCGGCGAATCTGCAGCGCGAAAGCGCGCACAAGACAGCGCGCTTCGGCTCGGCGGTGCGCGATCCGCGCGTCTGGCTGCTGGTCGCGATTTTGCTCACGTTCAATACCGGCTTCTACGGCCTCGCGTTCTGGCTGCCGTCGATCATCAAGGCGACCGGCGTGCAGGATCCGTTGCATATCGGCCTGCTGACCGCGATCCCGTACGGCGTGGCCATCATTGCGACGCTCGCGAACGCCGCGCATTCGAAGAAAACCGGCGAGCGGCGCCTGCATGCGGCGATTCCCGCGCTGATCGGCGGAATCGGTCTGATCATGAGTGCGGCTTTGGCGCATCATGTGGTGTGGGCGATCACGTTTCTGACAATCGCCACCGCCGGCATCCTTGCGCTGATGCCGATTTACTGGACGTTCCCGGGACAGCTGCTGTCGGGCGCCGCCGCGGCGGCCGGCATCGCGATGATCAACGCGATCGGCAATCTGTCCGGCTTTACCGGTTCGATGATCACCGCCGTGGCGAAAGATTTGACCGGCGACATCAACAACGGCACTTACGCACTCGGTGCGTGTCTGCTGGTCAGTTGCGTGCTGATCCTGCTCGTGCCGCGCACGATGCTGACGCGGGCCGCCTCGAATGAAGGCAGCGGCCCCGGCCGCGAGACAGCGCGGGCACAGAAACACGCAGAGCACGCATAAGAAACCCTCACCCAGACAGAGAGACAAGCATCATGTCAGCATCCACCCCGCGCCGGCTGCGCAGCCAGGAATGGTTCGACGATCCCTCGCACGCGGATATGACGGCGCTGTACGTCGAGCGTTTCATGAACTACGGTCTGACGCGCGAAGAGCTGCAGTCGGGCCGGCCGATCATCGGCATCGCGCAGACCGGCAGCGATCTCGCGCCGTGCAACCGGCATCACATCGAGCTCGCGGCGCGCACGAAGGCCGGTATTCGCGACGCGGGCGGCATTCCGATGGAGTTTCCGGTGCATCCGCTCGCCGAGCAGAGCCGCCGGCCGACCGCCGCGCTCGATCGCAATCTCGCGTATCTGGGCCTCGTCGAAATCCTGCACGGCTTCCCGCTCGACGGCGTCGTGCTGACCACCGGCTGCGACAAGACCACGCCCGCGTGCCTGATGGCGGCGGCCACCGTCGATATGCCCGCGATCGTGCTGTCCGGCGGCCCCATGCTCGACGGCTGGCACGACGGCAAGCGCGTCGGGTCGGGCACCGTGATCTGGCATGCACGCAATCTGCTGGCGGCCGGCGAGATCGACTACGAAGGCTTCATGGAGCTGACTACCGCGTCGTCGCCGTCGATCGGTCACTGCAACACGATGGGCACCGCGCTGTCGATGAACAGCCTCGCCGAAGCGCTCGGCATGTCGCTGCCCGGCTGCGCGAGCATTCCGGCCGCTTACCGCGAGCGCGGCCAGATGGCCTACGCGACCGGCAAGCGCATCGTCGACCTCGTGCGCGAGGACCTGCGGCCGTCGAAGATCATGACGAAAGAAGCGTTCGAAAACGCGATCGTCGTCGCATCGGCGCTCGGCGCGTCGACCAACTGCCCGCCGCATCTGATCGCGATTGCGCGGCACATGGGCGTCGAGCTGAGTCTCGAAGACTGGCAGCGTGTCGGCGAGCAGGTGCCGCTGATCGTCAACTGCATGCCCGCCGGCGAATATCTCGGCGAGAGCTTCCATCGCGCGGGCGGCGTACCGGCCGTGATGCGCGAGCTCGCGAAAGGCGGCCTCGTGCACGAGGATTGCCTGACCGTGTCGGGCCGCACGATGGGCGAAATCGCGGCCGCCGCACCCGCGCCGGATCGCGAGGTCATCAAGACGACCGACGATCCGCTGAAGCACGGCGCGGGCTTCATGGTGCTGTCCGGCAACTTCTTCGACAGCGCGATCATGAAGATGTCGGTGGTCGGCGATGCGTTCCGCAAGACCTACCTGAGCGAGCCAGGCGCAGAAAACAGCTTCGAAGCGCGCGCCATCGTGTTCGACGGCCCCGAGGATTATCACGCGCGCATCAACGACCCGTCGCTTGAAATCGACGAGCATTGCATCCTCGTGATTCGCGGCACGGGCACAGTCGGCTATCCGGGCAGCGCCGAAGTCGTCAACATGGCGCCGCCGGCGGCGCTCGTGCGCCAGGGCATCACGTCGCTGCCGACGCTCGGCGACGGCCGTCAGAGCGGCACGTCGGCGAGCCCGTCGATTCTGAACATGTCGCCGGAAGCGGCGGTGGGCGGCGGCCTCGCGCTGCTGCGCACGAACGACCGCATCCGCGTCGATCTGAATTCGCGTAGCGTCAAAGTGCTGGTCGACGAAGCAGAACTCGCGCGACGTCGCGAAACCGTGCACTTCGAGATTCCGCCCGCGCAAACGCCGTGGCAGGAGCTGTATCGCAAGACGGTCGGCCAGCTTTCGACCGGCGGCTGCCTCGAACCGGCGACGCTGTATCTGAAGGTGATTGCCGAGCGCGGCAACCCACGGCATTCGCATTGACCTGCAGGTGACAAGGCCGGGCTTCGCACGCAACGCCCGGCCTTGCCCGTTTTCCCACTTATCCGAAAGAGCTCATCCCATGTCCGCAACTTTCCCCTCCAGCTTTCTTCCCGGCGATCTGAACGACGCACTGCTGATCGGCCGCGTGTGGCGCAAGACCGAGCAGCATGAAGGACCGTGCGTGGTCGTCGTGCGCGGCGGCGAGGTGTTCGACATCACCGCGGTCGTGCCGACTACCGCCGACCTGTTCGAGCGCGACGATGCCGCGCAATTTGCGCGCAGCGCGCCGGGCGTGCCGCTCGGGCCGGTCGCGCAGCTGATCGAGGCGAACCTGCCGGGCGCGAGCGCACCGGCCGTGCGCGTGCTCGCGCCGTGCGACGTGCAGGCGATCAAGGCCTGCGGCGTCACGTTCGCGGTGAGCCTGATCGAGCGCGTGATCGAGGAGCAGGCCGGCGGCGATCCGGCGAAGGCGAAGGAAGTGCGCGAGACGATCGCGTCGACGATCGGCACCGATCTGTCGAAGATCAAGCCGGGATCGGAAGCGGCGATGAAGCTGAAGGCCGAGCTCGAGCGTCGCGATGCGTGGTCGCAATACATGGAAGTCGGCATCGGTCCGGACGCCGAAGTATTTTCGAAATCGCAGCCGATGTCGGCAGTCGGCTTCGGCGCGGACGTCGGTCTGCTCGCCGCGTCGGTGTGGAACAACCCGGAGCCGGAGATCGTGCTCGCGGTGAATAGCCGCGGCGGCATCGTCGGCGCGACGCTCGGCAACGACGTGAACCTGCGCGACATCGAAGGCCGCTCGGCGCTGTTGCTCGGCAAGTGCAAGGACAACAACGGCTCGTGCGCGATCGGCCCATTCGTGCGGCTGTTCGACGAAACCTTCTCACTCGACTCGGTGCGCGCGGCGAGCGTGTCGCTGCGCGTCGAAGGCGCCGACGACGACTTCGTGCTCGACGGCGTGAGCCACATGAGCGAGATCAGCCGCGACCCGGCCGACCTCGTCGCGCAGACCTGCGGCCGCCACCACCAGTACCCGGACGGCTTCATG
This sequence comes from Paraburkholderia sp. UCT2, assembly GCF_014397665.1. Classification (NCBI taxonomy): domain Bacteria; kingdom Pseudomonadati; phylum Pseudomonadota; class Betaproteobacteria; order Burkholderiales; family Burkholderiaceae; genus Paraburkholderia; species Paraburkholderia sp. UCT2. Next base: position 123,815 of record NZ_VZQO01000009.1, read on the forward strand.
CTGTTCCTCGGCACGATGTTTTCGCCGATCAAGGATCGCGACGCGCCCGGCGGCGGCTTCACGCACCACCTCGGCGACCGCGTGACGATTTCGACGCCGCAGCTGGGCGCGCTGACCAACACGGTGCGCCTGTCCACCGAAATCGAGCCGTGGACGTTCGGTGTGCGCGCGCTGTATCGCAATCTCGCGGCCCGTGGCCTGCTCGTTGCTGAATAACCGGATTGTCGTTGCAATTTTCGAAAGGAGAATCAGGACATGAGTCAGTTCGCAAACTACATCGACGGACAGTGGGTCGACGGCGCGAGCGTGTCGCGCAACGTCAATCCGTCGAATCTCGACGACGTGATCGGCGAATTCGCGCAAGCCGACGCCGAGCAGACGCATCGCGCGATCAACGCCGCGCGCAAGGCCTTCGCGCAGTGGTCGTTGTCCACGCCACAGCAGCGCTTCGACGTGCTCGACCAGGCGGGCAGCGCGATCCTCGCGCGCAAGGCGGAGCTCGGCAAGGTGCTCGCGCGTGAAGAGGGCAAGACGCTGCCCGAGGCGATCGGCGAAGTGGGCCGCGCCGGGCAGATCTTCAAGTTCTTCGCGGGCGAAGCGCTGCGCGTCGGCGGCGAAGTGATGCCGTCGGTGCGGCCTGGCATGACGGTCGAAATGACGCGTGAGCCGGTTGGCGTGGTCGGCCTGATTACGCCGTGGAATTTTCCGATTGCGATTCCGGCGTGGAAGATCGCGCCGGCGCTTGCGTACGGCAACACGGTCGTGATCAAGCCGGCCGATCTGGTGCCGGGCAGCACGTGGGAGCTGGTCAAGATCATCGCCGAGGCGGGGGCGCCGGCGGGGGTGATCAACCTCGTGATGGGGCGCGGTTCGGTGGTTGGCGAGGCGCTCGTGTCGTCGCCGGATGTCGATGCGATCAGCTTCACCGGTTCCGTTTCGACGGGCCGCGCGATCGGCGCGAAGTGCTTCGATTCGGGCAAGAAATTCCAGCTGGAAATGGGCGGCAAGAACCCGATGGTCGTGCTCGACGACGCCGATCTCAATGTCGCGATCGAAGCGTGCGTCAACGGCGCGTTCTACTCGACGGGCCAGCGTTGCACGGCGTCGAGCCGGCTGATCGTGACCGCGGGGATCTATGACCGCTTCATCGACGGCATGAAGGCGCGCATGCGCGCGCTGAAGGTCGGCGATGCGCTCGCGGACGGCACGCACATCGGCCCGGTCGTCGACGACAAGCAGTTGGCACAGGACGAGCGCTATCTGGCGATCGCGCGCGAAGAGGGCGGCACGGTGTTCGGCGGCGAGCGCGTCGAAGGCTCGACGCGCGGCTATTTCCTCGCGCCGGCGCTGGTCACGGAGACGACCCCGGCTATGCGAATCAACCGTGAAGAGGTATTCGGGCCGGTGGCGTCGGTCATCAAGGTCAAGGACTACCAGGAAGCGCTCGCGGTTGCCAACGGCACCGAGTTCGGGTTGTCGGCCGGCATCTGCACGACATCGCTGAAGTACGCGAGTCATTTCCGCCGCCATGTGCAGGCCGGCATGGTGATGGTCAACACCGCGACGGCCGGGGTCGATTATCACGTGCCGTTTGGCGGACGGAAGGGGTCGAGCTACGGTCCGCGCGAGCAGGGCGCCTACGCCCGCGAGTTCTATACGTCGGTGAAGACCGCGTATATCAACCCGGGCGCGGTCTGACGCAGAACTAACAACCGAGCTCCCCAAAACGGAACTGGCCCGCCATCGCATTCAGTCGCGATGGCGGGCCAGTAGGGGAAGCTGCTAAAGCGCTAAGGCAGAGCGCTCCAGCAGGTACAGCAACAGCAACTTTCCAACCTGCAACGCCTTACTGCGCTGCGTGACCTTGCTGCGACGAACCGCTGGTCACGCCGCCGACCGCGCTGTTTTGCGCCGCGACGCGGGCTTCGGCAGCCTGAATGTTCGACGGATATTCGTTCGGGTTCGAACGTGCCGGGTTGTAGCCGGCTTTTTCGATCTGAGCCAGCTCTTCACGGACTTGCGCGCGGGTCAGCGGCTGGTTCGATTGAGCGAAAACGGCAACCGGAGCAGCGAGGGTAGCGGCGATAACGACAGCTTGAACGAGCGATTTCATTTTTACTACCTCCAGGTTTTGTCTTGTTAGGCTGCGAAACCATTTGTTTGCAGCAGTGATGACAGTCTAGGGGGAGCGGAAAGTAGGGTAAATACCTAATTTCTGAACTCACTGTTTCCGAAACCAAAACAATAATGAGACAGCAAGGCCGTCGAGCGTCGATTTGCGAAGCGATCCGCGACAGCTGGCGCGCATGAGTCAGCCGGCTGATAGGGCCTGGATGAGCAGCAAGCCCGCGCCGGCGACGGCTATGGCGCCGCTCGCCCGGGCGACAAGTGCGCCGTCCGGCGCGAGTCGCTCGGCCGTAATGGCGGCCGTCACGGCGGCCATCAAGCGCAAATCCGTCATGCCGACGACCAGCAGAATTGCCGTAAGACCCCCGCAGCAACCGGCGCAATCGATGCCGACGCGCAGACCGTATCTCCACGCGCTCGGCGCATCGGCAGGAAGGCTGGGTGTCGTGCGGCTGCGGGCGAGGCGGCGGGCTTTCCATGTGCTGAACTGCAACGCGCCCGCGAGCAATACGACCACGCTGGCCGCCAGCGGCGTCGAACGCGCGAGCGCTGGCCAGCGCAACTCGAGCGCCGCGAGCGACGCGCCCAGTGCAAACACGGCCACGCCGAACGCCGTCCATACGACCGCATACGCGCCACTCACGAGCATCGTCAGCAGGGCCAGTCGCTCCGCACTTGCGCGCGAGCCGATCGCGTCGCGATAACGCAGCAGCGTCGGCATCAACGACGGCAGCATCATCGCCGCCATCATCACGATCCACATGCCGATGAACGATGCCGCGGCGCGGGCCCACGTGCGCCCGCAGGTCGGCATCCACAGCGTCGACATCGACCAGCCGCCGGGCATCGGCAACGCGCCCATCGCCGACATCGACGCGCCGTGGGCCAATGTCGCCGCGACGCTTGCGGCGAACATCAGCAGGCAGACGCCGACGAACACGCGCTGCGGTGAGCGCGCCGCGCACCGTGTGGCAAGGCGCTGCCCGCTCGTGCAGACAGCGCGCACGAGCGGGCTCATGACCGCTCGTACTCGTCGTGACGGCGCCACCAGATGCCCGTCTCGTTGCGCCCCTTCGGCGCGCGATCGAGCCACTGGTACATGCCCCACAGCGCATCGACACCGCGCGCGTAAGTCGAGTACGTGTGATAGACGACGCCGTCTTCGAGCACGAACGCGCTCATGCCTGGCCGGTCGCGCGAATAGGTGGCCGCGTCGGTGCCGCAGGTCGCCGCGAACTGCGCGACCGGTTCGGGCGCGGGACTCACGTCCATCGCGTGACTGTTGCGTGCGTAGTTGTACTCGATATCGCCATCGCGCTGCTGTGCCTCGGTGAACGAGACGTTGAAGTCGAAATTGAAATCGCCGCTTGCCGACGACGCCCATGGAAACGTCCAGCCCATGCGCTGCTTGTAGGTCTGCAGCTTCTCCAGCGGCGCGCGCGACACCGCCGTCAGCATCACGTCGTGATGCGCGAGATGCACGGCGAAGCCGGCAAAGCCGTCCGCGATCGACGAGCACGATGGGCAGCCCGCCTTGTAGTCGGGGCCGAACATGAAGTGGTAGACGAGCAGCTGCGAACGTCCTTTGAACAGATCGGCGAGCGACGCGCTGCCTTGGTCGGTATCGAAGCGGTAGGCCTTGTCGACCCTGACCCACGGCAGCGCCTGGCGTTGTCGTGCGAGCTCGTCGCCTTGTCGCGTGTGGGCTTTTTCCGCGTCGAGCAGCGCGCGGCGCGCGGCGAGCCACTGTTCGCGTGTTCCGATCGGATGCGTAGTCATCGTGGGTACCTCCGTGAGTCGTGCCGCGCCGCGCGAGCCCTTGCCCGACGGCGTCGGTGACGGTTGATGGTCGTGCTAGATTAGGGCCGGGCATCCATCGGGTGGGAGTGACAAGTGTGGCGGGATTCACTTGATGCATTGACGTGCTACGCGCGGACTCGCACGCCGTGGACGCGCTGATTTCCGCGGCGGCGCGCGCGCTCGCGGCCGGCGATCCGCTTGGCGCGCTCGATCGCGTCGCGTTACGCGACGACGCGCCGGCGCTCGCGCTGCGCGGCATCGCGATGGCGCAGCTCGGCGATTTCGGGCGCGCAAAGGCGCTGGTGCGCGACGCCGCGCGCGCGTTCGGCGCGCAGCATGCGGTGGCGCGCGCGAGATGCGTGGTCGCCGAAGCGGAGATCGCGCTGGCGTCGCGCGATCTCGCATGGCCCGTCAAAACACTCGATGCCGCGACCGCCACGCTCGACGCGTACGGCGATCGCGTCAATGCCGCGCATGCGCGGTATCTCGCGGCGCGGCGTCTGCTGCTGATCGGCCGTCTCGACGAAGCGGAGCGCAAGCTTGCCGCGCTCGATCCCCGGCCGTTTCCGCCCGCGCTGCGTGCCGCGCATGAACTGGTGGTCGCGGGAGTCGCGCTGCGGCGTTTGCGCAGCAGCGCCGCCCGTGCCGCTCTGGCGCGGGCCGGACGCGCGGCACGCGAGGCCGGCATTCCGGCGTTGATCGCGGAAGTCGAAAGCGCGTCGGTGGCACTGGGCAAACCGGCCGCGCGCATGATCGCGCATGGCGAAGAAGAACCGATCCTGCTCGATGAAGTCGAGAAGCTGTTGACCTCGAATCGCGCTGGCGGCGCGTTGATCGTCGACGCTTGCCGCTACGCGATCCGCGATGCGAACGCGGCGGTTGCGCTCGCGAGCCGACCGGTGCTGTTTGCGCTCGCCCGCATGCTCGGCGAGGCATGGCCCGACGACGTGCCGCGCGACGCGCTCGTCGCACGGGCGTTCCGCGCCAAACGCGCCGACGAATCGCATCGCGCGCGGCTGCGCGTCGAGATCGGCCGGCTGCGCACGGCGCTCGGCACGCTCGCGAGCGTCAGCGCGACGACGCGCGGCTTCGCGCTCGCGCCGCGTCACGCGCGCGAGGTCGTCGTGCTGGCGCCGCCGGTCGAAGGCGAGCATGCGGCGCTGCTCGCGTTTCTGTCGGACGGCGAAGCGTGGTCGAGTTCCGCGCTTGCCCTCGTGCTCGGCGCGAGTCAGCGCACCGTGCAGCGCTCACTCGACTCGCTCGCCGCGGCCGGCAAGGTGCAGCCAGTGGGCGAGGGGCGCGCGCGCCGCTGGATGACGCCGCCCCTGGCCGGATTCGCGACGGCTTTGTTACTCCCTTCCCCGTTTCCTTCATGATTAGGATGGCCACCATGAACCGCTCTGCCGCCAGAATCGTCCGTGAATATGGGCCCTTTACGGGCGTCGATAAAGTGCATGGCGTCACCTACGACGGCCGACAGGTGTGGATCGCGACCGGCGAACGGCTCGACGCGTTCGATCCGGCGAGCGGCGAGACGCTGCGCTCGATCGCGGTGCCCGCCGACGCGGGCACGGCCTTCGACGGCGAACACCTGTTCCAGATCGCGCACGGCCGCATCCAGAAGATCGACCCGCAGAGCGGCCGCGTGCTGTCGACGATCGCGGCGCCCGGCGACGGCGGCCAGTCGGGGCTGACATGGGCCGAAGGTTCGCTGTGGGTCGGTCAGTATCCCGAACGAAAAATCTATCAGCTCGATCCGGACACTGGCGCGGTGCTGCGCACGATCGAATCGAATCGCTTCGTGACCGGGATCACGTGGGTCGACGGCGAGCTATGGCATGGCACGTGGGAAGGTGACGAGAGCGAACTGCGGCATCTCGATCCGCGCAGCGGCGAGGTGCTCGAGCGCGTCGAGATGCCGGCCGGCGCGGGCATTTCCGGACTCGAATCGAACGGCGCGGACCTGTTCTTCTGCGGAGGCGGCGGCAGCGGGCTCGTTCGCGCCGTGCAGCGTCCCTTGCGAGAGAGCGACTCGCAATTGCCGGTCGATTCGACGAACGAGTGATTCGTCATGCAAGCAGCGCGTCCTCGTTATCCGGCGCTGGTATTTGGCTCACTTGTACTCGCCGATAACGTAAGTCATCGTTGGTAAACGAAGTATTCCGTTGCGTTACTCTTCTCGCGAGACTACTCCCCAGACGCGGGCCGCCTGCAGCGACTTCCAGCAGGCCGTGGCAAAGCACTCAGCCACCGCCGGATAGCGGTCCCGTCATCTCGCTTCTTCAGCCTCGCCCCACCAGTGCTCGCATCAGACCCACCGACGCGGCGCATGCGCCACCACCCGGTACTCGAAAGTCCAAACCGCAACACACTCGGATGCTGCACCGCACACGCGAAGTATTCCGAGTGTCTTTCAATCGTAGCGGGGAATTGAGAGCATTTTCGCTGCACCCGCAACAACTGCGACGGTTGGTTCTCAGCTTTATTTTCGTCTTCGTTGCTTGCCCGTGCATTGCGGCCTTTCGAAAAAAATGTGATCAGAAGCAAGCCAGGTTCACACCCCAATCCTTATCGTGAGCAGACATACGCGTTACACAAACCCTTCATATTATTCGCTCGTTTTACTAAGTCTTGCCCCACACAAGCGGTTGCCGATACAACTAACAAAGGGTCCCCAAATGTCATCGCATTACAAAATGCGCCCAGCGCTTTGTCTAACGTCCGTTGCCGCTGCCTGCGTGCTCGCAGCTTGCGGCGGGAATTCGGATAGCCCCTCTGCCAGCAACAACAACGGTGGCACGACCGCCGGCACGACTTACTCGGGCGTGGTCGCCGCAACTGCCTTCGTCCCGGGCAGCTCGAGCGGCAACCCGACCTTGAAGGCCGGCTACTACTCTGGCGCCACCGTGTTCGTCGATGCCAATGGCAACGGCGTGCTCGACAGCGGCGAAGCCTCCGCGAAGACCGACAGCAACGGCCATTTCTCGTTGACCTCGACCGCCACGGGTCCGCTCGTCGCTGACATCACGACCTCGGCCACCAACACGGCATCGGCCGCCAAGGTCGCCAGCCACCTGATCCTGCGCGCTTCGGCCGACCAGATCGCCGACCAGGGCGCCACCAAAGTCGTGATCAGCCCGATGTCGAGCGAAGTGCAGCGCCTCGTCGAAGCCAACGGCAGCAAGTACGCGACCGAGAAGGCTAATCTGTCGACCCGTCTGTCCGGCCCGGCATTCAACAACGCCTCCGTGACAGTTTCCGCCGGCGACGTCCTGGCCGACGCCAACACCCTGTCCGGCGCCGAGCAGTACGTGGTGCTGTTCGAAGAAAACGCACTGACGAACCGCTACACGTACGCCACCGCGAAGCTCGATCGTGGCGACAAGTACCCCGATGCGCTGGCCGTTGCCGGTGGCGACCCCACCCTGACCGGCGTTTCCGGCATCACCGCTGGCGAAACCATCCCGACGGATACGCGTAAGGCGATCACCTTCGCACAAGCCCAGCAGGCTGCGTTCAACGTCGAAGCGATTCCGCGTTACGACAACGTCTTCGTGATCATGCTGGAGAACAGCAGCACGAACCGCGTCAAGGGTTCGGCGTACATGCCGGCGGTCAACTCGATGATCACCAACGGCAACTACTTCTCGACCTACTTCGCGACCGGCAGCCCGTCCGAGCCGAACTACACTGCCCTGGGCGGCGCCGACGACTTCGGTATCGGCGACGACAACTGGTGGGGTTGCGCCGCCGGCGGCGCCAACGCCCCGACGGACAAGGCTTTCGCCGGCGGCACGGCTTCCGACGGCCAGCCCCTGCCGTCCCACGTCGCGCTGACGCCGAACGACCCGATCATCGGTACCACCGCCGGCGGCGCCACCGTGGCCGTTGGATCGCTGCTGTCCAATTACACGGCGGCCACCAACCAGACGTGCTCGACGGACGGCACCGGTTCCGTCGCCAACCACAACATCATGAACGCGCCGAACCTGTTCACGCAGATTTCGAGCGCGGGCCTGACGTGGCGTACCTACAGCGAATCCTTGAACCCGGGTCAGGATCCGCGCGCCGACAGCCTCGGTGACACGGGTGTATCGCAGGCCTACAACCAGACGGACGGTAGCATCACCGTGACGGGCACGCCGTTCGCCATGCCCGGTTCGCTCTACAAGACCAAGCACCATCCGGGCATGGCCTATCAGAACGTGCGTAACCAGCCGGAGTTCTTCGCGAACAACCGCACGATCTTCGGTACCCAGTACTACACGAACGCGGCCGACCTGACCAACACCACGCTCTACAAGGTTCCGGCCGGCTACAACGTCGACCAGTTCAGCACCGACCTGGCCAAGGGCGACGTCGGTACGCTGAACTTCATCATGCCTGACCAGTGTGATGACCTGCACGGCACCGGCAGCGACGGCACCTGTAAGGACAGCGCGACCGCCTCGGGTACCGTTCCGGCTCACGCGCTGCTGACCCGCGCCGACTACTACACCAACGCCGTGGTGCAGAAGATCAAGGCCTCGCCGCTGTGGCAGAACAAGCAGCGCAACGTTGCCATCGTGGTCATGTTCGACGAAGGCAATGGCGCGTCCAACGGTGCCGGCAGCTCGTGCTGCGGCTGGGACGTGGGTGGCAAGGCTACGCAGATGCAGAACGCGGACGGCAGCTGGACTCCGGTTCAGGCGAAGTACGGCAACGGCAACAAGGGCCATGGCAACTCGATCTTCGTCCTGATGACCAACCAGCAAGACGTGGGCGCCGCGCCGAAGGGCGTCGCCGACACCGATACGTACAGCCACTTCTCGTTCGTGCGCACGGTGCAGGACATGTTCCAGCTGGCCGACCCGACTGTTCCGACCTCGTACGCCAACCGTTCGAAGTACACGGAGTCGTACATTGCGCAGAACATCGCCAACCTGCCTGAGTACGCTGGCAGCGCCGACACGCACTACGACGCGGTTCGTCCGATGAACCACGCCTACGTGATTCCGGCCGGCTACACGCAGAAGTTCCAGGCGGGTGACGTGAGCGATCCGGCGCAAGTTGGTCCGGACGCGACCCAGAAGAACCTGTGGGCGACGAAGTAATAAAAAGCACTAAACCGTAAGCACGCGCAAGCGTGCCATTCATCAAGCAGTAGCCTGCGCGGGGGAGCGGTTCGGCCGCTCCCCCGCCAGCTGTTTTATCGAACAAAGCCGGGGGGAGTAGCGATGCGCAAGGTTTATGCGGGGGCGCTGTATGTCATCTTGTCGACACTGGCCGCTTGCGGGGGCGGGGGCTCGTCACAGTCTGCTTCGACGGACCCAGGCACGGGCTCCACGGGCTCCACGGGGTCGGCGCCCACGAGCAAGCTGAGCGCTGCGGCCCAGATCGGCGAGAAAATGTTCTTCGACAAGAACCTGTCCGGCGGCAAGAACCAGGCATGCGCGAGCTGCCACGATCCGGCGTTTGCCTACGGCCCGCCCAACAGCCTGGCGGTGCAGCTGGGTTCCGATGGCGTATCGGAAGGCCAGCGCGCGGTTCCCTCGCTGCGCTACAAGGCCATGACGCCCGCCTACGACGACAACGCCTCGAACCCCGACGGCATCACGGCGAACGCGCCGGGCGGCGGATTCATGTGGGACGGCCGCGGCAAGACGCTGGCCGACCAGGTGGCGCTGCCCCTGCTCAATCCCATCGAGATGAACAACGCCTCCAAGGACGCGGTGGTGCAAGCGGTAAAGAGCTCCTCGTATGCCGCACAGTTCACGGCGGTGTACGGCCCGGCCGTGTTCGGCGATACGGACACGGCGTTCCAGGACATCGGACTCGCGCTGCAGGCCTACCAGAATGAGGACCCGAGCTTTGCGCCGTATTCCAGCAAGTTCGACCTGTATGCGAACAACAAGATCGGCGGCACGTTGACGCCGGCCGAATTGCGCGGGATGAACCTGTTCAACGATACCGATCACGGGGCCGGCTGCGTGGCCTGCCATTTCATGGGCGCCAACTTCAACGGATCGAACGCGCTGGGGACCGACTTCACCTATCAGGCGATCGGTGCGCCGCGCAACGACACGTCGATCCCGGACAATCCGAACCCCATCGCGGCCAACCTGAACGCGAGCTACTACGACATGGGGCTGTGCGGCCCGATCAATAACGGCAGCTATGACAGCCACACGCCGCTTTCGGCCACCAGCGGCGCCGGCCCGGACCCCTTTACGGGCGTGAACAACCCGGATCCGTATTGCGGCCGCTTCAAGGTGCCGACGCTGCGCAACGTCGCCGCGCGCAACGCCTTCTTCCACAACGGCGTGTTCCACTCGCTGGAGCAGGTGGTGCGCTTCTACAACACGCGCGACACCAACCCCGAGTACTGGTATCCGTCCACGGGTGGCGATTCGACCAAGCTGACCAGCAACCCGAGCTATGCGCTGCAACCCACCTACGCAGCGGGCGCGACGGTGAACATGTTCAACGATCTGCCGGCCGCCTACCAGGGCAATATCGACGAGGAACTGCCGCTGGGGCAGGGCCAGACCGACGCGGGCGGCACCACGGCGTTGAACGGTGCGCAGCCGCGTGCTGTCCATTCGGCGCCGCAACTGTCGGATCAGGACGTGCAGGACGTGATCTGCTTCCTGAATACTTTGAGCGACGGCTACCAGCCTCCCGCGACCCAGCCCACGAGCGGTAGCTGCGTGAATTGATCTTTTTCAATACTTGAACTATCCACGATGATGCATTTTTCGAATCCGGTGCGCGGCACTGCCATTGCGGTTTCCCTGACGGCGTCGTTCCTGCTGGGCGGTTGCCAGAACAAGGCCGAGCCTACCGCGGAGAACTTCACCAACACCATCACGCACTACCTGGCCGATCGCGGCCACCTGTGCGTGGCGAAATACGATTGGCCCATCCACGTGGCCGATCAGGACATCGTGGTCACGCATTCCCGCGATGCGCTGCAATTGCCGGTGATGGAAAAGCTGGGCCTCGTCAAGAGCACCGTCATGACGGTCGAGCGCACTGGCGAGGACGGGGCCAGGATCGAGGCGCCGGGACGCGAGTATGTGCTGACCGACGAAGGCAAGCAGTTCTACCTGCACAAGCCGGTGGTGGTGGCGACGCCCGGCAAGACGGTCACGCACGATGTCGATTTTTGCGTGGCCACGCTGACCCTGGACAAGGTGGTGGGCTGGGAGCCGCCCCAGACTCACGACGGCGAGACCAGGACCTCGGTGCTCTACACCTATAAGATCGACCCGGCGCCTTTTGCCAGGACTCCCGAGTTCCAGCGAGTGTTTCCCATGGTGGCGCGCGTGATCGAAGGCGCGGGCACCATGCAACTGCGCGAAGGCGTGCGCTTGACCAAGGACGGCTGGGTAGCGGAAGAATATCTCGTTCGATGATCGTTGAGTTCGCCGCCGCCGTGCTCCGAGGCGATCGTTCCCGCACGTGGGCCGGTCCATGCCGCTGCGCCAGGACCCCAGGTGCACCCTTACGGCGTCCTCGCTGGACTCAGCCCCGTGCTCGCAAAATAGATCGCGAGAAAATACAGCAGCACATAGAGCGCATAGGTCTGCCCGTTGCCGGTATAGACGCGGCGTATCCGAGCCGCCGCCACGAGCGCGAAGTGCGATATGCCGCGCCAGAACATCTGCGCGACCGGCGGCACCGTGCGGCTCAGGATCGGCCGGTAGAAGTGGTAAAAATCCGGGGCGTTGCGCGCATTGCCGCGGCGGCTGCGGTAGTACAGCACACCAAGCCCGAACACGATCGCCGTGACGATGAGCACGACGATCACGACCGGCGTCGGATTCCAGAACCCGTAGATGCTTTCGAGCGACATGCCGCCCCACACCAGTGTCGCCGCGAACTGCGGATCGATCGCGGCCGACACCGGTTCGAGCAACACCTTCGGAAAGAACGACAGGATCACGATACCGACCACGAACAGCAACTGCGGCACCAGCAGCATCACAGGCGCTTCGCGCACCTGCGGCCGCTGCGGCGGGCGCGGTTTGAGGAAGACGCCGTTCAGCAGGCGCAGCATGTACAGAAAGCCGGCAAAGGTCGCGATCAGCCCGCACACGGCGAGCCCGTACCAACCCTTGTCGGTCATTGCGCTCAGCAGCAGCCATTTGCCGCCGAAGCCCATCAGCGGCGGCAGGCCCGACATCGAGACGAGCGCGATCACGACCATCGCGAACGTGAGCGGCATCTCGCGCGCGAGGCCGCCCACATCGGCGAAGTTGCGCGTGCCGGTGCGCGAGATCACGCCTGCGAGCGCGAGGAACAGGATGCCCTTCACGAACATGTGATTGGCGACCAGATACAGCGCGGTGACCCAGCCGAGATGGCTCATCAGGCCGATCGCGGCGACGATATAGCCGGTCTGGCTCATGCTCGACAGCGCGAGCATCCGTTTGAAGTCGTTCTGCCGCAACGCCATCAGCGCGCCGAACAGGGTCGTCAGCATGCCTATCCAGGTCATCGCGTGCGCGAGTTCGAGGCCGACCTCCGAGCGTATCGTCAGATAGGTGCCGATCAACAGGCCGAACATCGCGACCTTGCTGACCACCGCCGACAGCATCGCGGTCACGTCGTCTTCCGCTTCGGTGTAGGCGCCCGGCAGCCATACGTGCACGCCGATCGCGCCGGCCTTGATCAGGAAGCCCGCCGCGAGCAGCACGAACGCGCGGTTCGCCTCCGGTCCCGAATGGATCAGCGCCGACAGCGCGATGCTGTCGTCGATCGCCGCGACGTTGGCGAAGCCCGCCAGCAGGAAGAACGCAGCCAGCAGCGAAAACAGCAGGAAGGTCAGCACGTGCGGACCCGCGCGCCGGCACTTCGCGATCAGGAAGCACGACGACAGCGTGATGATTTCCCAGCTATAGAAGAACTCGAGCGAGGTGGATGAGCGCAGCAGCGCCGGAATCGACAGCGACAGCACGACGAGCATCGGATAGAAGCCGGCGCGCACGTCGTCGCGATAGAGACTCGCCGCTGCGATCACGAGGCTGCCCGCGAGCAGCAGCCAGGCGAACAGTCCGGCGATACCGCGCGAGCCCTCGCAGAGCAGACTGCCGATCAATCCAATCGCGATCACCGCGAGCACGCCTTTCACGCGCCCCGGCAGACGATCGGCCGCATAGAACAGCGCACCCGCCGCGAGCGGCGAGAAGATCCACGCCGACACGACGCCCGAGAACACGGCTGCCATATAGGCCGCCGCGATCAGCAGCACGGCGACGCCGAACAGCGGCAACAGCGCGGCGATGTTCGGCCGGGCTTTGGCCTCGACGTCGGACGGAGCCAATGCGCGCACGAACCAGTGGAACATATAACCCGCTTCGAGCAGCGAGCCGGTCAGGATCAACACGATCCAGTACGGCTTGCCGGCGGCGGTGAGGCGCATCACGAGTTCCCACTTCGCCCAGAAGCCGGGGAATGGCGGCAGTCCCGCGATCGCGACCATGAAGAGACCGAGCAGGCCGATCAGCAACGGGCTGCGCGACAGGATCGCGCGTGCATCGTCGCCGTGCCGCCGCAGCACGCCGATCAGCCAGAACAGCCCCGCCTTCGCGAACAGATGGTTGATGAAGAGCCCGCCGACGACGAGCGGGATCGATGCGTCCGCGCCGATCTGTCGCAACAACGCGAGCGACAGCATCAACAGCGCCATCTGCCCGATCGACGAATAGCCGAGCAAGCGTTGCGGCTTCGTCTGCTTGATCGCGAGCAGGTTCGAGAACAGGAACGTGACGCCGCCCGAGACGGCGAGCAGCGTCAGCAGGCCGTCGAACAGCGGCAGCAATTTCAGCAGCGCGAAAAACACGCCCGCCGATACGCCGACCGATACCATCGCGCCGACGCCGCTCGGCGCGGTCTCGTAGACGTCGAGCCCCCAGCCGTTGGCCGGAAACGGCTTCAGCTCGATCACGAGACTCGCGAACACGAGCAGGATCGCGGTCGTGCCGATCGGGCCGCCGAGCTGGTCGCGCAGCGACAGCAGTTCGTCGATGTTCAGCGTGCCGCTCACGTAGTAGAGCAGCACCGCGCCGAGCAGAAAGAGCGTCGACGCGATCACGGTCGCAAAGATGTACTTGAATGCGGCGGCGAGCGCGGCGGGCGTGCGCTCGAGCCCGAACAGGCCGTATGTCGCGATCGACACGATCTCGAGAAACACGAACAGGTTGAACAGGTCGCGAGTCATCACCATGCCGTCGATGCCCATCACCAGAATCAGGTACAGCAGCAACGCCGCGTAGTTGCCGCGCAGACGGTCCCACAGATGCAATGCGCCGAGCAGCGCGACCACATTGACGCTGAACGTGAAGAAGCCTTCCCACAAGCCGAAGCGCAGATTGATCGACACCGGCGGCAGCGCGCCCGCGGTCAGCACCTCGATCGTGTCGCCGCCGTCGAGCAGGCCGTAGAACGACACGCCGGAAACGAGCACGATGCCGCACAGCGCGATGAAAAAGCCGAGCGTGAGCCATGGCTTGCCGAGCCGGTACAGCAGCGGAATGACGAAGCCGCCGCCGAGCCCGAGAATGAAGATGTGCAGCGGATGAAACAGCGCGGCTACCATTTCGACTCGGTGAAGGCGTCGATGGAAAGCGTCTTTCTGGCGGCATGAAGACGGATCGCGAACGACAGCATGATGGCGGTGACCGATAGCCCGATCACGATCGCCGTGACGACGAGTGCCGATGGAATCGGATCGATCGCGCGGTGCGCGGCGGCGGATTTGCTGAGCGCCGCGTCGATGATCGGCGCGGTGCCGCCCGTGACGTAACCGGTCGCGACCATCACGATGTGCAGGCCCGTGTCGATCACCGCGAAGCCGATGATGATGCGCAGGATGTTGCGGTGGGTCAGCATGCCCCACAGGCCGATCAAGGAAAGGCAGAAGCCCGTGATCAGCAGGATCTTCGAAACCGGGATGCCTGTGCTCATGCGCTCTCCTTCTCGTTCAGCTTCTGAACCGGTCGATGATGACACTCAGCTCCGCGCCGACCTTGACGCCGAGCAGCGTGGAAATCAGCGGGATCGCGCCGGCGCTGAAGAACGCGCCGAACTCGCCGCGCGGCAGAAAGCGCGGGTCGAGAAAACCGCCCGCGAGCACGAGGCCGAGAATGCCGATGCACACGTAAATCACGCCCGCGAGCGACTCGACGACGCTCAGCAGCGCGACGTTCAGCGTCGAGCGGGGCCGCGCGAGCAGCATTAGCATCACGGCGGACGCGACGATCGCGCCGCCCTGGAAACCGCCGCCCGCCGACAGATGGCCGTTGACGATCACGTAGCCGCCGAAGGTGAGGATCATCGGCAGCAGCACCTGCTTGCCGGTATGTACGATCTCGCCGGCTGGGCGGCGCGCGGGCGCGGATTCGTCTGCCGCAGCGGCGGAGGTCGCGTTGCTTTCCTCTTTCAGCAGCACACCGACGCTCGCCGCGACCATGAACAGCACCGCGACTTCGCCGAGTGTGTCGAAGCCGCGAAAGGTGATCAGAATGCCGGTCACGATGTTCGGCGCGCCGAGTTCGAGCGGCCCTCTGACGACGTAGTACCAGGCGAGCGGGCGCAGCGCCTGCAACTCCGTGTAGCCGCCGACGAGCCGCCAGAACACGACCGCGAACAGCAGCACCGTCAGCAGCGCAAACGCGCGACGCATCATGATTCGGCCTCCCCCGCGGTGCGCCCGCCTTCGTCGGCGAGTGCGTCGGTGATCGTGGACGAGGTCATCGGCGTGCGGATCAGCCAGGCGGCGCGCGAGAGCGCATGCGAGGACACCGGGTTGGTCACGAGCACGAAGTAGATCAGCAGGATCAGCCGGAAGGTCCAGTTCGGGTGATAGAACGCGAGGCCGATCAGCACGAGCATGTTGCCGAGCGTCGACGCCTTGGTGCCGGCCTGAATGCGCGTATACGCATCCGGCATGCGCAGCAGCCCGAGGCCGGCGGAGAACAGAAAGACGGCGCCCACCAGGATGAACACGCTGCCGATCAGTTCGAACATGCGCTAGCCCTTCTGATAACCGGTTTTGCGGATCGCGTACAGAAAGATGAAGGTCGCGAGTCCGGAACCGATCGCGGCTTCGGCCATCGCGACGTCGGGCGCGGCGAGCAGCAGGAAGGCTATCGCGGCGAACAGGCTCGCGAGCCCCGAGCTCACCATCGCGGCCAGCAGATTCTTCAGGCAGACGGCCAGTACGCCGCTCACGAGGATGCTCGCGCACATCAGCAGCAGGAGCAGTTCGAGCATGGCTCACAGCCCCCTTTCGAGAAAGCGCGCAATCGCGAGCACCGCGAGAAAGCTCAGCAGTGCATAGACAAGTGCGACGTCGATATAGACGAAACGACCGGAGACTTGCGCGTACAGCGCGATCAGCGACAGCGAGACGACCGTCAGCATGTCGATCGCGACGATGCGGTCGACGAGGGTCTTGCCGATCACGAGACGGATCACGCCGAACAGGATCGCGAAGAAGATCAGCACGGCGGCGATCCGGAGCATGATCTCAGCCAAAGACTTTCTCCAGATGCTTTTCGAACGGTGCGACGAGTGCCTCGGTCGCTGCGTCGATATCGGTCGTCTTCACGTCGAGCAAGTGAATGAATAGTATGTCGTCCCGAATATCCATGACGAGCGAGCCCGGCGTGAGCGCAATCGAATTGGCGAGCGCGAGACGGCCAAGCGGTGTTTGGAGGCGCGTGCGAACCTTGACGATGCCGGGCTTGATGTCGATACGCGGCGAGTACACCAGCGCCATCACGTTCAGATTGGCGCGTATGAGCTCGACGACGAAGGTCGCGCTATATGCGGCGAAGTGATACGGTGCGCCTGGCGTTAGACGCAGGCGCTGCCATGCTTCGCTCGACGATACGAAGACACGCGCGATGACGAAGGTAATGACGAGACCGACGAGTGCGGGTTCGACGGCGAGCGATGCATTGGCGATCATCCAGATGACGAACAGGACGACCCAGAGGCCAGGCATTCCCCGAGGAACGAACGACGACACCGGTTTTCCGTTGTTCGCAGCCATGTCATCGGTTCCTCAGGAGGCCTTGCGGAAAATTCTAAGTGACAACTTATGGCAAAGCAACCGGCGCACGGTTGTCCGTTGGTGGTCGTTTTGTGTGCGTCAATCCGCGCGGCGCTTATCGGCTGCTCATCGAGTGAATTAGTGTCATTGCGATCTGTTCAATAAAATGGCGCGCGAAAAGCCGACGCCGATCGGCGCGCATTTATTTTGAAACAGACTGCGTTGCCGCGATAAGACGCGACGTTGAATCTCTAAGCGGCGCCGTACCGTTTTTTTAATCACCTGCGACTGATCGGAATCTGGAAGTCTAGTCGCCAATCTATGCGCGTGCTGCATAAATTGATTTTTTTAATGAATTTGCGCCGGCGACCAGATCCCGGTCGAATGTCGGGTTTCGCGCGGTTTGAATTCTTCAAATGACCAATAAGGAGCAACAATGAAAGCCATGCTGGCAACCCTGACGATTGCGCTGCTGGCCGTCTCGTCCGGAAGCGCAATCGCCAAGGATTGGTCGACCGTGCGGTTCGGGGTCGACGCGAGCTACCCACCGTTTGAATCGAAAGCGGCCGACGGCAAGCTCGTCGGCTTCGATATCGATCTCGGCAATGAGATCTGCCGCCGGCTCAACGCGAAATGCGTGTGGATCGAGAATTCGTTCGACGGCATGATTCCCGCGCTGAAAGGCCGCAAATTCGACGGCGTGCTGTCGACGATGTCGATGACGCCCGCGCGTCAGGCGCAGATCGCGTTCTCGTCGAAGGTGTTCCGCATTCCGACGCGTCTGGTCGCGAAGAAGGGCTCGCCGATCGAGCCGACGCCGGAAGCGCTCAAGGGCAAGCGCATCGGCGTCGAGCAGGGCTCGATTCAGGAAACCTACGCGAAGACGTATTGGGAGCCGGCCGGCGCCGCGATCGTGCCGTATCAGGATCAGGATCTGGTGTATTCGGATCTGCTTGCCGGCCGTATCGACGCGTCACTGCAAAACGCGGTGCAAGCCGATATCGGCTTTTTGCGCACCGCGCGCGGCAAGGACTTCGGATTTGCCGGCAATCCGCTTTACGACGCGAAAACGCTCGGCAGCGGCACAGCGATTGGTTTGCGTAAAGAAGATACCGATCTGCAGGAAAAGATCGACAAAGCCATTGCCGAGATCCGCGCCGATGGCACTTACGACCGCATTGCGAAAAAGTATTTCGATTTCGACGTGTACGGTCAGTGAGCCGGGGCCGCGCCGCACGTGACCAGTTTCGACCTGGCACTCGCGCGGCCCGACACCTAAACTTGTGTCATGACCGTCCTGAGCCGTGCTGCGGCAAGCGGGGATGCCCGAATCGGTTGCAACCGGCGCCTCACGCGGCGCTGCAGGTTTCCGCTTACAAAAGTAAGCGGGCAGGGGACGGCGCAATGCGGCCACCGGCTCGCGTGCGGATCGCCTTGCGCACACGGCGCGATCCGCATTGGGGGGCACCGACATGCACGGCTTTCAGATCACGTTCTTCACCCAGCAGGGGCGCAGCCATCATGGCAAGCCGCTTGCCGACTGGCTCGTGCGTCTCGCGAGCGAACTCGGCCTGCGCGGCGCGACCCTGATCCCGGCTAGCGAAGGCATCGGCCATCATCATCGCATTCATTCCGCGCACTTCTTCGAGCTTGCCGACCAGCCGTTGTCCGTCGTGATGGCGGTGACGAGCGACGAAGCCGATCGGCTGTTCGATCGACTGCGCGCGGAGGGTTTGCATCTGTTCTACGTGAAGACGACCGCCGAGTTCGGCGTCGTCGGCGAGGCCGACGGGGCTTGAACGACCGGGCCTCGATGGCAAGCCCCACGCCTCGCTCGTCCAGGCGACGAAGTCGGCCGCCATGTCGGAGTCGGTGCGTGCTTCCAGCTTGCCGCTGCGGCACGCGCGGTGGAACTCCTCGTAGTCCTTCTCGACCTGGTCCGCGTACGCGCGCGAGTAGACGCGCGCCCGGTGTGGCTATTGGGCATGGCGCATGCTTCGCTGCAAGAGGCGAGTCATCCCAAGGAGAGCGAATCATGCGGCAGGTTTCGGCAAACATGCTGATCGCGCTGTCGGCCGTTGCGTTGCTGGCGGGCGCATCCGGCTGCAAGCGGACGGCCGGGAATGGCGGTATCTCGACGGGCCAAGTGAGCAGCGGTGTCATGAGCAATTCGGCGAGCCCGCGCGGCACACCGGGCGATAGCGACGCGGCAAATCGTGCGAACGGCGAGGCGGGCGCGGCGGCGAGCGCAGCGCCCGCCGCGAGCGACGCCGCGTCGGTCCACAGCACGCCGGCGAGCACGGCGTCCGCGACGCAGTAAGCGTCGCTTAGGCGCGGCGGCGCATTGGTCGCCGTTCCGTGCGCGCAGGCTTGCTCTGGGTCCCGCGCATGGCGACGCCGCGCGCAGCAGGCGCCGCCTTCCTGGCAGACATGACTCATTGAAAGACGGAACGGACAGGTAGTTGCGCCGCGGCGAAGCGGCGCTCGCGTGTGCGTGTGATATGGAACGCCGGCCCGCTTCAATGCTATGCCGTGGGCTCCTCGTGCCGCACATTGACCATCCACGGCACGCCGAAGCGGTCGATCAACGTGCCGAAGCCGCTGGTCCAGAAGGTCTGCTGGAATGGCATCGTGATCTGTCCGCCGTCCGCCAGCGCGTTGAAATACTTTTCGCCGGACGCCTGGTCGTCGGCGGTGACCGACAGGCTGAAGCCCGCATGCACGGCATTGCCGCCGCGGCAATCGCCATCCGACATCAGCACGTGCGTGTTACCGATGACGAGCGTCGCGTGCAGGATCTTGTCGGCGTGTTCGGGCGCCACCGGGCGAGCTGGATCGGGCGGCGCGTCTTTCGCGCGCAGCTTCAGCAACTCCTGCGCGCCGAGCGCCGAACGATAGAACTCAATGGCTTCCTCACAACGGCCATTGAAGAACAGATAGGGCTGGATTTCCATGCTGATTTCCTGAGACGGGCGAGGGTCGGGCAGACGATTCTATCAGCGTGATCTCGCGGACGGACGGCCGTCGAACCTGCGATGCATCGATCGGCCCCACGATGAAGCCACACACCTGATGCTCTACAGCGTATCCCCGCATCAGGCCTTCCCGGCATGGCTCCCGCCATTGGCTGGATAAGCCTCCTGCAACGCGATCGCGCCTGTCTCCAGCAGCGATTTGAGGTTGGACATGATCTTCGGCCAGCCACCCGACACCGCCTCGATGAATTTCGATGGATCGCGCTCGATCGTATGCGTGAGCGTCAACTTGACCGCCGTTCCGCTCGGTTCGAGCTCCATCGTGCAGCGCGAATCGCCTTCGGCCTGCAACTCGGGACGAATCTGGTGCTGCCAGCGGATCACCAGACGCCGCGGCGGATCGGCCTCGACGATCTCGCCCGCGTCGAAGATCTGGCCGCCGCTCGACACGAGTTTCCACGACGAGCCCGCCGTCCATTCGCTTTCGCAGTGCATGCCGAACCAGTACTGCTTGATGAACTCCGCGTCGGTGAGCGCCGACCACAACTGTTCCGGCGTAGTGCGGATGTAGGTCACATAGACGAACGTCGATCTAGTCATTGCCTTTCTCCAGGCGTCGTTTCAGGGTCGAGAGCGCCTTCAGGCGCGGCTTTTCGAACTTGGCAATCCAGCGCTCGTAGATCTGCTGCAGCGGCACCGGATTGAGGAAGTGCAACT
The DNA here is from genome assembly GCF_014397665.1 of Paraburkholderia sp. UCT2. Taxonomy (NCBI): domain Bacteria; kingdom Pseudomonadati; phylum Pseudomonadota; class Betaproteobacteria; order Burkholderiales; family Burkholderiaceae; genus Paraburkholderia; species Paraburkholderia sp. UCT2. Next base: position 144,476 of record NZ_VZQO01000009.1, read on the forward strand.
TTTCGCGCCCGCTGCGTACGGTAACGACGAGGTTAGCCGCTTCTAGCAGGCCCAGATGCTGGGTCACGCCTTGCCGCGTCATGTCGAGGTGGTCGCACAGGTCGTTCAGAGTCTGGCCGTCGTGCGCGTGCAGCACATCAAGCAGCTTGCGCCGGCTCGGATCGGCGAGGGCTTTGAATAGCACGTCGGTGTCGTCGGGGCGCTCGGCCATGAACGGCTACAGGCAAGTAATTTATTGCATTTACTATAGGCAAGAGATTGCTTGCATGTCAAGGAGACGTGAGGGACGCTCCGCAGGTCCTATCGGCGCACAACAAAGTCTGCGGGAGCGCCGAAAACCCCGCTCAGAGACAAAAAAGTCTGCGGCAAGCGCGAAATTTGCGGTGCGCCGCACAATTTCTAAGGGTTTTCGGCTTGAAGCTGATGGCGCATTTCGGGATGGGGCGCGAGCCACGGCATTACAATTTTGAGTGCCTCCGGGAACGCCACGTCGGCAGCAATGGCGATTCGCGCAAGGATCTCCGTCAAGCTCTCGCTCGTAGACGTCTTTTTCGGCCAGATGTTTGTGAAACAAGGGAGTGCACGCAGCGACCAGTATTCATTGCGTTGCTCAGCGGCCCCGTCGAGTGAGCGCTGTACTTGTCGTGCGCTGTCGACTAGACCATCGACGGGCAGTGACAGATGCCGACGAAGAGGACTTCGCACGATACTGCCTGCAAAGCGCCACGTATGCTGCTGTCAACATGGCCAGCCATTTCGACATTGATCTCGAGGCGTTAGAAAAATGGGTTGAAGCAAACGCCTCGCGATGGCCGTCGGCGAACGACTGGAAAATCGAACAGACCGCGTGGGCTCTCGATTCGTATCAAAGACGTGAATATCACCGCAAACGGGACGAGCAAAAGAGACGAGCGGGGGAGCGTGCAGAGCGGCAACTACGAATTGCCCCCCAACTACTGGAGGCCTATCAGGGCAATCTGTTTCGATAAAGAACTTCCGTTGCTACCGTGAAGAGACCACAGTAGCAATGGCGGATTTGACGACCTTTGTTGGAAAGAACGATATAGGGAAGTCTTCGGTGCTTGAGGCACTGGAGATCTTCTTCAACAATGAAATCGTCAAAATTGAACAGGGCGATGCCAACATTTACAGCGGCGATTCCGCCGTCTCAATCACCTGCGAATTTTCTGATCTACCATCGAGGTTGAGCCTCGACGCAGGTGCGGAGACGACCCTCGCGGCGGAATACCTGCTCTCGGCGAATGGCACGCTGAAGATTAAAAAGGTATTCGATTGCGGCAAAAAAACGCCGTCTGTTGAGGTGTATATCCTTGCGAACCACCCGACGGCAGCCGGCGTGGCCGATCTTTTGGATCTGAAGGAAAAGGATCTGCAGAAACTTGTAAAAGACCAAAAGCTTGACGCCGCCCTGAAGGGGAATCCAGGCATGCGGCACGCCTTGTGGGCGGCTGCGAAAGACCTGGAACTAAAGGAAGTGGCCCTACCGGTCACCAAGCCGAAGGAGGACAGCAAACGGATCTGGGATCAGCTCGAGAACTACCTACCAATGTATGCTCTGTTTCAGAGCGACCGGAGCAGCCGGGATTCTGACGGGGAAGTACAAAACCCAATGAAGGCCGCCGTGGCGGCTGCCATTGCGGAAGTGCAGGACGATATCAACCGAATCCAGGAAAAGGTGCGCGAGAAGGCCGAGTTGATTGCGCAAATCACTCACGAGGCCTTGAAAACGATCGACCCGAGCCTTGCCAAAGAGCTTACGCCGCAGTTTGTGCCGCCGACTGCAGCCAAATGGACCGGACTGTTTTCGGTCGGCATGGATACTGACGACGGTATACCTCTGAACAAGCGCGGCAGCGGTGTCCGACGCCTTGTCTTGGTCGCCTTTTTCAAGGCGGAAGCAGAGCGCAGATTGAAAGCCGGCACCAGTCGCAGCATCATCTACGCAATCGAGGAACCAGAGACGGCCCAGCACCCAAACAACCAGCGCATCCTGATCGAGTCATTCAAGGCATTGGCTTTGGAGCCCGGGTGTCAGGTCCTGCTCACGACACACAGCCCCGGTTTCGCGGCGGATCTGCCCACGGCTAGCATCAGATTTGTAACGCGCGACGCCGCGCTTCAACCCGTTATCCTGGAAGGCGCTGACGTATTCGGGCAGGTCGCTGAAACGCTCGGCGTCGTGCCGGACAGTCGGGTCAAAGTCTTACTGTGCGTCGAAGGGCCGACAGACGTGACTGCCCTTAAATCGCTCAGTCGAGCGTTACACTCGGCTGACCAAGCCCTGCCGGATCTAGCTCGGGATGACAGAATCGCCTTCGTGTTGCTCGGCGGCTCAACGCTTAAGCATTGGGTCACACAACACTATCTCCGGTCCCTCAATCGTCCTGAGGTGCATATTTACGACAGTGACGTAGCCAAGTATGCAGAGTCTGTCGCCGAGGTAAACCGGCGCACGGATGGTTCCTGGGCTGTGCAAACGGACAAGCACGAGATCGAATGCTATCTACATGCGGACGCGATCAGGGATGCTTTTGGAGTAGAGATCATTGTTGTCGATCAGCCCGGTGTCGACGGAAAGGCTGTCCCGAGGATTTTCGCCGAAGCATTCTCGGCGCAGCAGCAATACGATGGGGTTATGGGCGATGACAAGGCGAAGTTGCGCCTCGCGGACAAGGCATTTCCGAGGATGACTGCGGAGCGGTTGGCGGAAAGAGATCCCGCAGGAGAAGTTCAGGGGTGGCTTCGCAGGATTGGGGAAATGTTGTAAGTGCCGGCCATGCCTGGCACTTTTGGCAGCTGAGGTCGACAGCAAGCCGATCTCAGCTCGACGCCCAGTCCCGTTATTGGGCAGAGGATGATGGAACCAAATTCACTACATGTCTGCGGCGGTCTTGTAGAGCACCCGTAACGGACCCAATCCACTGGGAAGATCGAATATTGCGTCGCCGCGCGATTTCCCGGGCCGGTCCTCCGCAGCCGAATGTGAAATAAAACACGAGTGGTCAGATAACTATCCTTATCTGACCACCCTGAATTTTTTGCCCAAATTCGCCTCCGGAAAACGTGCCACCCCGGAGTGAAAAAAAGTGGCCCTTGGTTTCCGCAGCATCCGGTGCGCGCTGCGTCCCTCGCCCTGTCCGTGGTGCTCGGCACGGCGGAGCACGCCGCTCTGCAGCAGGTACTCTGTCAGCACATGCCGCGCAAGGGGCGGCAGCCCCAATTCGGCGGCCTTCTCATTTGGAGTTAGTCCTGCACGGCGCAGTTAACAGCGATAGGACGTTCTCGACCCGGGGCTCCATGGATGGTATGGATGGCTGCGGCGATTTCGCCAGCAGCGTCGCTGTTAACCCGCCATCGGCCACCTAGTCCGTGATTCAGACCGTGAGTGGTGTGCCGCAGGCCGTCAGGGGAAATGTGTAGGGGAGCTGGCCTCTCTCCAGGAGTCGAAGAAGTAGCCCGCGCCTTCGGGGCCCATGCTTTCCGCGTCGCCGACGAAGGTCGCGACGACTTCGCCTGGCAGCGTGTCGCGGATCGCCGCGAGATGACGCAGCGCGAACACGATCGCCGCGATACCGCCCTTCATGTCCGACACGCCGAGTCCGTAAAGCTTGCCGTCCCGCGCTTCGCCATTCGGATGGGTGCTTCAGCGGCTTTCGTCGACGAGCGGGAATGTGTCCATATGCCCGTTGAAAACGAGGCGCCGACCGGGTTGCGCGCCTCGCACTGTGAGGACGAGGTTCATCACATGCGGCAGCGTGCCGTAACGCGTGATTTCAACGCAGACAGTCGTTTTGCAATCACGGCGATGGTTGGTCCGGCTTCGGAACTTCGTGGGACAAAGCGTCGCGCTCTGCAAAGATGCTTGCCATTTCCGCCGCGTGTTCGGTTCCCCAGGTGCACAGCGGGACGATCGCGTCGGCCAGGCTGCGACCGAGTGAGGTCAGCGCGTAGTCCACACGCGGCGGCACCTCTTTGTGGTCGGTCCGCGTTAGCACGCGATCGGCTTCCAGATCCTTCAATTGCTGGATCAGCACCTTGTCGCTGACGTCCGGGATCAAGCGCTTAAGCTCGCCGTAGCGCTTCGGGCCGTTGCGCAGGAAAAACAGGATCAGCGGTTTCCACTTGCCCGAGATGATGCGGAGCGTGGCGTTGAGCCCGCAGCCGGTCTCGCAGATTTCAGAGGGTGTCGTCATATTTCGGTACTTACCAAAAAGTGCATACTTGTCTAAAGGTAAACAAGGTCGGATAGTTGTGCAACTCCCACAAAGGATGCACAACATGACCAGACTAAATGGAAAGACCGCTGTAATTACCGGCGGCGCTACCGGCATCGGCCGCGCCGCCGCAAAGCGCTTCATCAAGGAGGGCGCGTTCGTCTTCATCTTCGGCCGCCGGCAGGATGCGCTAGACGCCGCTGTGGCCGACCTCGGGCCGAATGCCCGTGCGGTGAAGGGTTCGGTTTCCGATCCGGCCGACCTCGACCGGCTCTACGCGGCGGTGAAGGCAGAGCGTGGAACCCTCGACATCGTTTTCGCCAATGCCGGGACGGGAAGCGCGCTTCCGCTCGGCCAGATTACCTCCGAGCACATCGACGAAATCTTCGACACCAATGTGAAGGGGACGATCTTCACGGTCCAGAAGGCGCTATCGCTGATGGGCCAGGGTGGTTCGATCATTCTGACGGGATCGAGCGCCGGCACCACGGGCGCCCCAGCATTCAGCGCCTACAGCGCGAGCAAGGCGGCCGTGCGCAATCTCGCGCGGACCTGGGCGGAGGACCTGAAAGGCACTGGCATCCGGGTCAACGTGCTATCGCCCGGGGCGACGGCGACCGAACTCGCGAAGGAAGCGCTAGGCGAGGAAGGTCAGAGGGCTTTCGCCGCGATGACCCCGCTCCAGCGCATGGCCGATCCGGCGGAGATCGGAGCGGTGGCCGCCTTTCTTGCGTCGCCGGACAGCAGCTTCATGACCGCCAGCGAGGTCGCCGTCGACGGCGGTCTTGCGCAACTCTGACGCGCTACGCCCTGCGGTACTCCATTCGATTATTCGGAGCGCCGTAGGGCGTGATAAACGGAAGGAAAATATATGAGCTACGCAATTGTCGGCTTCGGCAAGATCGGCTAGGCGCTTGCCAGAGCGTTTGCCCGCAAGGGCATCGAAGTATCCGTTGCGACCACGCGCGACCCGGCAAGCTTTGCAGCCGATGCCGCCGCAATCGGGCCCACGATCATGCCCACGACCCTGGTGGAAGCCGTCAAGGCAGACACATCTTTCTGGCTGTCCATATCGAGTCGCACCCGGATGTCGCGAAGGCGCTCCCCATGTGGCAGGGGAAGATCATCGTCGATGTGACCAATGCCTACGGCGTGCCCCCAGAGAAACTGGAAGGACAGCCTTCTTCCAGGGTTGTCGCGCAGGCCTTCGATGGCGCACGACTGGTCAAGGGCTTCAATCATTTGGCCGCCGCGGTCCTGGCCCAGGACCCGGCCGTACATGGTGGCAGGAGAGTCGTATTCCTGGCGAGCGACGATGACGGCGCAGCAGTGGAGATTGGTGCGCTTGCGGAAAATCTCGGTTTCGCGCCGATCAAACTTAGCGGGCTTTCGGAAGGCGGACTGCTTGTGCAGGCGCGTGGAAATAGCTGGGGCAACTGATCTTCAAGGACTTGGTCAAGTTCGACTGATAGGCGGTCTTGCCTATTCCTTGCTCTCAGGAAAGACACACCCGCCGTTGCGGACCAACGCCTTCACCGCATCGCTCACCTCGACGGGGCTTCGATTCAAGTCGGCAACAAACTCCTTGCGTCGCCGTACGTACGACTTTGAATCGTGCTTCGCGCTCCAGACGACGATGTTAAGCAGGATGGGGATGAGGTCCAGCCCCTTCTCTGTCAGCGTGTAGAAGTCCTTGCGCCTGTCGGCAGGGCTAGGCGCCCTCGACAGAATCCCTTGCGCCTCAAGAAAGGCAAGGCGGGAAGCCAGAACATTGGTCGCGATTCCCTCTTCCGACTTCAGGAACTCGCCATACGTCTTTTTGCCGGCAAAAACGATGTCGCGAATGATCAGGAGCGACCACCTGTCGCCGAAGATCTCCACGCCGTAGTTCACTGCGCAATGGGACCGGATGTCTGCTTTGCACGTCGTATTCATGGCCAGATCTTAGCATCACTTGCATTCTACAAGTGAAATTCGACGGTTAACTTGTTTTTTGCAAGAGATGTGGCTAGGATGTGTTCACTTGCATTTTGCAAGCAATGTATCGACGCGGTTGTCCGTTGAGCGCGGTTGTGGGATCGCGCCAGCCGCCCACGAATGATGAACTCCATGACAGCGAGGAAATGCGAAATGAAAATTGGCTTTATCGGTGCCGGTCCCGTCGCCCAGACGATCGCCAGGCACACCCTGTCAGTGGGTCACCATGTCGTACTGAGCAACTCGCGTGGGCCTGAGTCGCTCGCGGCCCTTGTGGCGGAGTTGGGTGCCGGCGCTGCTGCGGGAACGGCGAAAGAGGCTGCTGAGCAGGACCTGGTCGTGCTTGCGACCAAATGGTGGAACGTGCAGGCGGCGCTATTTTCGGTCGGCAACTGGAAGGGGAAGATCCTGGTGGATACGACTAACCGCGTTGCCAGCATCGAGCCTTTGGCGCTCGGTGACATAACCGGTCGGACATCGAGCGAGATCGTCGCCGATCTTGCGCCGGGCGCGAGGGTCGTCAAGGCGTTTAACACTGTTCCGATGTCCTGGATCTCGGATTTTTCGCGGTCAAAGCCGAAGACCGCGTTCTTCCTGTCTGGGGATGACGCGGACGCTAAAAAGGTCGTGAGCGACCTTATCGAGGAGATTGGTTTCTACAGTCTCGATCTTGGCTCCCTCGCGATTGGCGGCCGGCTCCAGCAAACTGGCGGACCACTCGTGGGTGTCGATCTTACGTTCAATAAACGGTTCGTCCTTCCAACGATTGACTGACCGAATGGAAACGTGGCGCTTCGCGGAGACTACTGCGAGTGCCATGCGTGCATGGCTTGAGCATTTGGCGTGGTAACGATCTATTCGAGTGCCTATTGTCAGCGGCGGCGTCAATTTCGCGCGAAACGGGCGGTTTGAAACTCACGGTGGTGAACGGCGTCAAGCGGCGAGTTCGGGGTCGCTCTGGTCTTTCATGCGATAGCTCTTGCCTTCGATGACGACGGTCTCGGCATGATGCAAGACGCGATCGAGCAGCGCGGAGGTCAAGGTGCTGTCGTGGTTGAGGATGTCGGGCCAGTGCTTGAAGGCGCGATTGGAGGTGACGATGGTGGCGCCGTGTTCGTAGCGTTGACTGACGATCTGAAACAGGATGTCGGCGCCTTGCTGGTCGATGGGCAAATATCCGAGTTCGTCGATAATCAACAGGCGCGGCTTGGCGTAGCGGCGCAATTCACGCTTGAGCCCGCCATGGGCACGGGCGGCATTCACCGAATTGATGATGTCCACGGCCGTGGCAAATAGCACCGAGTAGCCGCGCAGGCAGGCGGTATGGCCCAGCGCAATGCTCAAGTGGCTTTTGCCCAGCCCGACGCCGCCGAGGAAGATCACGTTGGCGTGCTCCTCGATGAAGTTCAGGCGAAACAGATTCTGGACCTGCAGACGATTGATCTTGGTGGGCCAGTTCCACTCGAATTGGTCCAATGTCTTGAGTACCGGGAATCGCGCGAGCGCGACGCGTCGGGCGACGCTGCGATCTTCACGCCGATGCGCCTCGCCTTCGACCAGGCGGGCCAGATACCCGAGAGCCTTTCCGGGGCGCGGATGCGCTGCCACGATTCTTCGGCCGACTCGATCAGCTTGAATGCCAGGCCGAGGAACGTTGCGCCTGTGCCCCTCGGCCAACCACAGAGTCAACGCTCTACAGCCCGACGAATACGTCGCCATTCACGACCCTTACTGGATACGCCCGGATGTCAGTCGTCAGTGGCTCACAGATCGCCTTTCCCGTGCGCACGTCGAACTTGCCCTGGTGCAACGGGCATTCAATTTCATGGCCGTCAAGAAAGCCATCGCACAGCCGCGCATGACCGTGGGTGCAGATGATGTCTGTCGCATAGACCTGTTTTCCGACGCGGTACAGGGCAATTTCACAGTCGCCCGCGTGCACGGCCATTACATCGTCCGTCGGAATTGCGGCAAGCGGGATTACTTTCATCCATCGTTCTGTCATGAGATGCCTCAGATCGGGAAAGGTTGAAGATACGAAATCAGACGGTGCTGGCGTGGAACGCGTCGGCGTAGATGTGGTCAGGATAGATGCCTTTTTGCCGGAACAGGGCCGATGCCGCTTCAACCATCGGAGGTGCGCCTGCAACATACGCGCGCCAGCCCGTCAGGTGCGACCAGTCGTCGGCAATGGCATCGGTCACCATGCCGCTGCGATGACCGTGCGCCTCCCCCGCCGACGCCACGACCACGTGAACCTTCAGCGCGGCATGACGGGTCTGCAGATCACGCAGCCATTCGATGCCGTAAACGTCACGCGACGAGCGCACGCCGAAGTAAACGTGAACCGGATTCGACATCCCTTCTTTCATCATTCCGCGCAGGATCGAGAGAATCGGTGCGAGGCCCGTTCCGCCCGCGACGCACACCACCGGACCATCGAATTTTCGCCGGAGGTAGGCGGTCCCCAAAGGTCCGCTGATCCGCACAGCATCGCCGACCTTCAGATCCGACGCGACATAGGACGTAACCCGACCAGCGGGCACCAGGCGAATATGGAACTCAGCTTCATTACCGTCCTGCGTGCCCGCCATCGAGTAGGGGCGAATATGGTGAGGCGTGAATTGCAGCGTCGCGTATTGACCGGGCGAGTATTCAAGCGGCTTCGACAACCCGAGCCGCAGGCGCTTGATATCGTGTGTCAGGTCGTCCAGGCCTGTGACCGTTGCCTTGATGATCTTCGCGGGATGGACCACGACTTCATCCATTTCGGGAAGTTCGATCACACAGCTTTCGACAAGGTTCGTCTGGCACGCGAGAATGGGCTGACCGGCGGCGATCTGCGAAACGGATTCGTCCTGCCCCGTCACACGTGCGCGGCCCGCCACAACCTTGCATCGACAGGTGCCGCAGCGGCCGGACATGCAGCTGTACGAGATGGGAATCTGATGTGACCGCAATACGTCCAGCAGGTTGTCGCCAGCACGGACGTCGAGTCTCCGCCCGAGCGGGAGGATGGATACTTCCACTGTCGTGTCTCCGGATTTTCCTTGACTGATGCAGACATCGTGAAGCAGATGGCGGTATTGGTAAATGGACGAATCCTGATACGTGTTATCACAGCCTGTGATGAACGCCCGGACGGATGTGGCGGTGAAGACAGTGGATCAGCTGATGCACATTGATATCAGCCTTTTTCTAACGAGGCCGCCTGTAGCCTTAACCGGAAAACAGTTCAAAGAGCAGCGACCGTAGCCACTGGTTCGCGGCTTCCCGGTGGAACTTGGCGTGCCAGAACAGGTTGATCGCAATTTCGGGCAGCAGTGCCGGATGGGCCACATGCGACAGCCCGAAGGGGCCTGCGAACCGTTGCGCGAAGCGTTCCGGCACTGTAGCGATCATTTCTGTACTACTGAGGATTGGACCAACGGCAATATAGTGCTGCACCGTCAGTCGGATTTTCCGCTGGATGCCGCTGCGCTCCAGTACCCTGTCCACTTCGCCGTGGCCCGTTCCGGCGGCCACCACAACCACGTGCTCCGCCCCGGTGAACTCCTCCAGGTTGATCCTGCGCTTGTCTAGCCGGTGGCCCTTGCGGAACATGCAGGCGTAGCGTTGACGGAACAACCGGCGCTGGAAAAAGCCTGCCTTCAGTTGCGGCAGCAGACCGATCGCCAGATCGACATGTCCCATCTCCATTTCGTCCTTGAGGTTCGCCGCCGTGTTGATCACTGTAGTGACGGTCACGCCCGGGGCTGCCTTCGCGAGTTCGTCCATCAAACGCGGGAGAAAGTACATTTCGCCGATGTCGGTCATCCCGATCGTGAAGGCTCGGGTGCTGGTCATCGGATCGAACGAGATCTGCTGGTTCAGCGCGCTGTGAATCATCCCCATCGCATATGGGAGTGACTCCCCCAGTTTTTCCGCGAACGGGGTCGGTTCCATGCCACGCGGGGTGCGCAGGAACAGATCGTCGTCAAATAGTCTGCGCAGCTTCGCCAGTGAATTGCTGATCGAGGACTGGGTCAGGCCAAGACTTTCTGCAGTCCTTGAGACACTTCGTTCGGCCAGCAGGCGGTTGAACACCACCAGCAGATTCATGTCCATCTCGTGTAATTCCACGTCTCCTCCATTCACGATGGTGATGCATCGTATTTTCGGCAATGCATTTACTGATACCGCCCAGTTAGTGATCATACCGACAACGACACGTAACCGGAGACAACCAGCATGCAGGACCACAACTTCGAGCCGCCGCAGGCGCGGGAACGGCGCGAATACTACGATCGCATCAGCCGGCAGAACATGACGCCGCTCTGGGAGGTGCTTGACCGGCTCGTCCCGCCGTTTCCCCAATCGCCGGTTGAACCGGCGTTTTGGCGCTACGCGGAGGTTCGTGAGCGGGTGATGGAAGCCGGGCGACTGATCAGTGCCGCCGAGGCGGAGCGTCGCGTACTGGTCCTCGAAAACCCCGCGTCGCGAGGACGGTCGTGCATCACGCAGTCGCTTTATGCCGGACTTCAGCTGATCCTGCCAGGCGAGGTGGCGCCCGCCCATCGACATACGCAGTCGGCCTTGAGACTGTTGCTGGAGGGCGATGGAGCGTATACGGCCGTCAATGGCGAGCGCGCCACGATGCGGCGTGGGGACTTCATTCTGACACCAGCCTGGACATGGCACGGCCACGGCAATCCCGGCAATCAGCCGGTCATATGGCTTGACGGCCTGGATGTACCGCTGGTGCGCTTTCTGGATGCCGGGTTTTCGGAGAAGTCCGGGGTGACGACGCAATCGACGGGCTACCCCGAAGGCGACAGCCTGAAGCGCTACGGTGCGAACATGCTGCCGGTCGACTATCACTCCGCTGCTCCCGACCCAAGTCCCGTGTTCGTCTATCCCTACGAACGTGCAACGGAATCCTTGCTAGCGATCGCCAGCGGTGAGCCTGACAGCCATCTCGGCTACAAGCTCCGCTACGTGAATCCGGCCACGGGCGGCGCGCCGATGCCTACGATCGGGGCCTTTGCACAGCGGTTGCCCGAGGGCTTCGAGACCCGGCCCTATCGATGCACGGACGGCACGGTCTACGTCTGTCTGGAAGGCCATGGTCACGCCGAGATCAACGGCTCGGTCCATCCGTTTGAACCTAACGACGTGTTCGTCGTTCCGTCATGGGCCGCGTTGCGCCTTCATGCAATCGCGGACACAAACCTGTTCAGCTTCAGCGACCGCCCGGTCCATCAGGCACTTGGCCTCTGGCGAGAGGCGCGCGAGTAGCGCATAGCAACGGAGCAAGTTCAATGACATCTTCTGTATTTCCCGACACCGTCCACTGGGAGGACAGCGGCACGAGCCGGATCCCCTTCATGGTGTACACCAATGAGGCCACGCATCGGAAGGAGCTGGAAAGATTTTTCTACCGCAAGCACTGGTGCTACGTGGGCCTCGAAGCCGAGATCCCGAATCCCGGTGACTTCATCCGCACCGCGATTGGCGAGCGGTCAGTCATCATGGTCCGTAGCCAGGACGGCAACATCCATGTGCTTGAGAACGTGTGCGCGCATCGGGGCATGGCGTTTTGCCGTGAGCGCCACGGCAACCGCAAGGACGGGTTCACGTGCCCCTACCACCAGTGGAATTATTCGCTCAAGGGCGACCTGCAGGGCGTGCCGTTCCGCCGGGGGGTCAAGCAGGATGGCAAGGTGCTCGGGGGCATGCCGCCTGAATTCAGGCTGGAAGACAACGGACTCACGAAGCTCAAGGTCACGACGCGCGGTGGGGTCGTGTTTGCCTCCTTCGACCACGATGTGGAGTCGTTGGAGGACTATCTGGGCCCGACGATCCTGCAATGTTTCGATCGCACCTTCAACGGCCGCAAGCTGCGGATTCTGGGCTACAACCGGCAGCGGATTCCTGGCAACTGGAAACTGATGCAGGAGAACATCAAGGATCCGTATCACCCCGGGCTGCTGCATACGTGGTTCGTGACGTTTGGACTCTGGCGGGCCGACAACCGGTCCGAGCTGAAGATGGACGATCGCCACCGGCATGCGGCAATGATTTCGACGAAGGGCAACGCGCTCAAGGCGTCCGAGGTGTCGCAGGTCGCGCGTTTCAAGGAGGACATGCACCTGCATGACCCGCGTTTCCTGGACATCGTGCCGGAGCCGTGGTGGGGCGGCCCGACGGCCGTGATGACGACTATTTTTCCGAGTGTCATTCTCCAGCAGTCGGTCAACAGTGTGTCGACCCGGCAGATCCAGCCCAACGGCGCCGGCTCTTTTGACTTTTACTGGACTCACTTCGCGTTCGAGGACGATTCCGACGAGATGGTGCAGCGCAGGCTTCGCCAGGCCAACCTGTTTGGTCCCGCCGGTTTCGTCTCCGCAGACGACGGTGAAGTGATTGAGTTTTCCCAGCAGGGGTTCGAAAGCAAGCCTTTCCACCGAGCGCTGGCCCAACTGGGGGGGAGCGATATTGGGGATACTGATCACATGGTGAGCGAGACGCTGATCCGGGGCATGTACCAGTACTGGCGCGAAGTGATGGAGGCTCCGGAATGATGGATAGCTTCAAGGACTGGGTCGCACTGACGAAACTGTATGCGGACTATGCCCGTGCCGTGGATTCCGGCGACTGGAGCCTGTGGCCGGAGTTTTTCACCGACGAGTGTATCTACCGCCTGCAGCCGCGGGAGAATTTTGAGCGTGGCCTGCCGCTCGCGACGCTGTCGTTCGAGAGCAAGGGGATGCTGAAGGACCGCATCTACGGCATCCAGGAGACACTTTTTCACGACCCGTACTACCAGCGGCATATCGTCGGCGTCCCGCTGGTGCATAAGGTCGAAGGCGATCGCACCTTCAGTGAAGCGAATTATGTAGTGATCCGCACGAAACTGAATCAACTGTCGTGGGTGTTTAACGTCGGGCGTTATATCGATGAAGTCGTCGAGACGGCCGCGGGTCTCAGGTTCGCCTCGCGCCAGGTTATCTACGACAGCGAAATGATCCCCAACTCCATCATCTATCCGATCTGATCACCTGTCGTGAACGGACTGCGCAGTGATGCGAGTTCCTATGAGAGCTTTTCATGAAACCTGCTTTTGATTTTTTCTGCCAGTCACCCCTGGTCATGTTTGGCCCCGGTCGCGCGAAGGAAGCCGGTGCGCGACTAGACGCACTGGACAGGTCACAGGTGCTCGTTGTCACGACGGTATCCGGACGGAGCCGCTACGCACCGGTGATCGAATCGATGGGCGACCGGGTGAAAGCCGTCTTTGCCGATGCGCGACCCCATTGTCCGATTGAGGTCGCCAACGTCGCGTTACGTCGCTACCGGGAGGCCGGGTGTGACTGCGTCGTCTCCATCGGCGGTGGCTCGACCATTGGACTGGGTAAGTTCATCTCGGTGGAAACCGGTGCGACGCATATCACCATACCGACGACCTTGTCGGGCTCTGAGATGACGCCGCTCTTTGGTGTTCTCGTGGAGGGAGAAAAGCGCAGCCGGCGGGAACCGAAGGCGCTCGCCAATACCGTCATCGTCGATCCCGCACTGGCGCAGTCGCTGCCTATGCGGGAAACGGCCTCAACGGGCATGAATGCAATGGCGCATTGCGTCGAGGCGCTGTATGTGCCGAAAAGCAATCCACTGACCAGCGAACTTGCGCTGACGGGGATTGATTCGCTGTATCGCGCCCTGCAACTGCTGGCGGACGAACCGGCCAACCTTGAGGCGCGGACTCTCGCTGCCTATGGCGCCGCGATTGGCGGTCTGATGGTCACTTCCGTGGGTATTGGCATCCATCATCGGATCTGCCATGTGCTGGGCGGGCGCTTCGGTGTCGCACATGGGGAAACCAACGGCATCATCCTGCCCCATGTCCTCGCTTTCAACAAGCCGGCGATTACAGCCCAGATGGACGCCATGCGCCCGATCATGCAGGCGTCCCCGGCGCAGGCATTGTACGACGTGGCACACAGGCTGGGCGCGCCGGTGTCGTTGAAGGAACTGGGCGTTGAACGTGACAGGCTCAGCGCGATCGCGAGCGAGTGCATGCATCACATCGACTCCAATCCACGAGCAATCGACGAAGCGGCCGTCTTGGGCATTCTCAACGCAGCCTGGGAAGGGAGGCGCCCCGGCTGTTGAATCATCTCTCATGGGGTGAGTGAGTCGTTGCTCGTGCGGCATCCGCGGTCGTTGCACGCGACGCATGCGGCTTCTTACCCCGTGTCCGACCGAACGGACCCGCATAACTATTAAGCGACGCATTTCAGGAGACAGACGTGACGACGAGAATCGATGTGACGGGCGTGATCGACAACGGCCGGCTTTGCCCATATCACTGGTTGATCATTGCACTGTGCGCCATGTGCCTCATCATGGACGGGTTTGACGTGCAGGCGATGGGGTACGTGGCGGCGGTGGTGATTCGTGAGTGGGGCATCGAGAAGGAACTGCTGGCGCCCGTCTTCGGGGCCGGCCTGTTCGGTATGCTGGTCGGGTCGCTGACCTTGAGCACGCTCGCGGACAGGATCGGCCGTCGGCCCGTCGTGATCGGCGCCACGCTGTTCTTCTCGGCCTGCATGCTGGGCACCGGGTTTGCCCATTCCATTCCCGAACTGATCGGCTGGCGCTTTGCGGCGGGTCTTGGACTGGCGTGCATCATGCCCAACGCGATGGCCTTGACGGGCGAATACAGTCCTCGCCGGATTCCAGTGATGCTGATGATGCTCGTGTCGTGTGGCTATGTCCTGGGCGCCGCCGTCGGTGGACTGATTACAGCCGCGATGATTCCGGCCTTGGGTTGGCGCTCGGTGTTCCTTGCCGGCGGGGCTATTCCCCTGGGGCTGGGCATGCTGATGTGGCTGGCGCTGCCTGAATCGATCCAGTTCCTGATCTTCAGGCAGCGCGGCGACAGCCGGGTTCGCCGCAGTCTTGCACGCGTGTCTCCGGCAACGCCGTTCCCGGAGGACGCGCAGTTTGTGATGGATGAGCAGGAACCGGTTGGTGTGCCGTTCATCGAGCTGTTCAAGGACGGCCGGGCTCGCGTCACGCTGCTGCTATGGCTGATCAATTTCGCCAACCTCCTCGCGATGTATTTCTTGTCGAACTGGCTGCCGACGGTGATGCGCGATGCGGGGCATTCCACGTCCCTTGACGTGCTGGCCGGCACCACCCTGTGGGGTGGCGGGCGGATCGGCACGCTGGCGTTGGGCCGCGTCATCGACCGGATCGGTTTCACACGCGTGCTGGTCACAGCTTTTCTGGTCGCTGGCGTGACGACGGCCGCCATCGGCAATCCCATGGTGACAGCGTCCCCCGTCGCTGTTCTGGTCAGCATCGGCCTGACCGGCTTCGCCATCATCGGCGGGCAGCCGGCACTGAACGTCTTGGCTGCGATGTATTACCCCACGTCCCTGCGCGCCACCGGAATCGGATGAAGCCTCGGAATCGGACGCGTCGGTTCGGTGATTGGCCCGGTAGTGGGCGGGGCGCTCCTGCATCTGCAATGGTCGTCGTCGGTCCTGTTCCTCGCGGCGGCCGTGCCGGCAGTCTCGGTGGCCGGCACGGCGGGCATCCACTTTTCGGGAGGGGTATACGCCGTCGAACGTCCGGCAGGAACGGCGTCCCTTGACTGTTGATATCAGTGATGAACCCCTCATGGCGAAGACGGCGGGTTGTCGGCCACCGGCAGGGCTGATGCTGGCTGCCGGCGATGTGTCGCAGTCTGCACCCGAAGAGTGTTTATCCAGAAGGCCAATAGCAAGCTGAGGCCGCTGGTCATCTCAACCCTGCGAGATCGGTTGTGTATGACAGCAGCGATGCTAGTGCTCGAACCAGTCTTCGGCAGGGCCGATGGCCTGTCCGGTCCGGACGGTCTGATGAGATGCGGTCGAGTCATGGAAGGTTTATTCGTGATTTGAATAGTAAAGACTAAAACATCACGCTTGAGTTCCAGCCCTGCCGGAAACATACTCGGTCGCGGCGGCCACCACTGCCTCTTGGACATGGTGGATACCGGAACCGGGATTTAACTGCCGTGAAGTCGTGACCTACCAAAATACACATGGAGGAGTCCTGATGAGTTCAATGGAGGCCATGAAGCCGACAAGTCTCATCCGTCGCCGTCTGCTGCTCGCCAGCGCTGCCGTGGCGACGGCCCCCTTGTGGGGCTGCCGAGGGGGCGGAAGTGCCAAGGCCGCCACTGTCGTGAGTATGACGTCGGGCAAGTTCATCGGTCAGCCTGACGGCACGACGCTCAGATATCACAGTATTCCCTATGCGGAGCCGCCGGTTGGTCCGCTGCGCACCCGATCGCCGCAGCCTTACGTACCCGCAACGGCGGACGCGGTGAGGGCCAGTTCATTCGGCCCTGCAAGCATCCAGACGTTCAACAGTTCAGTGGTCTCGTGGATCTATCCCACGATTACGCAGCAAAAGCGAGGACAGTCTGACGCTCAACGTATGGACGCCGCAACTCGGCGGGAAGGCGCCTGTGCTCGTCTGGGTGCACGGCGGCGGCCTGCGAAATGGCGCCACCGGCATGCCGCTTTTCAACGGCGCGGCCCTAGCGGCGCAGGGCGTGGTTGTCGTCACCGTGAGTTACCGTCTGAATGCACTGGGCTGGCTCTCCCATCCAAACCTTGCCGATGCGGCCACGGGTACGTCCTGCAACCGGGGGCTGCAGGACATGCTCGCATCGGGCGTCGTGTGGCCCAGTATCAGCACGGCATGGCGACCTGCGTGCGCTGGGGCGAGGCTGGCGCGCCGGTCGAAGCAATCGGGCCCGTACCGAAATCCTCGCAACTGGTGGTATGGGACGACATCCTCGGGTACTGACGTTTGCCTGTCGCCCGCTGCGCACCAGCCGTGTTCAGCGGACTGGACAGGGTCGTGCTCAGGGAAGCGTCCGAAGGTCTGGACTCCGGGCAATAGGCGAGCGGCAGGCCCTAACTGGAATGCATGAATTCAGGTTTCTTGCCGAAACATGATTCATTTTTTATTTTCTCTGACCGTCCCGTGCTGCCAAGGTAACGGTCGGCCAGGAGGCAATGGTTTGAAGTGCTACCGGAGAAGTAAATGGAATATGCAGTGAGCCCCGCCACCGTCTACACGCTGGCTGTTGCTGGCCGACCCGAAACGTTCCCGGTCAACCGGGTCTTCTGCGTCGGCCGCAACTACGCCGCGCATGCGCGTGAGATGGGAAAGGATCCGGAACGCGATGCACCGTTCTTTTTCATGAAGCCTGCAAACGCAGTGGTCCAGGCTGGTGAGGCGGAGACCCGGATTCCTTACCCCCCAAAAACGAGCAACTTTCACCATGAAATCGAGCTGGTTGTCGCCATCGGCAAGGGTGGCTCCGATATCCCGGTCGGTCAGGCGCTTGAACACGTCTATGGGTATGCGGTCGGCCTGGACATGACTCGCCGCGATCTCCAACTCGAGGCGCGCGACAAGGGGCGTCCCTGGGAATTCGGCAAGTCGTTCGCCAGGTCGGCACCCATCGGCCCCATTCAGCCAGCCGCGGATCTGAGTGAATTGTCGTCAGCGGCCATCACGCTGACGGTCAACGGTCAGTCGCGACAGTCCTCAGACATCTCGAAACTCATCTGGTCAGTGGCGGAGTGCATCGCGTATCTCTCGCAGTATGACGCGCTCGAGCCGGGCGACATCATCATGACCGGCACGCCGGA
The DNA here is from genome assembly GCF_014397665.1 of Paraburkholderia sp. UCT2. Taxonomy (NCBI): domain Bacteria; kingdom Pseudomonadati; phylum Pseudomonadota; class Betaproteobacteria; order Burkholderiales; family Burkholderiaceae; genus Paraburkholderia; species Paraburkholderia sp. UCT2. The sequence goes on from NZ_VZQO01000009.1 coordinate 162,387, forward strand.
GGGTGTGAATGCCGTGCAAGAGGGCGACGTGATGCATGGCTTCATCGACCGTCTGGGCGCGATTGTGGTGCGTGTTGGGCAGTAAGGGCGACGGCGCCGTACATGAGGGGCATGAGAAGGAGATGGGTGCCTTGCCCTGGCTGGCCTGAATCCATCTTCTGCCGGGGATTACTGGTGCTGGTGCGTGTCCCAGGATCACGGGAATCCCGACCTGGCGATTCAAGGCGCACCGTTATTGCCGCGATTCGTCATTGTCTCCGGCAGTTTGGCGATCTGAGGTGCTTATCGTGCAGAAGTGGATAAGGCTGGTCGCAGTAACAGACGTTCCGAAGCACGGCGCCATTGTGGCGGAAGTGGGCAACCGCGGATTCACGGTCTTCAACGTCGATAACGGCCTGTTCGTGACTGACAACATCTGTAGTCGTGGGCTTGTACAGATCTGCGACGGCTATCTGGATATCCACGAACTCGAACGTCCGTTTTATCAGGAAGAGGTCAAAGCGCGCCACATGAAGGCGCTGTGCGAGCCGCTTAAGGAAGATCTGCGAATCCGGCCGACTCGGGTGGATGGTGACGACCTCTTCGTCGCGCTCGGATGAGACTGCCTCGGCAACAGGCTCCCAAACTTCCGGCTATCCCACAATTCGAGTAACCAATCGTTATGAAACTGTATAGCTATTTCCGTAGTTCGTCTGCGTATCGCGTGCGCATAGCATGCAACCTCAAGAGCCAGCCGTATGAATATGTTGCGATTCATCTGAACCGTAACGGTGGTGAGCAGTATTCGGACAGCTTTGTCAAGGTCAATCCGCAGCAAACGGTGCCGGTGGTGCAGGACGGCACACTCGTGCTTTCACAATCGCTCGCCATTATCGAGTACCTGGACGAGCGCTATCCCAACCGGCCGCTACTACCGGAATCCATTGAAGGGCGCGCGCGGGTCAGGGCGCTCTCGCAGTACATCGCCTGCGAGATTCATCCGCTCAACAACCTTCGTATCCTGAAGTTCCTCACGGGACAGATGGCACTATCGGAAGAACAGAAGCTGGGCTGGATCCGGCACTGGCTGGAGACCGGGCTCTCCGTGCTTGAACGGGAGCTCGCCGGCGAGGGCGATGGCTTCTGTTACGGCGATACACCAACGATGGCCGACTGCTGTCTGGTGCCCCAGCTCTACAATGCGCGGCGTTTTGGCGTGGATGTGGCCCGATTCCCGGCGATTCAGGCCATCGATGAGCGCTGCCAGTGGATCGAAGCATTCCAGGCAGCACATCCCGACAGGCAGCCTGATTCCGAATAGTGCCGTAAAGATATCCATGTAGAGGAGAAGCGTGACATCGTGCCGGATGCTGGTTGTTCCGGTCGGAAACAATTCACGATTCTTTAAAGAAATATCTATAAGGACTCCTGTTGATAAAGTCACGATTGCGATCATTCCCGTGACTGCTACAGCAGGAGGCCGCCCTGACAATGTTGGCTGTAGGGCATTACAAGAAACATATTCGACCCGAAACAAAGGTGGAGACGATGAGGAAGTACGCAATAGGGGCGACGGCCGTGCTGCTGTGCGGAGTAACGGGTACGGCACAGGCCCAGAGTGGTGTGACGCTGTATGGTCTGCTCGATACGGGCGTGGAGTACCTGACGCATGCGAACGTAAAGGGCGACCGGCTGGTACGCATGCCGGCAATTACGGGGGTCTATCCGTCGCGCTGGGGGTTCAAGGGTGCCGAGGACCTGGGCGGCGGCCTGAAGGCCACCTTCGTGCTGGAAAGTGGTTTTGGTGTAGGCAATGGCAATTCGCTGCAGGGCGGGCGTCTGTTCGGCCGTCAGGCCTGGGTCGGGCTCAGCGGTCGCTACGGGACCCTGTCGTTCGGACGTCAGTACACGATGACCACCTGGGCGCTGGCCGACAATGACATCATAGGTCCGGACATCTACGGGATGGGGTCGCTTGACTCGTACATCCCGAACGCGAGAGCCGACAACAGCGTTGTCTACAAGGTCACGATGGGTCAGTTCACGGCGGGGGCAGCCTGGTCGTTCGGCCGCGACGCGGCCGGGACCGGCAATTCCCCCGGGCAGGGGACCTGTGCCGGGTCTGTGGCGGGCGACTTCCGGCAGTGTACGGACTGGTCTGCACTCCTGAGGTATGACGCGGGTTCGTTCGGGGTCGCGGCGTCGTATGAAGAACAGCGCGGCGGGGCGAACGCCGCGTTCAACTTCTTCGATGGCGTTGCGCCGGCCCCATTCACGGGCAGTGGCGGCAAGGACGCGCGCGCGCAGGCCAACGTGTATGTGCAGTTGTTTGGCGTCAAGTTCGACGCGGGCTGGCTGGGCCGCCATGTATCGTCCGGGTCCGCGGCCGTCGCCAGTGTGCGCTCTGACATGTTCTTTGCCGGGGCACAATATTTCATCACGCCATTCGTCGAGCTGGACGGCGAGGCGTTTCGCATCATCAACACCCAGCACGACACCCGTGCGACGATGGCGACCGTGCGAGCGATCTATCTGCTGTCAAAGCGAAGCGGGGTGTATGCGCAGGGTACCTATCTTGCCAACAGCGCGCACGCCCGATATAGCGCCAGCTCGGGTGGTCCCGGCGCCACACCCGGACCCGGGATGAACCAGACGGGTGTCATGCTGGGCATGTTCCATCAGTTCTGACGATCCTCGCGGCAAGGCCCCCGGTATACGCGTTCGTTCTTTCATCCCGCCGGGAGCCGGCAAAGCGTCGTTCCCACCCGCGTCGACCGGGGCACGATTCGGCTCACGCCTGACTGGTTTCGTGTATGCGCAGCGGATCGTGACCATCCGTACGACCGAAAGGGTTGCGTCACAGCTATGGCTATGCAACTGTCGCATCAAGCGATACGAGGAGAAGTTGATGGGATGTGCGGAAAAGTCGCCGCGGTTGATGGTTGCGTACTGGCTCGCTTAGGACCCCGCCATGCGGGTCCGGGTCAGCGCGTTCAAAAACAGACGGTCACGCCGCGAGTGCTACGTCTGCGTCGAGACATTGAGGACCGCAGGTCCGGTTGCCATGTTTCTTTCGTCACCAGGACGGCATTTGGCGCATGTTCCCACCTGGCCCGGAACGGCCAGCGATGCGTGCCGCGTAGATTGCCATGTTTTGCGGTCGAATCTCGCAAGCCCGGCCCGCTGATAGGCCGGGACAGGATGATCGTTGGAGGATTGTCCGATGCGGCCTGCGCGCATTTTCTCGCGCGGGCCGAACCGGCTTGCGACGCGCAGGGAAACGCGAATGCAGAAATCTGCATCAGGGCCATAAATGAAGCGTCGGTGCGCGTTGGGGGACAGTCCTCTGGAGTCGGTCCCGACCTGTCGTGTCCCCGATACCAACCTAGCAGACTGGTTGCCTGCGACGCTCGCATCGGCACGCGCAATGGCACGTCAGCAAAAGATACAACCCTCTCATCGTCCTCGCATCATCTGTCACGAAGGAAGCGAAGTGCAGAAATCTGCTCTCACAATCAGGCTCAAGTTAATGATCGCGTTCGGCACCTGCGCAACACTGATGTGCGCCGTCGGGCTGGTGGGAATTCTCGGGTTATGGCATCTGGATGGGCACGCGCCTGCGTCATACCGCCTGCTGCTCACACCGCTCATCGCGGTGGCATTGACAGGGTGCGTCATCACAGTCAGTGGTGGCATTCACCTGCATCGAGTGGTATGCGGCGGGCTGAACCGCATGAGCACCAGATTTGAGGAGATTGCGACGACGCTCGACCTGTCCATGCGCGCCAGGAGTCCACGCATGGACGAGTTCGGCCGCGCGGCGGTTGCGTTCGACAGGCTGATGCGTCGGGTAGAAGAAGCCATGTCCGCCGTGCATCTGTCGACCGATTCAGTTGCGACGGCAACGCGCGAAATCGCGGCCGGCAATCTTGACCTGTCCGTCCGTACCGAGGAACAGGCTTCGTCCCTGGATGAGACCGCGTCCAACGTGACGCAACTGGCCGGGACGGTCAGGCAGAACGCCGAGAACGCGTATCAGGCGCAGGCACTGGCCTCGGACGCCACGGATATCGCCGCTACAGGCGATGACGTGGTCCAGGCCATGGTGGGTACCATAGAGAAAATCAGTGGCAGCTCGAACCGGATCTCCGAAATCACAGGCGTGATTGAAGGGATCGCATTCCAGACCAATATTCTCGCCCTCAATGCCGCGGTGGAGGCTGCGCGCGCCGGCGAACAGGGCCGGGGCTTTGCGGTGGTGGCGAGCGAGGTTCGAAGCCTCGCGCAGCGATCGGCCGGCGCCGCCAGAGAAATCAAGGACCTGATTGCTTCGTCTGTCGCCACGATCCGCGAGGGCTCGCATCAAGCCATTGAAGTCAGCACGGCCATGAGCGAGATCAAACGTGCCACGAAGCGGGTTTCCGACATTGTCAGTGAGATCGCTGGAGCGTCGGAGGAGCAGGGTCGCGGCATCGAACAGGTGAATCAGGCCGTCATCGAGATGGACCTGTTCACGCAGCAGAACGCGGCGCTCGTCGAGCAGGCGGCCGCAGCGGCCCAGTCGCTGGAGGATCAGGCAGCACAACTGAGGATCGCCGTCTCGTCATTCAGGCTCACCGACGCTTTCGGTAACGGTCTGCGTGCCACAGATGGTGTCGACACCATCGCGATGCGATGACGTCGCGCCCGGGTTCGCCCATGGCGTTCCCGCGGCCCGAGAATTATTCAGGACCGGGGCAAGGCAATGCGCAGTCCAGCCTTCCGGGCGGGCGGGGCGGGCGAATTTGAGCGCCCCGGGGGGCTGTATCGGCATGTTGCGGCTTGTCGGGCATGTCGGCGTATGAGCCAGTTCCCCTGTGCATGCGACTCCCTATGGCGACGCGCACGAATCGGACACCTCGTTTCCAGGGCCGCCTTCAGGCTGAGGAAACAGCGGAGTGTGGCTGGGATGAGCCTGCCGCTGGTGCACGCCTTTGCACCCGCCCGCACTGCAGTGCGCGGCCGCCGGCGTGCAAAGAACCAGCCCGCATACTTGCTGACCCTGATAGCCGGGTCCCCCGCTGTCCCGAAGCGTTCCAATCCCCGTGTGCGGGCTGCCGGTGTTGAAACACCGACGTCACTCCAGAGCATGACCGAATCCGCTGAACCCGGAGGCAAAGATGGGCTGCATCGCGCGGGGCAGCAGGTCGCGCAGCCAGCGTGTGGCCATGTCATCGTGCAGCCGCTCGTGCCACAGCAATTCGATGGTCGGCTTCGGCAGACGCACGGGTGACGCAAAGATCTTCACCGGCGCGACCCCGAGCATCACTTCGGCCAGCGGTCGTGGAATGGTGGCGATCATCTCGCTCGAGGCGATGATGAATGGCAGTGCCAGGAAATGCGGTATCCGCGCACCGATCTGATGGACTAGGCCGAGACGTTGCAGCGTCGACTCGACCACGTAGTGACCCGTCCCCTGTGCCTGCGCGACTGCGTGTCGCTCCCTCATGAAGTCAGTCCGCGAAAGCTTGCGTCCAATGCGCGGATGGTCCGCGCTGACGATGCAGACGTACTCGCTCCTGAATAGCGGCTTGTGAAGCAGGCTAGTGTGAAGCGCGGGATTGAATTCGACCGCAAGATCGGCCGTGCCGTCACGTAGCGCCGAAAGCACCGTTTCGGTCGGTAGCTCGATCGTCCTGAAGCTGACGAAGGGCGCCTCCTTCCGGCAGATATCGATGATGCGGGGCAGGATAATGGCCGCGGCGATGTCGGTCATGACGATCGTGAATTCCTTGCGGCTCGTGTGCGCATCGAACCGGTCGCGCATCTCGAGTCCCTGTTCGAGCGCGGTCAGTGCCTGCGCGATCCGGTCGGCCAGGGTCTGCGCGAGGGGCGTCGGCATGACCCCGCCGGCACACCGGACGAACAGCCGGTCATTGAAGTGCTCGCGCAACGCCCGTAACGCGTGACTGACGGATGGCTGCGAGACACCGAGCTTCTCCGCGGCGCGGGAGACGTTCCGATGCTCCCAGATCGCACGGAAGACGAGGAGCAGGTTCAGGTCCAGGGAGGGGTGATTATTCATTCGGAGAATAGTGAAAACTAAATCATCCACATTGTGCCATGAAGCTTTTGCGATGACACTCCTATTCAACAAGGACAGGTACCCCCATGAACAGCACTGATATCCAGCAGGTTTCGTTTCCCGGTGGCGCCTCATGCCGCCTTCTGCCGCCGGCTCCAGGTACGCAGGCAGGACCGGCGCTCGTCGTGATGCTTGCGGCGATCGCGGGCGTCAACGACTACATCGTTGGCCGCGCGAAGGATCTGGCCGCGGACGGCTATACGGTCGCCGTGCTCGACTATTTTGGCCGGGAAGGCGCGGCTCCGGACATTTCCACGCCGCAGCTGATCGGTGAGGCCGTCGCGTCGCTGGACGATGCACGCGTGCTCGCGGATCTGGGCGAAATCCTGGCGTGGGCGCACACCGAGGGCTTCCCGCTGTCAAAAACTGGCCTGCTTGGTTTCTGTATCGGCGGCACCTATGCCGCGCTGGCGGCGGCACAGTACGCGGTGGGATGTGCGGTCGACTATTACGGTCAGCTTAGCTATGCATCGCGCACTGAGCGCAAGCCGGTTGCACCGGTCGATGTGGTGGATTCGTTGAAGGCGCCCCTGCTGTGTCATTACGGCGACTGGGATCGCCTTGTCAGCCGGGAGGAGATCAACGGATTTATCGGCCAGTTGCGCGCGGCCCAGAAGCCGTATGAGCTTTTCATCTATCGGGGCGCGCCGCATGCGTTCGACGAGTGGTTCCGGTCCGCCGTGTTCCGGCCGGCCGCGTCGAAGGCGGCCTGGCAGCGCACCCGGACCTTCCTGAACTGGTATCTGTGCGGACACGTTGATCCGCACTAGCCCGACCTTTCCCCTTTCTTTTACGGAGACAAACATGAGCCAGGACAACGCAGTCAAACACGAGACGTCACCCGTGACGGAAGTCGTCGACCGGACCGAGTGGGCGCAGATGATGACGGACGACGAATACTATCCGTTCCTCGTCAAGAAGAACCTGCGCCCGGCAATCTGGCGCTGGCAGGATGTGACGGAGCGGCTAGACGTCGTGATGAAAGATCCGCTGCGCAACGCCGATCGCCGCTTCATCTCGCTGGTTCACGGCGATACAGGCGAAGCGGGTGGCGTGTTCCCGTCGATCTTCCTCGGCATCCAGGGTATCAATCCGGGCGAGCACATCATCGCCCACCGTCATAACTCCTACGCGCTCTACCACATCGTGCAGGGCGAGGGCTATTCGATCCTGGACGGCAAGCGCTTCGACTGGAAGCGCGGCGACACATTCGCCTGCCCGCCGATGGCCAGCCATGAGCACATCAATACGGGCACCGAGCCCGCCATCCAGTACGTGATCCAGGACATGCCGGCGCGCGCGATGGAACGCAACCTGATCTGGGAAGAGCCCATGGGCCACGTCTTCCACATGGTGGAGGGAAATCGCCCGCATCAACCGTGACGTAGTGGCCGTAACGGCACCTCGCAGTAGGTGCCGTTTTCATATCAAGAGGAGGAGACCCGGCATGTCAGAACTGAAGGTGGGCATCGGCGCGAGGAACAGGAATTGTCGGCTATAACGTCCAGACGGCAGTTGATACGAAGCACCATCTGATCGCCGCGCATGTGGTCACCAACGACGGCATTGATCGTGACCGGTTGACGTCGATGGCGAAGCTTGCCCGTACTGAGATGGGCGTGCCCAGGCTCACTGCAGTTGCGGATCGCGGCTATTACAAGAGCGAAGAGATACTTGCGTGTCACGAGGCAGGAATAACCGTGTTCGTCCCGAAGACCTTAACATCGAGCGCAACGGCTGATGGCCGCTTCGGCAAGGACGACTTCATCTACAACGCAAAGACGAACGAATATCGGTGCCCGGCAGGCGAGCGGCTCATCTGGCGATTCTCGACCATTGAGCGTGGCCTGAAGATCAGTAAGTACTGGAGTTCAAACTGCCAGCAATGCTCGCTAAAAGCACAATGCACGCCGGGCCCCTCAACGTCGCGTGACGCGCTGGGAGCACGAAGCTGTTCTTGATGAGATGCAGGTGCGACTTGATCATGCGCCCGAGATGATGCGCATCCGGCGACAGACTGTCGAGCATCCATTCGGCACGATCAAGGCATGGATGGGCGCTACTCATTTTCTGACACGGACCATGGAGCGGGTGAGCACGGAGATGAGCCTGCACGTGCTGGCGTACAATATGAAGCGGGTGATCAAACTACTCGGTTCAGAAGCGATTATGAAGGCGATGCGGGCGTGACGCCCGGACGGGCTTGTTGAGCTTCGTGATGCGTGCGGCTGTGATTTGACGTTCGGCTTGCCGCAATCGACAAGCGGCGATCCGCGCCGAGACAGGTTTCGTCAATTCCTAGGGGCCACGCGTTTTGACACGCTCTGGGCCGACCGGTGCCTCATGCGACTTGCATATCGAGCTGGCTTCCGCCGCGAAGGCGGACGGCTGTACGCGACCCGCAAGGGACGGTCGCCCACACGCAAAGCGGCCGTTCAGATAGGCTCCGCCGGGCGCTTTTGTTAACGAAATGCCTGCCGGATTCCCAGCGCAATCATGAGCCCTCCACATGTGAGGTCGATCCATGCCTTCGCGCGACGATACGCCGTCGCAATCGCCACGTGCGATAGAACGAGCGCGACTGCTCCGTACCAGCACGTCGCTGATGCACCGACAGTAGCAAGCATTGCGAAGAACGTCGGCATGGAAACGTGGGCGGGCACCGCTGAGGAAAACACTGCCGCATAAAAGGCGATGGACTTCGGGTTCGCGATATTTGTCGCGATACCTTGCAGGAACGCGGCACGAAACAGAGGCGTCTTCGTTGGGTAATGTGCTCCTGACGGGGTTGCCCGTGCCGACACAACGAGCCGCAGCCCGAACCAGATCAGATAGGCCGCGCCAGCAAGCCTTACGCCGGCAGCGAGCCACGGGAAAATAGCGAACACCATTCCGATACCAAGGATGGCGCAAGTCGCCCAGAACAGATTCACCGTCACGATTCCGGCGACAAGCGCGAGCGCATCGGAGCGTCTACCGGCTACCGCCTTGTGAGTGACTGCGACGAAGTTCGGCCCGGGTATAACGGCAGCTGCCGCATAGACAGAAAAGACTGTCGCAATAGCAGACCAATCGACCATTTGTAGCCTCGGTGAATTGTGGTTGTACAAAACGTGGAGTTGCTCCATCGGCCACTATTCTGAAGCAATTCACGACTGACTGCTGTTGGCCGGACTCCGACCCCGGCCGGCCCGGACGGGGTGACCGCAGACCGCTCCGCTGCGGACGCCACCGCTAGGCCCGCGGCCGACCCCGTTGCTTGATTGACTCAGGTACCGCCCATGTCGTGTTTGCCGAAAGTGAACCGCACTCACGAAACCGGGTTCTGGCGATGAGCTTGAGGCCGGGGCCATGCCGACAACGCAACATCAGCCAGCCGCTTCAGTGTTGCCCTGCTTGCCCCGTCACAGGCTTGTGCGGACATGCCTTGCGCCACTGCGCCATAAAAGCGTGCGAGCGCTTCGGTGTCGGTGTCAGTGGCAAGCTCACCTTCGGCTACGGCACGGTCGAAGCGTGCCTTGATGGCCTGTAGCCCAAGCTCCCGCCGTGCGGCCACGGTCTGGGCGACGGACTCGCTCTTTTCAGCATGTTGAAGAACAGCAGTCGAAATCATGCAGCCGCGCGGCCTTCCCGGGTCGGTAAAGCGTGCCGCGGCGTCGTGCAGGTAGAACGCTATCGCATCGTAGGCCGGCATGGTTCCGTGCAGCGCTTCCAGCCACTGCTTGTTCTCACGCTCGCTGATATGGTCGAGCGCCTGTCTGTAAAGATCCTCCTTCGAGCCGAACGTTGCGTAGAGGGACGGCGGCGGGACACCCATGGCCCCGGTCAGGTCGGCTATCGAGGTGCCTTCATATCCATGTTCCCAGAACAGCCGCGCGGCGATATCGAGCCCCACTTCGCGATCCAGCAACCTCGGTCTGCCACGTTTCCGGGCGGGTCCGTTCATTTTTGTATCGATTCCTATAAAATGCGTTGACAAGGCTCTTCCGGCGTTATTATTATAACGATCCCTATTCAAATAGTCGAAACGGAGTTGTCAATGTCTGCAAGACTTTCAAACAAGGCAGCCCTTATAACCGGAAGCTCGCGTGGTATCGGCCGTGCTGTAGCACTGGCCATTGCGAGAGAAGGGGCCGCGCTCATCGGCGTGCACTACGGCAGCAATGCCGATGCGGCTTACGACACCATCCGCGAGATCGAGGCTCTCGGATCAAAAGCCATCGCGATCAAGGCGGACTTGAATCGCGGTAAAGAAGCAACGGATAGTATCTGGGAGCAGTTCAAGGCAGCCGCGATCGCCGCCACGGGCGAGCCTTGGCTTGACATTCTCGTCAACAATGCTGGCGTGGCACCGGCAATTCCCCTTTCTCAGACCAGTGAGTCCGTCTTCGACGAGATCATGACGGTCAACTTCAAGGCACCATTCTTCCTGATTCAGGCTGTTGCCGATCACATTCGCGACAATGGACGAATCATTAACGTTTCGACGGGTTTCACGCGTGTCGCGGCTCCGACGCATCCTGCCTACGCCGCGTCGAAAGGTGCCATTGAAACGCTGACGTTGGCGCTTGCCCCTGAGTTCGGTCCGCGCGGCATCACGGTGAATGCGGTCATGCCGGGTGTGACGGAGACTGACATGAATGCGGCGTGGATAACGGTACCGGAGGCGCGCGCCGGCGCGGAGGCTATGTCGGTGTTCTCGCGGGTGGGGCAACCTGCCGATGTGGCTGACGTCATCGCCTTCCTCGCATCGAATGAGGCACGCTGGACTACGGGACAGGTGATCGACGCGACGGGCGGTGCCCGGCTCTAGGCGTTCCCTCCGCCAGATAGAAAGATCGCACCAGCACACCAAGAACGGTGGACGTATCCGTTAGGGATTCTTCTAAACGGGAGGAATCGTGCGACTCGCTCGCATCCCCAAGACACCACCATGGGTGAAGCATCCTGGTGGTGTCTTGGGGATGCGAGTCCTTTTTCTGCCATTTAGGCGTACGCGCTGACAGCGCTCCTGGTCGCATCGGTGTCTTTGCCCGGCGGTAAACCGAACATTCGTCGGTATTCCCGCGTGAATTGCTGGACGCTTTCATAGCCTACTGAAAACGCCGCGCTGCTGGCTGACACGCCTTCCCACATCATCAGCCTGCGGGCCTCGATCAGGCGCAACTACTTCTGGAATTGCAGCGGCGACAACGAGGTCGCCGCCCGGAAGTGCTGGTAGAACGACGAAGAACTCATGCCGGCCGCTGACGCTAGGCGCTCGATCGGAAGCGATTGTGTGAACTCGGCGCGCAGCAAGGCGACGGCGCGCGCCACGCGCTGGGCGTGGCTTTCCGGCCAGCCGAGCTGGCGAATCACGGAGCCGTGCTTTCCGACCAGCAGCCAGTAGTGCATTTCACGCACGAGTTGCACTTGCAGAACCGGCAGTGCCGTGGGACGCTCGATCAAACGCATCAGGCGCAGCACCGCGTCGGCAACCTCGGAGTCGGACGGTTCGACCCGCACGGATGACCCTTGGGCCACTGGCCCTTACTTCATCTCCACGGCGAGTTCCGCGATGGCCGTCAGGTCCAGATCCAGCACCAGCGAGAAGTACGGTTCGGCGGAGCTGGCGCGCGTGATCTGGCTGACCGTCGGCACGTCGGACGTAATCAGCAGCGAATCGCCTGAGCTGAAGTCGAACGTCTGCGTCCCCATCGTCACTCTCTTGCTTCCTTGCAAGACAAGGCAGGCGAGCGGTCGGGAGATTGCGTAGTCGATCCCGCTCGGCTTCGTCGCCCGGATAGTAGTCAGGCCGGGAATGGGGGTTTGGGCCACGCCGGTCGGGCCAGCATACGCCTCGCCGTAGCGGCGCACCGCGTCAAGTAATATGTCACTCATACCTGCGTATCATGGTCTTTTTTCACATGGCCATCGTAGCGGGTTCAGGCGACTGGAGATACCACCTTCGGAGAAAAAGGCCAAGGACTCCGAGATTTAGGCAAAGGTGGTTGGCGCTCTCAGCAACAAAATGAACGCCTACTTCCACCACCTGCAAAGGAGTTAGCCATGAGCACGGTTTCCCTCGTCACGGGTTCCAGCCGCGGCCTCGGCCGCAATACCGCCCTGTCGATCGCCCGCAAAGGCGGCGACGTCATCATCACCTACCAGAGCCGCGAAGCAGAGGTCACGGCTGTCGTCGCCGAGATCGAGAAGCTGGGTCGCAAGGCGGTCGCCCTGCAACTCGATGCCAGCAACGCATCGACGTTCCCGGCCTTCGCTGAGCGGCTGAAGACCGTGCTGCGCCAGACCTGGCAGCGCGACAGCCTATGACCACCTGATCAACAATGCTGGCCATGGTGACGTTGCGCCGATCGCTGAGATGAGCGAGGAAGCGTTCGACAAACTGGTCAATGTGCACTTTAAGGGCGTGTTCTTCCTCACCCAGAAGCTGCTGTCGCTACTCGCCGATGGCGGCCGCATCGTGAACCTTTCCACTGGTCTGACCCGCGTGTCTGCCGAAGGGTGGTCGGCTTACGCCTCGGTCAAGGGGGCTATCGAAGTGCTCACCGTCTACATGGCGAAGGAATTGGGCCGCCGCAAGATCACGGTCAACGCCGTGGCACCGGGCGCGATCGAGACGGACTTCTTCGGTGGCCTGTGCGTGACACCCCGGAGTTCAACCAGTTCTTCGCGGACATGACCGCCTTGGGCCGCGTCGGCGCGGCTGACGACATCGGGCCGATGATCGCCAGCCTGCTGTCCGGGGACAACCGCTGGGTCAACGCGCAGCGCATCGAAGTGTCTGGCGGACAGGGCATCTGAGCACAAGAATGCCAGGCGCTTGCTGAGTTTCATCGAACGCCTGCTTCGTGAATCAGGTGAGCGGCACTCGCACCCCTTCTAATGCCGCCGCCGCACAGACCACTTCACCTTCGGCTTCGCTCGCGACATATTCGACCAACGACACGTCCACGCGACCGCTATTCACCGCTTCGCTCAGCTCTGGCGACGCCGCGCACACCAACGAAATTTCGACGTGCGGATGCGCGTCGGCGAATGCCTTCATCGCGGGCGCGAGCCGCGTCACGAGATCGTAAGGCACGCCCACACGCAAGGCGCCGCGCAACGGCTGGCCGGTCATGTCGGCCCAGATTTCATCGTTCAGCCGCAGCAGCTTGCGCGCCTTCACGAGAAACTGCTCGCCCTGGTGCGACAGTTCCAGCCGGCGCGTCTTGCGAACGAACAGAAGGCAATCCAGCACATCTTCGAGGCGCTTCACCTGTTGGCTCACGGCGCCTTGCGTCATGTGCAGCAGATTCGCGGCGACCGTCATGCTGCCGCTATCGGCGACGGCAACGAAGGTGCGGATCAGATCGAGATCGAGGTTTCGGCTCCTCTATGCATTATGGCGCGTAATGTACCGCATCAACATTATTAGCTTTCACGATGCTTCGACGATCCGTACAGTGCAAATTCGCTCATTCGATTTTGCACCGATGACCTCGATTCTGCCGCTTCTGCTCTTCGTCGCCGTCGCGACCGTGACGCCCGGCGGCGCGACCACGCTCGCCATCACCTCAGGCGCACGCTTTGGCTTCGTACGCTCGATACCGCTGATGCTGGGCATCGCGATGGGCCTCGCCTTGCTCGCTGCGCTCGGGCTTGGCGGCCTGCTTCTCACGCTGCCGTCGCTGCAAACGGCGGTGAGGGCGCTCGGCTCGGCGTATCTGCTGTGGCTCGCGTGGCGCATCGCGCGCAGCGGGCCGCCAAACGCGAACAACGGCCCCGCGCGGCCGGTTACGCTCGTCAACGGTTTCCTGCTGCTCTGGCTCAACCCGAAAGGCTGGGCGATGACGGTTGGCGCGGCGGCATCGTCTGACGCCGCGAACCTCGACGACTTCGACCGTGTCGCTGTGGCGGTCAGGAACGAAAAGCGCCTCGTCGACATCAGCGTGTCGCGCGCGGGTTTTACGAAGCACATCGACGGCGCTAAAACGCGCCGGAAGGAGTTGTTATGAGTCACCCAACGCTGTTCTCGCCGATACAAGTCGGCAACTTGAAATTAGCCAACCGGATCGTGATCGCCCCGATGGCCCAGTACTCGGCCGAAGACGGGCAGATGAGCGATTGGCACCTGATTCACCTCGGCCAGCTGGCGGTTTCAGGTGCGGCGGCGCTAACCATTGAGGGGACGGCGGTCACCCCCGAGGGACGCACCAGCTATGGTGACGTGGGGCTCTATTCGGACGAGTGCGAAGTCTCCATGGCACGAGTGCTGCAGGGCGTTCGGCGGTGGTCTGATACGCCGATTGGAATCCAGCTCAACCATGCTGGCCGAAAAGGGTCTCGACAAAAATTATGGGACGGCGGCGCACAGATTCCATATGTTCACGCAAATGGTTGGAACACCTACGGCCCATCCCCGGTCGCTTTTGTGGCCGGCGAGACACCTCCCACCGCCTTGGACCGCGATGGTCTGGCCGCAATTCGCGACGCCTTCGCGGCCGCAGCGCAACGCGCCTCCCGGCTTGAGTTGAATTTCATTCAAATCCTTGGTGGGCACGGCTATCTGCTCCATCAATTCCTCTCGCCTCTCTCAAACCACAGGGACGATGAGTACGGCGGCTCATTGGAAAACCGAATGCGTTTTCCACTCGAGGTTTTCGAAGCCGTGCGAGACGCATTTTCGCATGATCGCCCCGTTACGATGCGGATATCGGCTACTGATTGGGTGGACGGCGGGTGGTCCGTGCAGGACGCGATCGCCTTTGTCCACGCACTGGAGGCTAGAGGCTGTGCCGCGATCAATGTCTCGAGTGGTGGTTCGAACCCAGCCGCGCAAATTCCGATCGGGCCTGGCTATCAGGTTCCCTTCGCGCGAGCAGTGAAGCAGGAGACGACGCTCCCTGTCATCGCCGTCGGCATGATCACTGAGTTCGAACAAGCCGAATCCATTCTCAGCACGGGAGATGCCGATCTGATCGCGCTTGCTCGGGCCGTGCTCTTTGACCCTCGCTGGCCTTGGCACGCTGCGGCTCACTTTGGGGCTCAAGTCAGGGCGCCGAACCAGTATCTTCGCGCTCAACCCAGTCGGCTGCGAAAGGTGTTCGTTTGAATCCGTCTCGTCGAGAAGGGGGCAGTGAATTCGAAGTTCAACAACGTCCCGTTCTTGCAGGTGCCATCTAACGCGAAGACTCCCTAAGTTGAGTCTGGTGGACATGGCTCTGCTTGCGCTCGTGCTGCTCGCCATTTTCGCCTTTGCGACCGGGATATAGTCATGGCAATCCATCCGTTTGCCGAATCGTTCGACCTCGAAGCCGCGTTCGGCGACGTGGTCGAAATACTGGTCACCGAAAGTCGTCACGGAAGTCAACGATCAATACCTGAAGATTGAGAAAGTGCGCGGACATCTGAAGATCGAATACGAAGGCGGACGCGTCGTCGATTTGCAAGCGGGTTCGATGCACGTAGTCCCAAGGGGCACGTTGCGCAATCCGGTGGCCGATAGCGGGTGCTGGATCGTCCTGATCGAGCCCGTGCGGATGAAGCACACGGGCGATGTCGAGTCTACGTTGACGAGGATAATCGACGAACAGATGTGTTGATCAGGCTGATTGCTGTCTCTATAGGTATCGCGTAAAGGCGGAGCGCCGCCTCGTTCACCGTGGTGTAGGTGTCGCGACGCGTTATTCAATGCGCGTGATAGCGCGTCAGGAACGTGGAGACTGCGCTGCCGATGATCCTTTCAACGTCTTCGTCGGAGATCGCATGATCGATCCGCATTAGACGGGGAAAGTAAAGCGTTTCTCCCAACATGCCGATGAATTCGGCGCGTGCGAGCCGCACGTCGGCAATCTTCAGGCGGCCTTCTTCCACCCGCTTTGTCAACCAGGCGTCCGTTACGTCGCTGAAGAGATCTTTCGCGCGCTGGAAGCGAAGTGCCATGTCGGGAAAGCTTCGCACTTGAGCAATGACCAGCCGCATTGCGGCAATCATGCTGGGCTCGGAAACAAGCTCGTTGTATGCCCGGGCAATCTCGCGCAAGCCCGACTCGACCTCCGGGGGCACGGCGTGATCCTTCCAGCGTGCGAACAACTGATGGAAGAGATGGTCCATCGCATCGCTGAAGAGGATCTCCTTACCGGGAAAGTGCTTGTACAGGGTCGCATATGACACTGCCGCGCGATCGCCGATGGAATCCATCGTGGCCGCGTCATATCCGCTTTCCAGAAACGTTGCAATTGCGACGTCCAGTATCAGCGCGCGCTTTTCCCTGCTAACACGCTGCTGATACCCCTGTACGCCGTCCGGCGCGTGATTCTCTGCCCGCGAGAGGGCCGTCTTCTTTCCTGCCTTCGCTATTGCCACTTATAAGCTCCAAAACTATCGGTCTGCAAGGCATTCTGCCCTCCGTTGGAGAAACTCGCCAGCAAGCGAGGCCGCCGACGATTTTTCGGAATCAGATGGATGAGCAGACTTCGCGGCTCACGCTCTGCACTGACCGGTTGCCGATGCATCGGCAACAGCATATAGCGACGGCGCTCCCGACCAGCAGGCGGCATGTCGATTCTCTCTGAAGGCAACCGCGAGCACCGGGTTTGCCCTACCTTCCTGGCTGCCGCTTGCTAGTATAGTGTATTACACACTACACCATCCAAACGAACAGGAGTGGAGTCAGCGTGAACGGTTTCAGACGATTAGGGACAGCCTCAGTTGTAAGAGGCGGGAAGGGCTGGTCATTACTAGGGGTGAAGTGTTCCGATTGCGAAACGCCGATCTATCCGGTACTCACCGTGTGCCCACAATGCGGCGGTCGTGACTTCGTCGCGTCGCCGTTGCCGGCGATCGGCACCCTCTACTGCCACAGCGTGGTGCATATGGGACCACGAGGCGTCGACACGCCCTACACCGTCGGGTATGTGGACCTGAGCGATGGTCTGCGGGTCTTCGGGCGCATCGAAATGCACGTTGGCGCCGTACAGACGGGGCAGCAGCTCGAATTGCGAGTGCAACCAGCAAACAAACAAGCGAGCCAATTCATCTATTTCTTTACCGCGCCCGGTGAAATTTCTCAGCAGGAAAATTCATGAGCGTGACGAACGGTTTGAGGAGTGTGAGCGTCGTTGGCACAGGCACGATTCGTTTTGGACGTTTCCCGGAAGTGAGTCTTTCCCAACTCGCCGCGCCAGCGGTCATCGAGGCACTTGATGAAGCCGGAATCGATCGCCGACGCATCGGCGCAGTCTATTGCGGTACGGTATCCGGTGGTCCGTTGGCTGCCCAACGCATCGCACGGGAGACGGGGCTGACCGGCATCGAAGCGGCGAATTTCGAAAACGCCTGCTCGTCCTCAGCGAGCGCATTTCGGCACGCCTACCTCGCGATTGCCGCAGGTGCGGTGGATTGTGCAGTCGTGGTTGGAGTAGAGCAATTGACTCGTCTCGGAGCCGGGCCACTTGACCTGGGCGATGAGGATGTCGAGGCGGCGAACGGATTGACGATGCCGGCGCTGTATGCAATGCGCGCACAGCGCTACATGCATGAATTCGATTTATCAGCCCGCGATCTCGCGCAGATCGCTGTCAAGGCCAGGGCGAACGGAGCGCTCAACCCCTACGCACAGATCCGCAGCACCATCTCAGTGGATGAAGTGCTCAGCAGCCGGCAGGTGGCCTCGCCGCTGACTTTGCATCAGTGCTGCCCGCTCGGCGACGGCGCAGCCGCAGTGGTGCTTGAAGCCTCCGACCTTCCCATTGCGAATCGGCAAGGCGCCGTGAAGATTCTTGCGTCCCATCTGACGTCGGGCCGTTATATGCAGGGAGGGAGGGATATGACGACTCCCGAAGTCACGATGCGTTGCGCGAGCGAAACCTACGAATCCTGCGGTATCGGCCCTTCCGACATCGATCTCGTCGAGTGTCACGACGCATTCACCATCGCCGAATTGCTGTACTACGAAGCACTGGGTTTTGCCGCCCACGGAGACGGGGCGGGTTTGATCAGAGACGGTCAAACGTCGCTGAACGGACGTATCCCGTTCAACCCGTCCGGCGGTCTGCTCTGCAGGGGCCATCCGCTTGGAGCGTCAGGGATCGCGCAGATCGTCGAAATAACACGCCAGCTGCAGGGTCGCTGCGGCGCGCGGCAGGTCGCGCAAGACAAGCCACGCGGTCCACGAATCGGGCTGGCGCACATCACCGGTGGAGGCGCCTACGGCTTCGATCACGGTGCGTGCGCGATACACATTCTTGGAAGGTGAGAAATGAAGTCAGCATCCTTTACCTGGCACCGTCCGGAAAGCGTGGCGCGTGCCGTTGAGCTACTCTCCACGCTGGACAACGCACGCATCGTCGCTGGCGGACAGACGCTGATGCCGATGCTGGCCATGCGCTACGCGTATGTGGATCACCTGGTCGACGTGAACGCGATACCTGGCCTCGACGGGATAACGTTGGAAGGCGATGAGGTCTGCGTCGGCGCATTGGTTCGCCAGCGGGATATCGAGCAATCTCCTTTGATTCAGCAATACGCACCGCTGATGGTGGAGGCCTATCGATTGGTCGGCCATATTCAGACGCGCAATCGAGGCACTTTTGTCGGAAGCGTTTGCAATCTCGATCCGGCCTCGGAGCAGCCCGCTCTTGCCGAAATCTTCAATGCGACCATCGTCGCCGTGGGACCCGGTGGAGAGCGGCGCATCCCATTTCAAGAATTCGCGCGCGGCTTCATGACTACTTCGATCGAGCCGGACGAAATGGTGACGCAAATTCGCCTTCGTATCTGGAATCAGCCACACGGATATGCGTTCGAGGAATTCGCGCGCAGACATGGGGACTTCGCAATCGTCGGCGCCGCGGCCATGGTGTCGGTCGACGTAAATCACGCAATCACGCGCGCTGATGCGGTCCTGTGCGGGATGGGCAGCAAACCTTGTCGTCTGCAGCTTGACGACGTCCTCCAGGGACAGCAGCCCAGCGCCGGTCTGGCAAAGGCAGCAGCCAGCAGAGCAAGCTGGATTGACGCCCTTAGCGACACGAGCGCCAGTGCCGCATATCGGAAACGTCTCGCGTGGACCGTGACCGAGCGTGCGCTTGGGCGCGCGTTCGCTCGCGCATTGAACGCAAGCTGAGGGCATCATGGATCAGAAAATCGAAATCGTCGAACAGAGAAAGATTGCCTTCGAACTGAACGGACAGGCAATGACCTGCGACATCGACCCCAGAGTGACGCTCGGCGATTTTCTTCGTCACCAGCTTGGCAAGACGGGCACGCATTACGGCTGCGAGCATGGTGTTTGCGGGGCATGCACGGTACTGGTGGATGGACGTTCCATGCGCTCCTGCCTTCAGCTTTGTGGTCAGGTCGACGGGCGGACGGTCACAACTGTAGAGGGGCTGGCGAATACCGACGGCTCGCTCGGCATCCTGCAGCAGGCGTTTCAGGATCGCCATGCATTGCAGTGCGGATACTGCACGCCAGGCATGTTGACCACGCTAACGGAGTTTCTGCTAGCCAACCCCGACCCGTGCGAGGCCGAAGTTCGCGATGCGATCAGCGGGAACATCTGCCGCTGCACGGGCTACCAGGCCATAGTCGAAGCGGCGCTACTCGCGGCCGCCCGAATGCGCGGCGAGCCCGATCCCGTTTTCGGACTGGTTACCGCATACTCAAAAGACAGCGATCCCCCCTCGGATTCGAGCGTGGGTGCGCGATATGTCGGCAAACCCGTCAAGCGCACCGAAGACCCCGCGCTGCTCAAAGGCGAGGGGCAATTCGTCGACGATATCCACCTTCCCGGAACATTGCATTGCTGTTTCGTGCGATCGTCTCACGCGCACGCCCGCATCAAGCACATCGATACGGAAGCAGCAAAGGCCGTACCGGGCGTACACCATGTGTGGACATTCGCTGACCTGGATGAAGCACATCGGCGGCCAATTCCGGTCTTGGCACCAACGCACATGCTGAATGAGCCGCGCATGTGGTCGCCGTTGGCCGCGGACGAGGTGTGCTACGTCGGCGAGGCGATTGCCGTTGTCATTGCGGAAAGCCGGTACATCGCCGAAGACGCCGCTAACCTGGTGCAGATCGATTACGAGGTACTGCCGGTCGCCAGCGACATCAGGAAGATATTCGACCCGAATGCGCCACGGGCTCACAGCGACGTTCCCACAAACCTTCTCCTCGACATGCCGTTTGCTTTCGGCGAAGTCGACTCGGCCTTCGCGCGCGCCGCGCACGTGGTCAAGCGCGAGATATTCCATCATCGCGGTACTGCGCACCCGATGGAGTGCCGCGCGACCCTCGCGCGGCTAGATGCCGGTACCGGTGATTTGACCGTCTGGAATTCAGGCCAGGCGCCGCACCTCGAGAGACGTCTTCTCGCGCAAGCGCTCGGCTACGACGAAGCGAAGATCCGGGTCATCATGCCGGACGTCGGGGGGGCTTTCGGTCCCAAGGGCATCGCCTATCCGGAAGAGTTGGTCGTGGCATCGGCGGCACTCAAGCTGGGTGTGCCGGTCAAGTGGACCGAAGATCGGCGCGAGCACTTCCTGTGCATTACCCAGGAGCGCGATCAATTGTGGAATCTCGAGATGGCGCTCGACAAGAACGGAAAGATCCTCGGCGTGCGCGGCTCCGTGGTCCACGATAACGGTGCGTACGTGCCTTGGGGCATTGTCGTGCCGATTATCGCGGTGACCTCGTCGCTGGGTCCGTACGTCGTCCGGGCATTCGACGTGAAGCTGAAAGTGGCGTGCACGAACATGGTGCCCACCACGCCGGTGCGTGGCGCGGGACGGCCCAAAGCGGTATTCGCGATGGAGCGGATGCTCGATGCGGCAGCCGACCAGCTCGGCCTCGCCCGTCTGGAAATTCGACGCCGCAATTTCGTGCAGCCAGACCAGATGCCGTACAAGACTGGCCTGATATTCCGCGACGGTGCGCCGATGGTATATGACTCCGGCGACTATCCGGAGACTCAGGAAAAGGCCGTCGAGCTTGCCGATCTGGATGCGTTTCGCGCCCGTCAGAAGGACGCGCACGCGCAGCATCGGTATCTCGGGATTGGCTTTGCCAACTATGTCGAGGGTTGCGGCCTCGGCCCTTATGAAGGGGCGGAAGTCACGTTGCAAAACGACGGACGCATACACCTGGACGTCGGTGGTGCCGGTGCGCAAGGACAAGGAATGAAAACCATCTTTGCCCAGATCGCTGCCGATCAGCTCGGCGTCGAGATGGATGCCATTACGGTAGTCGTCGGCGATACGAGCAAGCTCGCAATGGGCATCGGGACATTCGCGAGCCGGATCACCGTCAACGCCGGAAATGCCATCCACATCGCATGCGGCAAGCTCGCTGGAAAAATCAGGGGGCTCGCCGCACACGCCCTTCGTGTTCCGCTGGATCAGATCGAGATCGCACGTGGCACCGCACGCGTGCGAGGTCAGCCGGAAAAGGCGTTGCCGCTTGGGCAAATCGCTCGAATGTCTTATGGGATACCTGGGTTCACGCTACCTGACGGGCTGGATGCGGGCATGACCGTCACGCATTATTTCTCCCCGAAAGCCAGCGTCTACGCCAACGGAACGGCGTTCGCGGAAGTCGAGGTGGATATCGGGACTGGCTACGTAAAGGTCTTGCGCTATGGCGTTGCACACGATTGCGGGACCGTGATCAATCCGATGCTCGTCGAGGGGCAAGTGATTGGCGCTATTTCCCATGGGATCGGAAATACGCTGCTCGAGCGCCACGGCTACGACGAGAATGCCCAGCCGCTTGCGACGAATTTTGCCGAGTTTCTGCTGCCTACCGCACTCGACATGCCATCCCACATAGAGATGGCGCATCTTGTTTCCCCCTCGCCGAACAACCCTCTCGGCGTCAAAGGGGCCGGGGAAGGCGGGACGATTCCTGCATCCGCGGCGATCGTCAGTGCCATTGAGGATGCGCTGAGCCGATGGTCAATTCGTTTTGACGAAACACCCGTGCTGCCTGAAATGATCTTTGATCGTCTGCATGCCGCTGGCGCGTACAGCGACGTCGCCCTCGACACACCTTGAACGAAGAACTTGCTGGATAACGATATGGACTCTGGAAAAACTGGTCCACTGAGCGGTGTGAGGGTTCTAGACCTCACGCAGTTCCTGTCGGGCCCCTTCGGAACGCAAATCCTCGGTGACCTCGGCGCTGAGATCGTCAAAATTGAGCCGCCGGGCGGCGAGCTCGCGCGCGGCGTACCCCCCCATTTCGTCGAGGGGGACAGCGCTTACTATCTCGCAGTCAATCGCAACAAGAAGAGTGTTGTCATTGACCTCAAGACGGAGAAGGGAGCCGAACTCGTTCGGGAGCTGGCCGCGCATTTCGATGTCCTTGTAGAAAACAATCGCCCGGGTGTGATGGAGCGGCTCGGACTTGGCGAGGCGGAACTTCGCACGCGCAATCCGCGGCTCGTCTATTGCAGTATCAGCGGGTTCGGACAGACGGGCCCGGACAGGGATCTACCCGCTTACGACATGATCGTGCAGGCGATGTCGGGGGGCATGAGTCTGACCGGGGAGCCTGGCAGGGCGCCCGTTCGCGCCGGCATTCCGATCGGCGACCTGGCGGCCGGCATGTATGGCGTGATGGGCATTCTCGCTGCGCTGGTCGAGCGCCAAACTTCTGGCGAAGGACGGTTCGTCGATGTGTCGATGCTCGACGCGCAAATCGCGATGCTTTGTTATCAAGGTGCCTATTACCTGATGTCGGGCGAAGTGCCGGAACCGCAGGGACGAGGCCACGATTCGATACCGACCTACCGCGCGTTCGAATGTGGCGACGGTGTTTCACTGGTCGTGACCGCCAATACCGAACGTATGTGGGCGGACCTGTGCAAGGCAGTCGGTTTGCCACATCTCGTCCACGACCCGCGATTCAAGGATCCGGCCGAACGCCTGGCAAACAAGGTGGCGCTATGGGAAACACTGGAGGCGCGCTTCCGGTCCGAACCAGCGCAGAGTTGGCTCGATTCGCTGAATTCAGCCTCGATTCCGGCCGCTCTGGTCAAGACGGTGGATAAAGCACTGAATGCCTCTCAGGTCGCGCATCGAGACATGGTCGTCGAGCTTCGCAGTCGAGCGGGATCTCATGTTCGCGTGCCCGGCAATCCAATCAAGTTTGATGACCCGAGCCATGACGATGGGAGTTACCCACCCCATTTGGGGGAGCACACGAACGCCGTACTCGGGAAGTACATCGGCCTTGATGCCGAGGCACTGAGGACACTTCAGAATCAGGGGGTTGTTCGGCAGTTTGCACCAGGCATGCCATCACCCGGGGTGAAATCGCGATGAACGAGGAGATCGGCATGCATGAAAATCTTCTGCTGAAGATGAAGGGTAATGTTCTGCATATCGCCCTGAACAGTGCTGACGGCAGGAATGAACTGGATGATGCAATGATGCGAGCGCTCACGCAGGTGATCAGCGATCCTCCCGAGAGCACCGTCGCCATCGTTTTGTCCGGGGAGGGCGAGAACTTCTGTGGAGGGCGAGCCGCATCGCCACCGCCGGCGCTTTCCCCAACGGAAGATCCACGCCCCGCAATCAAGGCACGGGGTGCGGCGCCCATTCTCGCACTTTATGAGGCAATCCGTTCGAGTGCGGTACCTGTTGCCTGTTTCGTCAAAGGGCTCGCTTCGGGTATGGGTTGCGCAATCGTTGCAGCGAGCGACTATGCGGTCGCCGAAGTGCGTAGCCAGTTCGAGGCTGATGAACTCGCGAAGCAGTTTGCTCCTGCACTGTTGATGTCCGTTCTCGTCGCGCGTGTCCATGTCAAAGCGATTTCGCGTCTGGTTCTAACGGGCCAGCCCATCGACGCGGCGACCGCTCTGGACTATGGGCTGATCGGCGAAATTGTCGCTCCTTGGGAACTGGACAAAGCGCTGGACGATTTCATCGCCTTCATGAACAGCCGGGCTCCGCAGGCATTACGCGGAGTCAAGACCTTCCTGCGCGAGTCGCCCGGTCTGCATTCGCCAAAGCTTGCCACGCTTGCTGCCGACGTTCTGGCGGAATCGATTGCGGCGCGCCTCGACGTGACAGCGCCGTTCGTGCCGTCCCACGAGAAGCGGTTTCTGACCGTCGACGGCGAACGCATTGCCTATATTGACGTCGGCAATGGGCCCGCGGTCGTTTTGCTGCACAGTCTCGGCACATCGAGCGCGCTGTGGGACGACATTCTGCCCGCACTCACCGCGAAATATAGAGTCGTGGCGATAGATGCCCGAGGTCATGGCGACTCGACGAAGCGAAGCGCGTGGAATCCGGACGCTGTTGCCGACGACGTTGTCGCAGTGGCGGAGGCCATCGGCCTCGATTGTTTTGGCCTGGTGGGCATCTCGATGGGGGGGCTGACAGCGGTACGCGTTGCCGCGAAGTTGGGTCGACGCGTTGCTGTCATGGTCTTGTCGAGCGCATACGCAGGCGTTTCAGGACCCGCGGTGGAAAAGCGGTTCGCCGCAGCCGAAGGGATGTTGAAAAAGCTGCCTATGCATCTCTTTGCGCGCATGTCCGTGGAGCAGACCCTCCACAGGAACACCGCCTATGCGAAACGGGAACGGCTTGCCCAGCAGATTGCGGCCGTGGCTTCAACGGATTACCTGGAAATATTGCGCGCCATTTCCACGGATGACGTGTCTGGTCTTTTGCGCGACATCGAGGTGCCGACGCTCGTGCTGAACGCCGAACTGGACATGAGCATACCCAGAGCAGTATCGGCGAAGTTGGCACAAGGGATCCCTGGCGCGAAGGAACGAACGCTGGGCGCTGCCGCTCACCTCGCATGTGTCGATACGCCCGATGCGTACGCGGAAGTTTTATTAGGCTTGTTTGAGAAATACACGGATGAAGGTGGGGAAGCATGGAAATCGTAAATCGCTTTTCGGTCGACTCGACTATCGAGAATACCTGGAAGGCACTACTCGACGTGCCGCTGGTCGTGTCCTGCTTTCCCGGTGCGACGCTGACTGACACACTCGGCAAGGATTCGTATAAGGGGCTGATTCGCATCAAGCTGGGTCCCATCGCGATGGAATTCGCCGGCACGGTCACATTGAGCGCACCGTTGGGAGACGCGTATACGGCGACTGTCACCGCCACATGGCAGGAGACCAAAAACCGGGGATCAGCCACTACGGTGACGACGTTTTCTCTATCGCGACTCAGTGACGTCGCCGGCACTCAGGTCGACGTCCACACCACTGTGAAGATGGCGGGGCAGGTGGCGCAGTATGGCCGCGGGGTTGGAATCATCAACGCCGTATCGGAACAGATGGTCCGTCAATTCGCGGCAAATTTGCTGAAGGAACTCGCGGATCGTCCGGCTGCTACAGAGGCATCCTTAGCCAGCGCGGACGCGTTCGCCTCATCGTCCACTGGAGAAAAAAGACCCGTGGCGGCAAGACGCAGCGACAACACTGCGGGCTCAACGAACGAGATTTCGGTGCTCGGCTTGGTGTGGGCAACGGTGGTTGCAAAATGCAGGCAGTGGTTTGCCAGCGCGCATTCATCATAGTTCTCTTCGTTGATTTTTCTTTTCAATTTGGTCGGGTTGGCAAAAGGCAGCAGCTTCTACTGAGCCTTGCGATGCACGGCACACGATGGCATCGAAGTGTTGGCGAGTGCTTCCATAATTATAAGTAGTACAACGAAGGAGATGAGCAGATGGAGACGAACTCGACTCCGTTCGAGTCGACAGACCGCGGGAGCAATGTCGGTGCTTCTGTCGTGGGCAAGGCAGCCTGGATTGTGCTTGCGTCCGCGTTTATAGGGTGGATGTTCGATGCGATGGATCTCTACCTTTTCACCATGATCATGGTGCCGGCCCTTCACGACCTGCTCGGGCCTTCACAAGGCAGCGCCCTGCAGATCGGAGCGCTCATTGTCGGCGCGAAACTGGTTTGCTGGGGCATCGGCGGCATTCTGTTTGGCGTCCTGGCCGACCGATTTGGGCGAGCTCGAGTCATGCTCGGCACGATGCTGATCTACTCGGTATTCACGGCAGCCGGTGCCTTAGCGCAGGACTGGCATCAACTCCTCGCGTTTCAGATGCTGGCGGGTTTTGGAATAGGGGGGGAATGGGCCGCTGGCGCCGCGCTTGTCGTGGAGACCTGGCCGGAAAAACACAGGGCGAAGGCTGTCCAGGTCATGCAGGTTGCCAATGTGGTAGGGCTGATTGCCGCGTCCGCGATTGCGATCCTTCTGTCAGGTGCTGGATGGCGTTGGGTGCTTGGCGTGGGGGCGGTACCGGCAGTCGCGAGCCTTGGCCTGCGGTTCATCACACCGGAATCGGCTAGTTGGGAGCAGTCGCGTGCGACCGGAATTCGTCACGCAGGTCCGAGAATGGGCTCGATCTCCGAGATATTTGGCCGTCAGTTGCGTCGTCGAACCCTGGTGGGCACACTCATTGCCTCGGCAATGATGATCGGTAGCTGGGGGGCATCCATCCTGTTTCCCGCATTGCTGAGAGAGTTCTTCCCATCCGCTGGCAATGCGGAATTCACGAGGCAGACGGGCATCGCGTTCATGGCGACCAACGTCGGCGCGGTACTTGGATTCGCTTCGATTCTGCTCCTCGTCACTTTGATACCGCGTATCTCCAGACGGACCGTCTATGCGGTGTTTTGCGCAGGCGCCTGGATTGCAGGAGTTGCACTTTTTGGCGGTGCGAAAACACTGGGGACGTTTTATGTCGCGATGCTTGGATTCGGCTTTTTCGGATTGGGGGGATTTGGGATAGTCGCGCTGTATCTGACTGAGCTTTTTCCGCTCCATGTTCGCGCCACGGGCCAAGGCTTCGCCTGGAATATGGCACGTCTGTTCACCGCGCTTGGACCGTTGATCGTGTCGTCTGCGTCGGCAAATCTGGGATTTCGTGTGGTGGGAATCGCTCTCGCAACCGTATTCGGAATGGGACTGGCCGCTATATTTTTTGGCCCGGAAACTGGCTGAAAAGACGACGCGGAAATTCGAAGCGCGCCGCTCAACAAGCTTCGTGGATACCGATTAGTGAATGCGCATGATCGTGGATCGGCAATTCGCACGCACTGCGGCCCTTGCGGTGACCACGCTGGGCCCATCCGGCGAAAAACTACAACATTGGAGACAACATGAATTTGAAAGTGATCGTCGCCTCGACGCTCGTTGCTTGGGCGGTCGCGGCACACGCGCAATCATCGGTGACGCTGTATGGCGCCATCGACACCGGATTGCTGTATCAAAGTGCGAATGCGCCCAATTTCCAGTCGAAAGTGAATCTCGGGCACGTGTACGAACTCAAGGACGCGGGGATTTTCACCAGCTTCTGGGGGCTCAAGGGTGCCGAAGACATCGGAGGCGGTTACAAGGTCAACTTCAGGCTTCAGGGGGCATTCACCAGCACCAATGGGAAGTTCGGGCTGTCCGACACGCCCGGCTCCAGCGCAATCTTCAGCCAGCAAGCGACGTTGGGCATCTCAGGTCCTTTCGGCTCGATCGACGCGGGCCGTCAGTTCGTGCCGATGATATTTGCGATGGCCGACACCGACGTACGGGGTGCGCAATTCTTCGGCAGTATCCTCACCGCATGGCTTGGCATGAATCAGGCTGCAGGCTGGCAGGGCACCAGTACAAACGGAGCAATCGGTGCGTTGTACGACTCCAATGCGATTGTTTACCAGTCGCCGAAGTTTCACGGTTTATCGCTCGGTGTCGAGTACGCTCCTGGTGGCGTCGCAGGTCAATTCCAGGGCGGCACGCGCGAGTCTGTCGTGCTCCGGTATTCGAACTACGGCCTGAACCTCTCGGCTGTCTACTACAACGGTCACGACACCAATCCGTTCACGACGACGGCCACCGGCGCGATCATCACGGCGCCATCCACGGGGCTCAATAACAACCGCTTCTACTATTTCGGCGCGATGTACACGTTCCACGACCTGTCAGTGTCGACGTCGTACAGCATCGGCAGGAATCCGGCAAACAGCGGTCAAGTCGACTTCGAGATGATTTCCGGGGGGCTCGGCTACAAGTTCACTCCTTTTCTCAAGCTCACCTCGGGCTTTTATTACCTGAAGGATCGCAACGTTTCATCCAATCAATCGGATTTGTACGCGGTGGGTGCCGAATACAGCTTATCCAAGACCACCATCGCCTACGTGCAGGTTGGCCATGTCAATAACCGGGGCAAGATGAGTCAGACGGTCGCCTATGGCGCGCCGGTTCCTGAGGGTACCTCGAGCACCGCGGCGATGATCGGCATCCGCCACACCTTCTGATCCCGCCACGGCGGAGCTGGAGCATTCAATGAAGAAGAGCAGAGCACGAAAGATCGCTGTTGGGTTACTGGTCGGATCAACATCCATCCACGTCTGGGCGCAAGCCAGCGAGAGCGAAGCGCACAGCGTGTCGGTAGGGACAGTGACCGAAGCTTCTGACAGTTTGACCGCGAAGAGTAACCGGAAGGACAATTTTGCGCTGCGTCGCAAGGTCTACGCGGCGATCGCGCAACACAAGGAAATCAATGCCGGCAATATCAGCGTGATCGTGAGGCGTGGCGCGGTGACGCTCGACGGGACGGTGGCGGATGCCTCCCAGGTCGGCGAGGCGACGGAGATCACGAGGGGCGTTCCCGGCGTGACGTCCGTGACCAACAGGCTGACGGTCAAAAAGCCGTTCGGCAGCTAGTAGGTGCGCAGGCATGACGATGTTTGACCACGTGCCGAAGGAAAATGTGAGCATGAACAGTATCGATTTCGAGGTGCTGGAAGCTGCGATGCGCTGGCTCGATGCAGGCCACCGCATGCTGCTCGTGACGGTGGTGAAGACATGGGGTTCGTCGCCTCGCCCGGAGGGGGCGATGCTTGTCCTGCGCGACGACGGTGACGTGGTGGGCTCCATTTCGGGCGGCTGCATTGAAGATGACCTGATCGACCGGGTGCGTCGGTACGGCGTCGCGCAAAGGACACCGGAAGTGGTGGAATATGGCATTAGCGCCGAGGAGGCGCGTCGCTTCGGGTTGCCTTGCGGCGGCACGATGCAACTCGTGCTCGAACCGATTACGCGGCAAAGTGGCTAACCAGTGCATAAATAAGCGAACATAAATCGACGCCATGGTCTAAGCTTTAAAGGGCTTAGGGAGAGGCGAGATGCGCGAGGACGACGGCCGGCAGCTTTCACATGCAACGCTTGAAGAGATCCG
>NZ_VZQO01000010.1:0-167921 GCF_014397665.1 Paraburkholderia sp. UCT2
GCCAGCAACGCAAGCGCACGATGCTGCGCAAGACGCACTTCGACAACGTGCCGATGAAGCCTCAGCGCGTCTACGAAGAGATGAACCAGGTGTTCGGCCGCGACACGTGCTACGTGAGCACGATCGGCCTGTCGCAGATCGCCGCCGCGCAATTCCTGCACGTGTACAAGGCGCGCAACTGGATCAACTGCGGCCAGGCCGGCCCGCTCGGCTGGACGATTCCGGCGGCGCTCGGCGTGCGCGCGGCCGATCCGCAACGGCCGATCGTCGCGCTGTCGGGCGACTACGACTTCCAGTTCATGATCGAGGAGCTCGCGGCCGGCGCGCAATTCAAGCTGCCGTACGTGCATGTCGTCGTGAACAACTCGTACCTCGGGCTGATCCGCCAGGCACAGCGCGCGTTCGAAATGGACTACTGCGTGCAGCTCGGCTTCGAGAACATCAACTCGCCGGAGACGAACGGCTATGGCGTCGATCACGTCGCGGTGGCCGTTGGTCTCGGCTGCAAGGCGATTCGCGTGTTCAAGCCGGAAGAGCTGAAGCCGGCGCTGCAAAAAGCGCAGTCGATGCTCGCCGAGTTCAACGTGCCGGTGATCGTCGAAGTGATTCTCGAACGCGTGACCAACATCTCGATGGGCACC
Organism: Paraburkholderia sp. UCT2; assembly: GCF_014397665.1. Taxonomy (NCBI): domain Bacteria; kingdom Pseudomonadati; phylum Pseudomonadota; class Betaproteobacteria; order Burkholderiales; family Burkholderiaceae; genus Paraburkholderia; species Paraburkholderia sp. UCT2. Next base: position 642 of record NZ_VZQO01000010.1, read on the forward strand.
GAGATCGATGCGATCAACGAGTTTGAAGAGCTCGCCGTGACACGTGCCGATGCGCCGAGCGCCGTCAGCCTGTTGGATTGAGTTCGACGGGGCATCAGCCGGGCGAACCTTCCGTTCGCCCGGGATCCGCTATACAACTGACCGACCAGAGAGAAAGGGACCATGCCGAAATTTGCAGCCAACCTGACCATGCTGTTCAACGAAGTCCCGTTCCTCGAGCGCTTCGCCGCGGCGGCAAATGTGGGCTTCAATGCGGTGGAGTTTCTCTTTCCGTACCCGTACAAGATTGCCGAACTGAGCGACCGTTTGCAGCAAAACCGCCTCAAGCTTGTGCTGCATAACCTGCCCGCCGGCGACTGGGATGCCGGAGAACGCGGCATCGCGTCACTGCCGGATCGCGTGAGCGAGTTCCAGGATGGCGTCGGCCGCGCGATCGAATACGCGAAAGCGCTGAAGGTGCCGCAACTGAACTGTCTGGTCGGCATTCGGAAGGGCGTGGACGCGGACAAGACGCGTTCGACGATTGTTGACAACCTGCGCTTCGCCGCCACTGCGCTGAAGCTGGAGGGCATCAAGCTGCTCGTCGAGCCGTGCGACTCGTATGATATTCCAGGCTTCGCGTTGAACCGTCCGTCGGAAGCGTTGGACGTCATCCGCGCCACCGGCTCGGACAATCTCTTCCTGCAGTACGACATCTATCACATGCAGAGGACGGAAGGCGAGCTAGCGGCGACCATCAAGAAGAACCTGCCGTTGATCGCGCATATCCAGCTTGCCGACAACCCGGGCCGCAACGAGCCCGGCACCGGCGAAATCAACTACCCGTTCCTGTTCGAATTCCTCGATTCGCTTGGCTATGGCGGCTACATTGGCTGCGAATACAAGCCGCACACGGCGACTGCAGAAGGCCTGGGCTGGCTGAAAAGCATCGACCGATCGTCCTATGCCAAATGAGCCTCATACCGCAATGAAGAACGAGCCACGCGAGTTGCTTAACAAAATGTTTTCGGCTGCTGTGGAAGCTGCTCAGCCGTCGCGATGTATAGCGCCGTTTCTGCCACCGCCGCCAAAGGGCAGGACGATTGTAATTGGCGCGGGAAAGGCATCGGCTTCGATGGCCAGTGCGCTCGAGAAGATTTGGCCTGGTGAACTGACGGGCATGGTGGTAACACGATATGGGTACGCGGTCCAATGCGGCCGGATCGAGATAGTCGAAGCAGCGCATCCAGTTCCCGATATTAACGGCTTGCGCGGAACCCGGACCATCCTCGACCTGGTAAGTGGCCTGACCGAAGACGATCTCGTAATTTGCCTTATGTCTGGAGGTGCGTCATCGCTGCTGTCTTTGCCGCTTGATCCATTAACCTTGGAAGAAAAGAAGGATATCAACCGTGCGTTGCTTAATTCGGGCGCAGCGATTAGCGAAATCAACTGCGTTCGTCGCCACCTCTCGGCTGTAAAGGGAGGGCGTCTTGCTGCCGCATGTTATCCGGCGCAACTATTAACGCTGTTGATCTCGGATGTGCCCGGTGACTCGCCGGTCGATATCGGATCCGGCCCAACTGTTGCTGACCCATCGACCTGCGCGGACGCGTTGAACATTATCCGACGCTACGGCATTGCGATGCCACTGGCCGCCATGCAAATCCTGGAGAGCGGGGCGGGAGAATCGATAAAGCCGGGTAACCCCTCTTTGGCGAGTTCTGCTTATCAGATAATCACCGCCCCACAGATTGCGCTTGAGGCTGCGGCGGAGGTTGCGAAGGCTGCAGGGATTCCTTGCTACATATTGAGCGACCGGATAGAAGGTGAGGCACGAGATGTCGGGAAGGTCATGGCGGGAATGGCTCTCCAGGTCGCCCGACGTAATCAGCCCTTTAAGGCGCCATGTATTTTGCTCTCCGGCGGCGAGACCACTGTGTCGGTGAAGGGCGACGGGCGTGGTGGACGAAATGTCGAATTCCTCTTGTCGTTTGCCATTGCCCTGGAGGGGGAAGATGGGGTGCATGCAATCGCCTGTGATACCGACGGTGTTGACGGTCGGGACGAGATAGCAGGGGCCTTTATCTCACCCAATACGTTAGACCGTGCCTGGAAGAGTGGGATGAACCCACAGGCGAGTCTTGATAACAACGACGGCCACACCTTTTTCGGAGGGCTTGGGGACTCGGTCATTTGTGGGCCGACGCTGACGAATGTGAATGACTTTCGCGCTGTTCTAGTACTTCCGAAAAGCGCTGACCATCAGCAGGAGAATTGAAATGAAGCGGTCTCGCAATGCAAAAATCGTCGCGACTCTTGGTCCGGCCAGCTCAGAAAGTGGAATGATCCAGCGGCTATTCGATGCTGGCGTTGACGTATTCAGGCTGAATTTCAGCCACGGGAGCCACGAAGACCACTTGCAACGGCTTTCCGCCATCAGAAACCTCGAAAAGGAATCCGGTCGGCCGATCGGCGTCCTCCTGGATTTGCAGGGACCGAAGCTTCGGCTTGGAACATTTCAGGCCGGAGCGGTCGAGCTTTCGGTCGGCCAAAAGTTTCGGCTCGACCTGGATCCGACACCGGGCGATAGCGAACGCGCGCCTTTGCCGCACCCTGAAATTTTTGCGGCAATCGAAGCAGGCTCAGAGTTGTTGCTCGATGACGGCAAGGTGAAGCTGCGTGTAGAAGCGAAAGGCAGTGACTTTGCCGAAACCTCCGTCATCGTCGCAGGTCGGATCTCGGACAGGAAGGGTGTCAACGTTCCAGGCGCGATGCTGCCTATATCGCCGCTTACCCGCAAGGATCGTGAGGACCTTTCGTTCGGGCTCGAGAACGGGGTCGACTGGGTTGCACTCTCATTCGTGCAGCGCCCGGAAGACATTGACGAAGCTCGTGCCATCATCGGCGATCGGGCGTGGATCATGGCGAAGCTTGAGAAGCCGCTTGCGATTGACCATCTCGACGAAATCATTGAGCGTTGCGATGGGATTATGGTGGCACGGGGAGACCTTGGGGTGGAACTGCCTGCGGAACAGATCCCCGAATTGCAGCGGCGAATCGTCCGGAGTTGTCGGGAAGCCGGAAAGCCCGTCATCGTCGCAACGCAGATGCTCGAATCGATGACAAATTCGCCGGTTCCAACGCGAGCGGAAACGTCCGACGTGGCGGGCGCTATTTACATAGGCGCGGACGCTGTCATGCTTTCTGCAGAATCGGCTAGTGGAAGATTTCCGTTGGACGCGGTGTCTGTCATGAATCGGATCATTGAACGGGTCGAACGCGATCCCGAGTATCGAACCGGAATCGATGCGTCACATACCAAGGCGCAGTCAACAACGGCAGACGCAATTTGTTGCGCCTTACGGCAAGTCGTTCGGATAATCGGGCCCGCAGTTACCGTGACGTACACATCGTCGGGATTCACGAGCCTTCGTGCGGCTAGAGAGCGGGTATCCACAGCGATTATAGCGATGACACCTTCGGTGTTGATCGCTCGCAGACTCGCCCTTGTTTGGGGTGTCCACGCGTTGCCGTTTAGAAACGCACACGACGTCGGCGAGATGATCGAACTCGCTTGCGAAGCGGCAGCGAGCGAAGGCTTTGCGCGTCAAGGTGATTTGGTGGTGATTGCAGCGGGATTGCCATTTGGGGAATCAGGGACGACCAATCTCCTGCAAATTGCTAAGCTCGATGCAATGGCGTGAGCGTTAAGTTGGGTAACGGGTCTATTTTAGTAGCGCACGCTTAAAAGTAATGTAGTCAGCCCGTTACCCTCGGCGGTTTCAATTAGGCATTCGCCGCGGTCACTTTTTCGAAGGAACCATGGGCACTATCGTAGATATCATCGGTCGAGAGATTCTCGATTCGCGAGGCAACCCCACCGTCGAGTGCGACGTGCTGCTCGACGTCCGCTGACGATCAGGCAAATAGTCGCCAAGCCGTTTGATCGTTGATATCCGGCCGCCGGTAAGGTGACCCTGAGTACGTCAACCGGTCAGCAAACTGCGGGTGTCCATGTTCAACGGGACAGCAGGCATGGCCGGTGGCTGTGCGAACGCACATTACCGGATCGTAATCACCGGCCGGAGTGCTTGACGGTATGATTTGATGGTCAACGCAAAGCGGAGCGACCGATGCGAATCCTGGTGATCGAGGATGAGCCAAAAACAGCGGCCTATCTGAAGAAAGGTCTGGAAGAATCCGGCTACGCGGTCGACGTCGCGAACGACGGCCCGCAAGGGCTGATCCTCGCCCAGGAAGAACAATACGACGTGATCGTGCTCGACGTGATGCTGCCCGGCATGGACGGCTGGACCGTCGTCAAGACGTTGCGCAGTACGCGCGCCACGCCGGTGCTGTTCCTCACCGCGCGCGACGACATCGACGACCGCGTGCGCGGCCTGGAGCTCGGCGCGGACGATTACCTCGTCAAGCCTTTTGCGTTCGTCGAACTGCTGGCGCGCGTGCGTACGCTGGCGCGTCGTGGCCCGCCGCGCGAAAGCGAACTGATCAAGGTGGGCGACCTGGAGATGGATGTGAACCGCCGCCGCGTCAAGCGGGGCGGCACGCGCATCGATCTCACGCCGCGTGAATTCTCGCTGCTGCAACTGCTCGCGCGGCGTCAGGGTGAAGTGCTGAGCCGCACGCAGATCGCGTCGTATGTTTGGGACATGAATTTCGACAGCGACACCAATGTGGTCGAGGTCGCGATTCGCCGGCTGCGCACCAAGATCGACGACAACTTTCCCGTCAAGCTGATTCACACGGTGCGCGGCGTCGGCTATGTGCTCGAATTGAAGGACACTGCTTGATGCGCGTCCGCTCGCTTGCCGCGACGCTCGCGCTTGCCTTCGGCGCCACGACGCTGGCGGTTTTCGTGCTCGTCGGCAGCTTTCTGTATCTCGCGCTCGAAAAGCAGATCAAGACGCAGGACAATCTCGACATCGTGCTTGCCGCGCGCCACGCACGGCGGCTTGCCGAGGAGCTGGAGACGTCGAAGGGCATTCGCGAGCATAGCGACCGTTTGATCAGCATCGTGCTCGGCAACCAGGCCATGTCGATGGAAGTATTCGATCCCGATGCCAACCGGGCAGTCGAACACAACATCGCCGAGACTTTTGCCGTGCCCAATGCGGCCAGCGGCGCGGCGACGCTCGCCGCGTTGCCGCCGCTTGCGCGCGTTGCGGATTCGGCGCGTATCACCGAGGCCGATATCGGCGAGTGGACCGGCCGCAACGGCGCGCCGATTCGCGGCATTCTCACCGACGCGCGTCTACGCGACGGCGAAACGGCGAGCGTGCTGGTGGCGCGCAACATGAGCGACCGCTGGCTGCTGCTGGACCGTTACCGCGACAAACTCCACATGGCGGGCGTGGCCGGCGTGATCCTGGCAATGCTGCTGGGCTATCTGCTGATTCGGGCCGCGCTGCGGCCGCTGCGCGATATCGCGGCAAGTGCGGGCCTCGTCACGGTGAATCGCCTCCATACGCGGATCACGGTGGCGCGCGTGCCGAGCGAACTCGAGGCGCTGGTGGTGTCGCTGAATGCGATGCTCGCACGTGTCGACCACGGGTTTCAGCGTCTGTCGCGTTTCACCGCCGACCTCGCGCACGACATGCGCACGCCGCTCAGCAACATGCGCGGCGCCGCCGAAGTGGCGCTCGCCCGGCCGCGTTCCGTCGATGAATACGAGTCGCTGCTCGCCTCGAATCTGGAAGAGTGCGACCGGCTGTCGAGAATGATCGAGAACGTGCTGTTTCTGGCGCGCGCGGAACATCCGCAGTTCGTCAAGCACATGCGTGAGTTCGATGCGGCGCAAGAGTTGAGCCATATCGCCGAATACTTCGAAGGGATTGCCGAAGAGGCGCTAGTGCGCGTGCGGGTCAGCGGCGCAGCCAGCTTGACGGCGGATCTCGAACTGTTTCGCCGCGCGGTGAGCAATCTGCTGGCCAATGCCATTCGTTATACGCCGCAAGGAGGCGAGATCGTGCTGGACGCGAGCGCATCGGCCGACGCGGTGCGCGTGACCGTGTCGAATGAAGGGCAGCCTATTGCCGCCGAACACCTCGATCGGATTTTCGACCGCTTCTATCGGATCGATCCGTCACGCAGCTCGCTGCCGTCTTCGGGCTTGTCGCGAGGCTCGACGGGATCGACGGGGCTCGGGCTTGCGATCGTGCGCACGATCATGGAGCTGCACGGCGGCTCGGTGCATGCGCAGAGCGATGCACGGAGTACGCGCTTTGTACTGGTATTTCGGCGGGGCGGGTGAAGGGTATCCAGGGGGCTTATGCAGACCCGGCCGCACGCTTGCCCTCATCACCCCACGTCCCACCCAACGCCTTCAACAACAACACACTCGACTCCAACCGCCGTGCGGCGATCTGATCGGCGACACGCTGATTCGTCAACGCAATCGTCTGCGCCGTGACCACGTCGAGATAGCTGACCGCGCCCGCGTTGAAACGGTTCGTCGTGAGCCGCAACGACAGTTCAGCGGCCGTGGTGGCGCGCTGCTGGCTGGCGGCTTCGTCGGCAAGGGAATGCAAGGCGGACAGATTGTCCTCGACCTGCTGGAACGCCACCAGCACCGACTGGCGATAGTCCGCGACTGCGCCGTCGTATTGCGCCGTCGCGCCGTGCAGAGTGGCGCGGCGCTTGCCGCCGTCGAACAGTGTGCCGGCCAGTTGCGGGCCGAGCGACCAGAACAGACTCGGCGCACTCAGCCAGGGTGCGAAAAAGGTACTTTCCAGTCCCGCGCTCGCCGACAGCACCAGATCCGGGAAGAACGCCGCCTGCGCGGCGCCAATCTGCGCATTGGCCGACGCCACGCGCCGTTCGGCGGCGGCGATGTCGGGGCGACGCTCCAGCAATTGCGACGGCAAGCCGACCGGAATCGCGGGCGGTGTGACAGCCGAGCCGTTTGGCGGCAGCGCGAAGCTCGAAGCCGGCTCGCCGGTCAGCGTGGCAATCGCATGCTGCAGTTGTGCGCGCGTCACGTCGATGTCGGTGTCCTGCGTGCGCGTCGCTTCGAGTTGCGTCGTGGCCTGGGCAACCGCGGACGCATCGATCGCACCGTTTTTCAGCTGCTGCTGCAGCAGTTTCAACGCGGCCGCGTAGGCGGTCACGCTGTCGTCGAGCAGCTTCTTCTGCGTGTCGAGCGAGCGCAGGGAGAAATAGTCGACGGCGAGATCCGCGCTCATCGACAGGCGGACGCCTTCGAGGTCGGCTGCGCTCGCCTGGGCGTCGGCCTGCGCACCGTTCACGCTATCGCGCACGCGTCCGAACAAATCCGGCTCCCAGCTCGCCGACACGCCCGCCGAATAGTCCGGCACGGTCTTGCCCGCGAGCGATTTGCCTTCGACATTCTGTGAGGTCCGCGAGCGATCCTGCGCGACACCAGCGGTAATCGTCGGGAAAAAGCCGGCGCGCTGATAGTCCACCATCGACCGCGCTTGCTGGACCTGCGCGACCGCCTTGCGCACGGTCTGGTTCGACACGTCGATACGCGCTTCGAGTTGATTCAGCACCGGATCGTTGAAGATCGTCCACCATGGGCCGCGCGGCGTAGCGTCAGCCGGTGCGGCCTGCGCCCAGCCGGGTGCGGTGCCCGCATACTGCGCGGGAATCTCGGCGCTCGGGCGCTGATAGGAGGGCAAGGTCGAGCACGCGCTGAGCAGCGCGCCGATCATCCCGGCCACGAGCGTGCGGTACAGCCGCGGCCGTGAAAGAGACAGAGAAACCATCAGTGAATCCTTTCTGTGACGATGCACTTAGCCAGGCATGGCCGGCGCGATCTGCACGATCTGGCCGGTGTTCAGCGAATCGCCGGGGTTGTCGATCACGCGGTCGGTGGCGGCGAGGCCTGTCGTGATTTCCACGTGCGTGCCGAAATCGCGGCCGATATGCACGGTCTTGAGCAGCGCCCGGCCGTTGCTATCGACCACGGCGACCGTCACGCCGTCCGGCCGGAACAGCAAGGCGCTGACAGGCAGGTCGAGCGCCGGCGTGGTCGATCGCAATTGCAGATGCACCTGCGTGTAAGCGCCGGGCATCAGCGCGCCATCCTTGTTATCGACGTCGATCTCGACGCGCAGCGTGCGGCTCGACGGATCGATCGAATCGGTGCTGCGCGCCACCTTCGCGGCGATGCGACGGCCCGGATACTGCTGGGCGGTGAGATACACGCCGGTCGCCGGCGTGACGTAGGGCGCGTCGTTCTGCGGCACATCGACGAAGACACGCAGCACGCCGGTCTGCTGGATGTGGAACAGCTCGCCCGACATGCCCGCGGTGCCCGGCGTGCCGCCCGCCGTGACCAGTGCGCCGACGTCGACGTTGCGCGCAGTGATCACGCCGTCGAACGGCGCGGTGATCTTCTCGTATGAGACAAGCTCGGCCAGATGCGCGACGTTCGCCTGCGCCGACGCGAGCATCGCGCGGCGCGCTTCCATGTCGCTGACCTTGGTGTCGACGTCTTGCTGCGCGACCGATTGCGTTTTCAACATCTGCTGCCAGCGCTGCGCGGTGGTCCTGGCGAACTCGAAATTGGCCTGCGCCGTGGCTTCGTCGGCGCGGGCCTGGCGCAGTTGCGCATCCAGTTCGGGGGCTTCGATTGTCGCGAGCGTCTGACCGCTTTTCACCTGTGCACCGATGTCGGTGTTCCAGTGCGCCAGATAACCGCTGGTGCGCGCATAGATCGACGCTTCCGCGAACGGCGTAACCGCGCCGGGCAGCAACAGTTCGTGGACGGCCGGCGCGGCGCGCGGTGTGACGACCGAGACATTGAGCATGCTTTGCGCCTGGGTCTGTTGCGTGAGCGCGGCACTGGCGCGCAGACGCGGCACGATGCCGACGATCAGCAAGGCCGCGGCAAGTCCGGTCAACGCAAGCGGCCAGATGCGGCGGCGCGCGTTCGTGCTGGCGGCCGCTGCCGGCGTGGCGCCGGCATGCTGGGTTTCCTTGGCGCTATGCAAACGCGCGGTGTCGGCGGTCTCGGCGGACGCTTCTGACCGCTCGCCAAGCTCGGGCGGAAGGGATGAATCGTTCATGGGCAAGGTCTCGTCGGAATCAATGAGTGCGGGCGGGAACGCCGGATTCTTGCGTGTCAATGCGCGCCGCGCGGCGTTTGTCGAGCCATGCATGCACCATCCCGTAGACGACCGGGACGAACAGCAGGGTCGACACCGTGCCGAGCGCGAGGCCGCCGATCACGGCGCGTCCGAGCGGCGCGTTCTGTTCGCCGCCATCTCCGAGGCCGAGCGCCATCGGCAGCATCCCGATCAGCATGGCGAGCGCCGTCATCAGCACTGGACGGAAGCGGCTGAAGCCGGCTTCGAGCGCGGCCCGCAGCGGCGGCTTGCCGCCGCGGTGAAATTCGCGCGCGGTGTTGATCACGAGAATGCTGTTGGCCGTGGCGATGCCGATGCACAGAATGGTGCCGGTGAGTGCCGGCACGCTCAGGCGAGTGCCCGTGCTGAACAGCATCCATGCGATGCCCGCGAGCGAGCCCGGCAAGCCGCTGATGATGATGAACGGGTCGAGCCACGACTGGAAATTGACGACCATCAGCAGGTAGACCAAGGCGATCGCAAACACGAGGCCACTCGCAAGACCGCTGAACGAGTCGTGCATCGCCTGCACCTGGCCGCGCATGACGATCGACGCGCCAGGCGGCAATTGCGGTCGGATCTGATCGACGAGCCGGGTCACGTCCGCCGCCACGCCGCCGAGGTCGCGTCCTTGCGCCGACGCGAAAATGTCGAGCACCGGCTGCACGTTGTAGTGCGAGACGACGGCTTGCTGGGTGACGCGTGTCAGTGTGCTCAACGCGCCAAGCAGGTTTTGCGGTGCCGGACCGCCCGTGTTTGCGGCCGTGGTCATCACGCTGGACCCGGTGCCTCCGGTTTGCGCGACCGGAATGTTGGCGAGCGCCTGCAACGAGTTGATGTCGTACTGCGGCATCATCGCCATCAGCGGATAGCTCACGCCGTTGTGCGGATCGAGCCAGAAATTCGGCGTGGTCTGTGAACTGCCGGACAGCGCGATCAGCAGGTTCTGCGACACGTCGCGTTGCAGCAACCCGGCCTGAATCGCCCGTGTGCGGTCCACGTTGACGTTGATCGCGGGGGCGTCGCCGGGTTGTTGAATGCGAGCGTCGACGAGACCGCGCACGCCGCGCAGTTGCGCGAGCAGGCGGTTCGCCACGGCGCGGTTGGCGTCGAGCCGGTTGCCGACGATCTGGATATCGATCGGCGCGGGCAGCCCGAAGTTGAGTATTTGGCTGACGATGTCGGCGGGCAGAAAGGCGAACGTGACACCGGGGAAATCCCTGGCGAGCGTCGTGCGCAGTCTCGCCACATATTGAGCGGTCGGCTTGTGCTTCGCCGCGAGGGTGATCATCACGTCGGCGTCTTCCGGGCCGATCGGGTCCGATGAGTCGTAGGTCAGATTGATCCCGCTCACCGGCACGCCGATATTGTCGAGCATCGCCGAGAGTTCCTGCTTCGGAATGATGCTGCGCACACGGGCTTCGACTTCGTCGGTGAGGCGCGCGGTGTCTTCGATACGCGTGCCGGTCGGCGCACGCAGATGCAGGCGGATCTCGCCAGTATCGACGGCGGGGAAAAAATCGCGGCCCGCAAACGGCACCAGCGCGAGCGAGCCGATGCATAACAGCAGGAAGATCGCGATGAACCGCCGCGGACTCGCTATCGCCGCGCCGAGCACGCCGCGATAGCGTTCGCGCAGCCGCTCGAAGCGATGTTCGAAGGCGGCCTGAAAGCGGATCAGGCGCGCGATCGGTCCACTGCCCGTCACCAGCGCGTTGCTGCGTGTGCGCATGAGGTACATCGCGAGCGTCGGCACCAGGGTGCGCGAGAAAAAGTACGACGCGATCATGGCGAACACCACCGCCTCGGCGAGCGGCACGAACAGATAGCGCGCCACGCCTGAAAGCAGAAACATCGGCACGAACACGATGCAGATCGACAGCGTCGATACGAACGTCGGCACGGCGATTTCGCCGGAACCGTTCAGGATCGCGTCGTGCAGCGGCTCGCCGTTCTCCAGATGATGCGTGATGTTTTCGATGGCGACCGTGGCGTCGTCGACGAGAATCCCTACGGCGAGCGCGAGGCCGCCAAGCGTCATGATGTTGATGGTCTGGCCAAGCGCGGACAGCGCGATCAGCGAGGTCAGCACCGCGAGCGGAATCGACACCGCGATGATCAGCGTGGCGCGCCAACTGCCGAGAAAGAGCAGGATCATCAAAGCGGTGAGGGCGGCGGCGATCAGCGCTTCGCGCGCCACGCCCACGACGGCCGACTTCACGAACACCGATTGATCCGACAGCGCGGTGATGTGCAGCGCGCTCGGCAGGCCGGCCGCGATATGCGGCAGCATCGCCTTGACCTGCTGGATGATGGTGAGCGTCGACGCGCTGCCGGACTTTTCGATGGTAAGAAGCGCGGCGCGTTTGCCGTCGCTGCGCACGATGTTGGTTTGCGGCGCGTAGCCATCGCGCACATGCGCGACGTCGCGCACATACACCACGCCGCCCGCCACCGTCTTGATGGGCAGATCGTTGAGCGCGGCTACGGTGTCCGTGCTGCCGTTCATCTGCACGTTGTATTCCTTCGTGCCGATCTTCGCGGTGCCGCCAGGCAGGATCAGGTTCTGTGCGTTGACAGCGTTGACCACGTCGAGCGGCGCGAGGCCTTTGGCTTGCAATGCGCGCGGGTCGATATCGACCATGATCTGCCGGACCTTGCCGCCGAACGGCAGCGGCACCGACGCGCCTTGTACCGTCGCCAGTTGCGTGCGGATCTGGCTGTTGCCGAGGTCGTAGAGCTGCTGTTCGGAGAGCGTGTCGCTGGAGAGGCCGAGTTGCAGGATCGGCACCGTCGAGGCGTTATAGGTAATGATGTTGGGCGGCAGCGTGCCGGGCGGCAGCACGCGCAGGATCGATGCGGAGTTCGACGCTGCCTCGGCGATCGCGCGATTGATGTTCGCGCCCGGATGGAAAAAGATCTTCACCACCGAGACGCCGTTCAGCGACTGCGACTCGATATGCTCGATGTCGTCGACGTCCGAGCTCAGCGCGCGCTCGTAATTCGATGTGATGCGATTGGCCATGTCCTGGGCAGAAAAGCCGTTGTACGTCCAGACGATGCTGACCACCGGGATATTGATGTTCGGGAAGATATCGGTCGGCGTGCGCGAAATGGAAAGCGGCCCGACGATAAGGATCAGCAGAGCCAGTACCACGAATGTGTACGGGCGGCGCAGGGCAAGCCTCACAATCCACATGACGAATTCCTGATAAATAGCAAATAGAGTTGCCCGACCCAAGGCTCGCGCAGTAAAACTGCTGCTTGAATTCAGGCCTAGTCTGGAGTATGTGTGGGCCGTGCTTACCGGTTCCGGTCAGCCACAATACAAGTCTGTCATCTGCCGGATAACCGGACGCGGTTCGGAATGCAATCGACAGCCGCCGCACGCAGATAGCAATTCCGTAGTCGCGTGGTGAGAGATAGGACAGGTCGTGCGATCGGAATGGAAAGCATGGCCATGTCCACATTTCCAAACCTGATAGGAGAAGCACGATCAAGCTGCTTTCCAGCGTCGCAGTCGCACCCGCCGCAGTCAGCCTTACTTTTGGCTCAAGCGCTTCCGCCCAAACCGCCATTCCGGGAATGACGCGCGCCGAAGTACACCAGCAACTGGTGCAGGCAGGCCGATGGGCTCTTGCCGGTACCGGAGAACAACTATCCGCCGCCAGCCACGAGAATTGGCCGCAACAAGGAGCTTTACGCAATCGAGTACCAGAACGACCCGGTTAGCGCGACGGCGTTGGCCTCTACGAGCCCGACGCATGCGGGCGTCACGTCTGACTGATGCAAAGGAAACACGAGCGCGCGCCCACGTATTGACTGTCAATGCGTGGGCGCGGGATGGCGCGATGAAGCGGGAACCGGTTAGAACTGGTGGCGAATGGCTACGCGCGTGATGACCTGATTTGCTGTCGTCGAAGGCGAATCTGCACCCGTGATAAACGCCGTGTTGAGCGGCGCCGCGGGCGCACTGCCGCCCGCCAGGTGCTGATACATACCCTGCACGTACACGTCAGTACGCGGCGACAGGTTGTTGTCCGCCACCAGTCCTACCTGATGCCACGTCGGCTTCGAATCGCCGGCGGCGCTATTGAAGTGACCGATCGTGTAGTTATACATCGCTCCGACGAACGCATTCTTCAGGAATTGATACTTCGCGTTCAATTCAAAGTTGTCGAACTTCAGGCTGCTTGCCGTATTCGCGAAGTTGCCGACATAGACGGAGCCCGTCGCGTTATTAAGCGCCGTGTGGCTATATACGAAGCCGAGTATTGCAGAGTCGATCGTGTAGTTAATGCTGGCGCCCCACACCTGTTGGCGACTCGCGAAAAAATTCGTGTCGTCGGCTGCAAGCGACCCACCGGAGTTTCCGCCCGGGTTGTTGATCTGCATGTACGCCGCTGCGACTGAAACGTTGGCAGCGACGAATTGTGCGCCGAGGCTATACGACCGGTTGTCAGCAAAGCCACCCGCCTGATTGCTAAAACCGTACAGACCGCCAAAAGAAAAGCCGCCGTAGGCGTTACTGGTGTACTTCACGCTGTTGTTCAGTCGGAACGAATTGTCTGAGTTGTCGTTGTCGTACGGATGCGACAACAGATAGCGCCCCAATTGCCGTTCGCCGTAAGCGGGGCGAGATAGTCGACGACTGAATCATACTGACGGCCCATTGTCAGGGTCCCGAGCTTCGTGTTGCTCAAACCGATGTACGCCTGCCGGCCGAACATGCGCGAACTTTGTCTAAGTGCGCCGGAGTTGACGTCGAAGCCATTTTCCAGCTGAAAGAGGGCCTTCGTGCCACCGCCCAGATCTTCGCTGCCTTTCACGCCCCATCGGCTGCCTTGTGCAAAGCCGCTTTCCATCTGCACAGCCGAACCTTGCTTAGTATTGTTCGTATAGTTCAGACCTTCGTCGATCAGGCCATACAGCGTGACGCTGCTTTGCGCCAGCGCGGCCATCGGGACGATCGTGCAACCGATCGCTGCGCCCGTAATGAGGAGTCGCTTCATAAGTGTAGATTCCTAAGGTTTGCTTGAGTACCTCGCCATGATCTAGCTCGCGCGCCGGTGCGTGGAGCCGGGATCTGACGAAAGTATTTGCACTTTAGGACCTACAAAATGCCCATCCACTGCAGTTCAGTATTGCTGAAATGGTGTTGTGCCGCCCCCACGGGAACGACAGTTTCGCGCTTGTCTTTATGTGGATTCTGGCGATAACGTTCTACCACGAAATCGACAAAGCGGCGGAGCGCCACCGCCATGTACGGTTGTCCGGAATAGAGCACCCACACTGTCCGCGCGTCGCCGCACAATTCGATGTTTTCGAACACTGGCTTTAATGAGCCGTCTGCCAGCTCACCTTGAATGAGCGAGCGCGAAAGCCGGGCGATGCCGAGGCCCGCCTGGACTGCGCGCTTTATGAACAGTGGGTTTTGCATGCTCAGAATCGGCCGTACCACTACGCGCTGCGTGCCATGCTTGTCATGAAACTCCCAGTAACGACTCGGCGCGTCCGACAGATGCCTGCGCATGAACGATGCGCCTCGCTTCACGGCGCGGCCCATTGACCTTACGCTACGTCACACGCGTTTCCCCGCCGACAGACTGCGCGGTCTTCCGAAATCGCCGGCTTTGCCGATCCGTGTGAGTCCGAGGCGGGCATTGCATGTTTCCTTGTACTTCTTACCCTAATCCTTCTTCACGAGGTCCATCACGTGCATAGGCGACCTCAACGGGCGCAAGAAGAAAAGCGGAAAGGATTGCTATGTTCAATAAAGTCATCTTCGACTCCAGGTTTGACATTCGCGCGCTGACGCAGACATTCTTGGCAAGCTTGTCACTGCACCGTTTCACTGGAGGATTGCGTTGGCGCCGCTAAAACGGGAGATATTTCTTCACCATTGTGAGTGATCGCATACAGTGCCTTATTGCGTTCAATCGCAGCTTCGCTTGGCGGGTAGTCGTACTTCGGCGTAGGCACCAGACCATCCCGTTGCGCCTCGATGAGTTCCGCGCGAACGTCCGCCCGGGTCTTGCCGGTGGGCTGCGTCTGCGCCACGGCACTCATCGCGATCGAACACGCAAGGGCGCCAATCGCTATATGTGTTGTCTTTTTCACAGTTTCCTCCGAAGTCTCTAAGAATTTGCCAATCGGCCCGTTGATCGGATCCCATCAGGGCATGCCCGACGCAATGCACCGATGAGCCCATTGTCGTCAATTGACGTTGCTCCCGGACTGACAGCCTGATTACGATTTTGTTATCTTCTTTCGGTCTTTGGCGATATTGCGGTGTGGGATGATGGCTGCGGGCTCTGCCGCAACAAGGCGTTGAGGTAGGGGGTTGAACAAGGTCCGCGCTTATGCACTGCAGAGGACAGGACAGAGGATAATCATGAACCTTGTTGATCTCCCAACAGGCCCGGATCCATGACGGTCTCTGGCGTGGATGCGACGAGGCGCGTCTTCGCCCGGTAGTCGTCGACCGCGCCGGCGGCTGGTGCGCAGGAAGCAGCTTGCCGATTGACGAACAGTAGAGAGGCCGGCGTAGTCCGACCGGAAAAGACAACCGGATCGGCTTGCGCGTCTCGATCACGTTGATCGACTCGGCGGAGGGGTCGTCGGCGGCAAGCACGCTCAGTTGCACAATCTCGCCGTTGTCGTTGTAGAGGCCCTGAAGCACCTGGCGCGCGATGACATGCGCGCTGCACCCGGCCGTATACCGCCCGGCGACAACACAGCGACGCTGCTCCCCGTCAGCGCATCGCGCATCCGCTGCATTACGTGTAGGAGGCTCGACGTGTCGCCGTTGCGCGTGCGGATCGCCACCGTCAGGTCGCCCGATGCGATCGCGTCCGCCACGTTGGCCGCATAGGCCGGATCGCCGCCGACCATGCGCGCGATGCTGCGGTTCGTCACCGCGACGAGCGTCACGAGGACCGCGGACACGGCCACGAAGATCGCGCCGATCAGCCACAACGACGCCATGAACGCAGCGTCGATGTCGTCAACATAGGCGCCGGTTGCGATGATCCAATCCCACGGCGCATAGCGCACCACGTAACCGATCTTGCCGACCGCCTGTGTCGACGCCGCGCCTGAATGCGGGAACACGTAGTCGACGAAGCCGCCGTCCGGCGCCTGTGCGGTCGACGCGAACGTCACGTAATGGTGACGGCCGTCGGCATCGGCGCTGCCCGCGAGATCCTTGCTTTCGAGTGCCGGCTTGATCGGATGCATCACCATCTGCGGCTTCGAATTGATCACGAGGAAGTAGCCGTCTTCGCCGTAGCGGACGCCGCGCAGGCGTTCGAGTGCCTGCTTGCGGGCATCCGCCTCCGGCAACGCGCCGCTTTGCGCCAGCGCCGCATACTCCGTCACGATGCTGAGTCCGACGTGCGCGATGTTCGTGAGGTCGTGCTTACGTTCTTCGATGCGCGTCTCGCGCGACTGCCACGCCGCCGATACGGAGACGGCGAGCAACGCGACGAGGCTGATGATCAACGGCAGCCAAAGCTTCTGCGTAAAACTGAGCTTGTGCATCCTGAGTCCTCGTGCAAATGAATGGAAACCGCGCAGGGCTGCCGTGCGAAGTGGCATGTGTATGGGCGCGCCGTGTGGCGCCGGCGGACTGTCCGGCGGCCATCCAGGTGGTTCCTGCTCGAGTTATCGGCGGATACGAGCGAATGTTTCATCCCGTGAAACCCTCGGTTACCACCTTGCCAAGGCGTATCGGAGGGCCCTTGTGTGTCGGCTCCCACGGAGCGTCATCAGGCACCAGCCGGCCAGAAGCGGGCACTCGACCGAGGCTGCCAGATCGCTGACAATGCTGCTTTGCAGACTAACTGCGAGTTCGGGGACATAGATATGGGATACGACGTCCACATCACCCGCAAGGAAAATTGGTTTGACGAAAGCGGACTAAAAATTGGTATCGACGAGTGGAAGGCACTCGTTCAGTCCGACCCAGATATGCGTCTCGACGGTTATGCGAGTGCGATCGTTGGCGACGCCAACGTCCTGCGGATAGAGCGAGGGATTGGCCGTCTGGACAGCCCATGCCGGAACCGCTGTAAGTGGGAACATGGCGTGGTTTGATTTCCGGCAAGGCAATGTAGTAGTCAAGAATCCTGACGTCGCGATTCTCGGCAAGATGTGGCAGTTAGCACGGAAGCTCGAAGCAAAGGTACAAGGCGACGAGTGTGGAGTCTACGGCGCAGATGGCCGCGTTATTGGGTAGTTAGTCGTCACCGCTCGGCCAGGAACGGCCATCCGAACTGGTAGCCGAAAGCGGTCAGTCGCCGTTACACTCGGAAAGGAAACAGCCGACCGAGGCGCTATCCCCTAGTTCGAGCGCCACCTGCGCTATCGACCCTGCGAGATCTTCAGCCCGGACCTCTACAATTGGCGGGCGCATACGA
The DNA here is from genome assembly GCF_014397665.1 of Paraburkholderia sp. UCT2. Classification (NCBI taxonomy): domain Bacteria; kingdom Pseudomonadati; phylum Pseudomonadota; class Betaproteobacteria; order Burkholderiales; family Burkholderiaceae; genus Paraburkholderia; species Paraburkholderia sp. UCT2. The sequence continues at coordinate 18,154 of NZ_VZQO01000010.1, forward strand.
TCGTTGCGCTGCGGGCGACTGTCACGCCACGGAGGGAGCAATGCTCAAAGGTCGCTGTTTTTGCGGAGAAGTCCGTTATGAAGTATTGGATACACCCTTCAACTCCACAGTTTGTCACTGCGCAGACTGTCGCCGCGCATCTGCGGCCCCGTTCGTCGCCTGGTTTAGCGTCAAGCGATCCGAGTTTCGGTTCGTCCATGGCGAACCAAGGAGCTTCGCAAGCAGTAAAGCGGTTTTGCGAACTTTCTGCCCGGACTGTGGCACGCAATTGACCTATCAACACGACGATTTCCCCGACGAGATTGACATTACGACATGCAGTCTCGACGTGCCGGACCTGGTTCCTCCCGAGCATCACACTTGGACATCGAGCAAGTTACCGTGGGTTCATGTATCTGACGCCCTGCCGAAACACGAGGGCAGCTACTCCAAGGGCTGAATTCAAATGGCAGGTCTGCACGGCGGATTCAACCGGTCGATGCAACACAATGAACGTCGCCTGTCGGCGAGCCGACGAGCCACCGTTCAGCAGTTGATAACACCGGCGAATGTGATTGACGTGTAGGACGGTCTCCAAGCATGGGGCGCTAAAATTGTACGTAGCATTGGTCCGTTCCGTGGAACCGATTGCCCCATCCCGATCTATCAACGGCAGGCAACCATGAACACTCACTACGCGTGTTTCGTTCGTCCGGCGCTGGCTGCAATTTGCGTGGCTTCCCTCGCAACGCTCGCCGCTTGCGGCGGAAACGCCTGTATCGGCCTCGACAGTTGCGGTGGCGGAAACGTGACGCCAACCGTCGCTATATCCGGCACGGCCGCCACCGGTAGTGCGGTCGCCAGCGCGACGGTCAGCTTCAGTTGTGTGCAGGGCTCGGGCTCCACCCTGTCCGACGGCGGTGGACACTACGCGATTACGTTCAATGCCACGCCTCCCTGCATCCTCACCGTGACCTCTGGTGGCATTGGCCTGCATTCGGTGGCATTTGCCGGCGGCACCTTCAATACGACGCCAGAGACCGAACTGATGTTTGTCTACATCGCTTCGCAACTCGGCACGAGCGAGAGCGGTCTGATAGCGGGCTTCCCGACCAACTCACAGTTCCAGGAGGTGCTGGCAAACCAGGCCGACGTGCAGGCTGCGCAATCGGCAGTCGTCACGAATCTACAGCAGCGCTATGCGGTCACGCTGACGGCACCGGCGTTTCTAACGACATCCTTTACAGTTGGCCAAATAGGTGTCGACAGCGACCTGGGCGCGCTAGCGGCAGCAGGGGCTCTCGACGCCAATGGCATGCCCGATCAGGCCGCCGTCTCGCTGCTGTCCGCGGCGGGTCTCGCCCATCCGCTTACAGCGATGTCCGCACCTTCTTCCGGCACTGGCAGTACTGGCAGCAACAGCGGAATGATGTGACGTGCGGCGAGCCCGGGGCCATCGAGCGTGCCGGGCGGCAGCACGCGCAGGATCGATGCGGAGTTCGACGCTGCCTCGGCGATCGCGCGATTGATGTCCGCGCCCGGATGGAAGAAGATCTTCACCACCGAGACGCCGTTCAGCGATTGCGACTCGATATGCTCGATGTCGTCGACGTCCGAGCTCAGCGCGCGCTCGTAATTCGACGTGATGCGATTGGCCATGTCCTGGGCGGAAAAGCCATTGTACGTCCAGACGATGCTGACCACCGGGATGTCGATGTTCGGGAAGATATCGGTCGGCGTGCGCAGTATCGCAAGCGGGCCGACGATAAGGATCAGTACGGCGAGGACCACGAAGGTATAAGGGCGGCGCAGCGCGAGCTGGACGATCCACATGACGGGTTCCTGAAATGAGGCCATGAAGGCACGGCGTTCCTCTATCGATCGTGGCCGGCCTCGCGTCTATCGAGACGGCTCAGGAAGACACCGGCGACCCGACCACCCATGGCAAGCGCGCTGCCAACGCGCCGCGCTTCCAGGCGAATGCGTTCCTCCTTTGCCGCGTTCCGGGCGTCCCTGATGTCGCAACGTCTTACCAGCTCGCGGCCAACCTGACAGTGCGCGTTCGGCTATTCCAGGCGCGTTTCTGAGCCGGACTCCGCGTCCCGGTTCGAAGGCGCGCGATCGGTACGCCTTTCGCCGAGATCGAACTGCCGTCGCGCCGATTCCATTTCCGCCATATGCGCTTCCACCCAGTCCCAGATCCCACAGATCTTGTCGAGCAGACTGCGTCCTAACGGCGTCAACTGATAGTCGACACGAGGCGGTATCACGGGATGCACATAGCGCGTGACGAGACCGTCGCGCTCGAGTTGCCGCAAGGTCTTCGTGAGCATCTTCTGACTGACGCCCCCCACCTCGTCGCGTAGCCGCGAGAAACGCATCTCGCCATGGGTGCCCAGCGCGTCGATCACGAGGATCGTCCACTTGTCGGCGATCTGCTCGATGACGTTGCGCGCGAGGTCATCGGTTTTCTTCTGTGGGTTCTCGGCGGCGTGAGGGCCGTCGTAGCAATTTGTTTCCATGGGGAAAGTATGGAACCTTCAGGTGCCTTCTTGTGATCGCCGGATGCGGCTGAAATAATCGACTCGCCTGCCCGTCCTTTGGGCACGTCGCATTTTCTCGGACCGCATTCGACATGGATGCGGCGCTTTAACCAGAGAGCATCGCATGACTATTGAAACAATTGAAGTTGAGGGTTTATCGACGCCTGTATCGCGTATCGGCCTGGGCACGTGGGCGATCGGCGGATGGATGTGGGGCGGCACTGATGAGAAGGACTCGATTGCGGTGATCCGCCGGGCGCTCGACAGCGGCGTGAACCTTATCGACACGGCGCCGGCGTACGGCTTCGGCGCGTCGGAGGAAATCGTCGGCAAAGCACTGGCCGATGGATATCGCCACAAGGCAGTCATCGCGACTAAAGTCGCTCTCGAATGGCAGGACGGCAAGGTATTTCGCAATGCTTCGCCGGAGCGCATTCGTCACGAAGTAGAGGATACACTTCGGCGCTTGCGGACAGATTACATCGATCTATACCAGGTTCACTGGCCCGATCCGCTCGTGCCAATCGAAGAGACGGCCGCGGTGCTGAACGACCTACGCAAGGAAGGCAAGGTTCGCGCGCTCGGCGTCAGCAATTTCTCTGCGGCGCAAATGGACGCGTTCCGCCGCGTGGCGCCGCTGTCCACCACGCAGCCGCCTTATAACCTGTTTGAACGCGACATCGACCGCGATGTGCTGCCTTATGTAAAACAGCATGGGCTGGTTGCACTCGCCTATGGCGCACTGTGCCGCGGATTGCTGGCAGGGCGCATCGGCGCCGAGACGCGTTTCGAGGGCGACGATCTGCGTCAACATGACCCGAAGTTCCGTGCGCCGCGTCGTCAGCAGTATGTCGACGCTGTGAAAGCACTGGACGTCTTCGCGCGCGATAACTTCGACAAGTCGGTGCTTGCGCTTGCAGTGCGCTGGGTGCTGGACCGCGGCCCGACGATCGCGCTGTGGGGTGCGCGCCGTCCGTCGCAACTGGACGGACTCGAAGCCGCGTTCGGCTGGCGACTCGACGAAAAGGCCTTCGCGCAAATCGACGCGATCGTCTCGCAATTCGTCAAGGACCCGGTAGGCCCGGAGTTTATGGCGCCGCCGCAACGTGTTCTGGTGTCGTGAAAAGAGTGTATTGAACATGCGAACCAATCGACGAACTTTCATTGTGCATACCGTTGGCGCCGCGGCGCTGGCAATGACCGGCGGCACGGCGTGGGCCGCGCCCACGCAGCTTCAGGAAAGCGATCCGGCCGCGCAGGCGCTCGGCTACCGGACCGACGCATCGCGCGTCGATCACGCGAAATATCCGCGCTTCAGCGCCACCCAGCGCTGCTCGAATTGCCAGTTCTATCAGGGCAAGCCAGCCGACACGAGCGCGCTTTGCGCGCTGTTTGGTGCGAAACAGGTGAGCGGCGCGGGATGGTGCAACGCCTATCAGGCGAGAGCCTGATAGGCTTGGGCGGTTAAAGCGATACGGCGCATGACGACTTCGTGCCGTTCGCGTCGACTACGAGGAATCAGTTGATGGAACTCATTGTGAACGGCGTTCATCACAACGTCGATGCGGATGCGAATATGCCGCTGCTGTGGGCAGTCCGTGATCTCCTCGGGCTGCACGGTACCAAGTTCGGTTGCGGGGTCGGCGCGTGCGGCGCATGCACGGTCCATCTGGACGGTGTCGCTGTGCGTTCGTGTGTGACCGCACTGGCGGATGTTCAGGGCAAGCCCGTCACGACCATCGAGGGACTCGGCAAAGGCGGCGATCACCCCGTGCAGCGCGCGTGGAAAGCCGCCAATGTGCCGCAATGCGGTTACTGCCAGCCTGGACAGATCATGCAGGCCGCGTCGTTGCTCAAGCAGACGCCGAAGCCGAGCGACGAGCAGATTGTCGAAGCGATGTCCGGCAATGTTTGCCGCTGTGGCACCTATCAACGCATCATGGCCGCCATCAAGGCGGCAGCGTCGGAGGCGTGATGGGCGAAATCGTCAATCTGAGCCGGCGCGGGGTGTTGAAAGGGACTTTGGCAGGTGGGGTTGTGCTGGGCTTGCAGATCGGCGGCGCGGGTACCGCACTCGCGGCGAGCGTGCTGTCATCCGCGAATGGCACTAAAGCGGCTTTCGCACCGAACGTGTACGTCTCGGTCGCGCCGTCCGGCGAGATCATTCTGGTCGTGCATCGTTCGGAGATGGGGACCGGTATCCGCACCAGTCTCGCGATGATTCTTGCGGACGAACTCGATGCCGACTGGAACACCGTCAAGGTCGTGCAGGCGCAAGGCGATGCGAAGTATGGCGACCAGAATACCGATGGCTCGCGCAGCATCCGCCAGTTCTTCCAGCCATTGCGCGAAGCAGGTGGCACGGCCCGGCAGATGCTCGTGGCGGCGGCCGCCGTGCAATGGCGCGTGGCGCCGGCGACCTGCCACACTGAGCCGGGTCATGTCGTGCATGCGGCGAGCGGGCGGCGCGTGGCCTACGGCGCGCTCGCAACGGCGGCGGCGCGTCAGCCGGTGCCGGGCCGTGACACGCTGCATCTGAAAGACGAGGGTACCTGGCGCTACATCGGCAAGTCGCTGCCGATCGTCGATCTCGACGACATCGTCCACGGCCGGGCGACGTACGGCATCGATGTCGTGTTGCCCCGAATGACGTACGCGTCGATCGAACGTTCGCCGGTCTATGGCGCGACGCTCAAGAGCGTCGATTCGACCGACACGATGAAAGTGCCCGGCGTGCTGCATGTGGTGCGCATTCCCGCTGCGCCGTTGCCCGCCGGTTTCCAGCCGCTGGGCGGCATCGCGGTGGTGGCAACCAGCACTTGGGCCGCGATGCAAGGGCGGCGGAAATTGAGGCTCGACTGGGACCTTGGGCCGAATGCATCGTATGACAGTCAGGCTTATCGCAAGGCGCTCGAGGACACCGCGCGGCAGCCGGGCAAAATCGTTCGCAACAACGGCGACACAGCGGCTGCGCTAAAGAGCGCCGCCCACCATGTCTCGGCGGACTACTATGTGCCGCACCTGGCGCATGCGGCGATGGAGCCGCTCGCCGCGACCGCGTCCTATGCGAACGGTGCGGTTGAAGTATGGACCGCGACGCAGAATCCGCAGCAGGCTCGCACGACCGTGGCACAGGTGCTCGGCGTGCAGGAGCCGGCCGTGACGATCAATGTCACGTTATTGGGCGGCGGCTTCGGCCGCAAGTCCAAGCCTGACTACGTGGCCGAGGCGGCATTCCTGTCACGCGAGGTCGGCGCGCCCGTGAAGCTCACGTGGACTCGCGAAGACGACGTGCACAACGACTATTTCCATGCGGTGTGCGCCCAGCACATGGAAGGCGGGCTCGACGCGCAAGGCAAGACGGTCGCGTGGTTGCACCGCACGGTGTTTCCGTCCATCAGTTCGACGTTCAAGGCCGATGTCCGCTATGGGGCGGCGGGGGAATTGGGGCAGGGCGTGACCGATATGCCCTACGACATCGCCAACGTGCGGTGTGAGAACGGCGCCGCCTCCGCACACACGCGCATTGGCTGGTATCGATCGGTGTACAACATTCCCCACGGCTTCGCGTTAGGGTCGTTCGTCGATGAGCTTGCCGCGGCCGCGCGGCAGGATCCGGTGCAGCACCTGCTCACGCTGCTCGGCACGCCGCGGCATGTCGATCTGCATGCACTAGGCGTCGATTACCCGAACTACGGCGCGTCGATCGACGAGTACCCGATCGACACCGCCCGCTATGCGGCCGTGGTTCGCGCGGTCGCCGTGCGCTCCGGGTGGTCGACCGCATTGCAGGCGCGGCATGGGCGCGGGATTGCGGTACATCGGAGCTTCCTGAGCTATGTGGCCGCGGTCGCGCATGTGCAGGTGGCCGACGACGGTTCGGTGCGTGTGACACGCGTCGATCTGGCCGTCGACTGCGGGCGCATCGTCAATCCCGATCGGGTTGTTGCGCAGTTCGAGGGCGCGGTGGTGATGGCGCTCGGCAACACGTTGTACAGTGAACTCACTTTCCGCAACGGCGCGTCGGAGCAATCGAACTTCACGGATTACCAGGTTGCCCGTATCGATTCCGTTCCCGAGACTCACGTGTATATCGTGCCGAGCGATGCACCGCCTGGCGGCGTTGGCGAGCCGGGCGTGCCGCCGACTTCAGCGGCCATCTGCAACGCGATCTTCAACGCGACCGGCCAGCGGATTCGTGCGTTACCGGTGGATACGTCGCTGTTGAAACGGACGTAGCGGCAAAATGCAACGGAGTTCGAGCGGCTGCCTACCGTGAGAATGAAATCAGCGTTAAACGATAAAGCTGTCGCGTCAACGGAACGCTGTGCGCGGGCGGCGGTGTCCAGTGCACTTCGGTGCGCGCCAGCTCTTTCGAAATCATTCTGCGAACCCGCCGTTGGGTCACCTGCCGCCTGGCACTGACGCAACGGCCGCCGGCTTGCCGTAAAGCCACCCTTGCGCAAGTTCGATGCCGCAGTTCTGCAATGCGTCGTGCTGGGCTGCCGTTTCGACACCTTCAGCAAGCACCTTGCAGCCGAGCTTACAGAGCTGTTCAGCCGACGCGCGAATAGCGGCTGCAAAGGGCGCACCCTTATCGGCATTGCGGATCACTGTAATGCACAGTTTGACGATTTCTGGCTTCAGCAGGCGAACGGTATCGAAGTCTGCGAACCCGCAGCCCGTGTCGTCCAGGGCCAAGCCAATGCCGATGCTACGCAGGCGTTCTACCGCGTCTCGCAAACCCTCGGCTTCGTTGAGCGGCAAGTGCTCGGTGAGTTCGAACATGACTTCCTGCCGGCCAGCCAACGGCAGTTTTTCCGCAGCAAGGGTCAAGGCATCCGGGCCCAGATTGATGGTCAAAAACTTCCCGGGCGGCAGTTTGCCTTTGGTGCGCTCGAGAGCCAATTCGGCACACAATAATTCCATCTCCACGGCACAGCCGGCCGCATGGGCCGCGTCGAACAGCACGTCCGGGCGTTCAAATGGCGTCCGTTGCGGACCTCTGGAAAGGGCTTCAAAACCCGTCACTGCACCGTCTTTAATGCGCACTATCGGCTGCAACACGGTCTGTACGGAGCGTTCGCGCAGAATTGCTCTCACTCTGGTCGATGAGTTGTCCCGGTCCTTATGTTGATGTTTCGGTTGGGACCTCGATCGATCTTTCGTCCATTGAAACCAACCTGTTTTGGCATCTCCTGAGACTGCTTCGGAAGGCAAAACGAACACCGACAGATCGCAGTTGATCCGGGCGCCTGTCCCGCCGCCAAAAATAGCAAGTAGCCGCTCGCGAATCAGATGACTCCCTGCCTTTTCTATGGTCTGCGCCGCTTCGCTGGCATCACGCGGCAAGCCTCCCGACAGCACACGGAAACACGCAGAGCAATGTCCGTCGACATCGGAACGATATCGGTCAATGACCTGATGCTGAGCCAGCAACCGGTTTAGCAAAGCCGTTGCTTCCTCGCCGAACTGAGTGAGAGCCTGTTGAATCGATTCCTCGCCGAATATGTGGGTCAGACGCGTGATATCTGCAATCGTGATGCTGACTACGGCCGTGATTTCCGTCATTGAAGACAACCCCGTTGTATTCCTTCTTGCTTACGCTCTTTCAATAATGCACATAGGCCTCTGAGCGACGTATCAACATAACGGCTCCTGCATGTCGCAAATCAGTCGGCAAGATGACATTCGTGCCATCCAGACCCGCAGCGCGATTTTTCGCGCTTACAGTAGCAGCGAATTCAATTGGTGAGATCTGCGCAAAATCGGAAGACGTGCTAACGTCTGCGTCTTCAATAAAGGAAAGATCATGAACGTTACGCAAACCGCCGCAAGCGTGGCCATGCAAGTGATGCAGCAGTCCTCGCAGGGCGTTGCCGCGCATACGCCGCAAAGCGGCGCCCTGGCTCTCGTCGAAGCGGAAGCTGCGAGCGCGTCGCCTGTCAGTGCAAACGGCATGGTTGGAAGCATCATCAATACTTTCGCGTGAACGCAGAGCGGCCTGCAAACGTAATCGCCGAGCTTGCTACAAAATTCCCGGCGTTTCGCGTGAGCGACGCCGCCGTGGATACCGGTTGCAAGTCGAGCATGGATGAACCCGGCGCGCTTTTGAGCGAGTAAAAAAGGCGGAACGGAACTTCTGCGGTCAAGTTTCCGGACAGCCTATCGAGTTCCTCCACATTACTGCGTAGCGCCGACCTGGCGCAGCGCATCGGCTGCGGCGGTATTGTGTTGCGAGATGGCCATTTGCAGCGCGGTGCCGCCGCGTGCGTCGACATGATTGACGTTCGCTCCGTGCGCCACCAGCACCGAGAGCATATCGAGCCGGCCGAACAGCGCAGCAAACGATAGCGCCGTTTCCCCTGCGTTGTTGGTTTGATCGATAGGGCAGTGCGTCCCGAGCAATATTTGCGCAATGTTCGTTTCGCCCTTGAACAGTGCACCCATCAACGCGGTATTGCCGTGTTTGTCGGCGGCGCATGCGTTGGCGTGAGCGGCAAGAAGCGCCCTTAGCGTGTCCGGGTGATTATCGTAGGCGCTAAGAATGAGCGCCGTATATCCCTGAGGCGTTGCGGTTTCGATCGGATAGTGCGCGTCGATCAGCAATTGAATGATATCGGTTCGCCCTTCGCGGGCCGCCGCGAACCAGTCATCGGTGTATGTTCGCGTGTCAACCGTGCCGGAATACGTTGCTGGCCGATAAACGTGCTCCGCACAACTCGCGCTCAGAAGTGCGGCTATCGCTGCCACGGCTGCGTTTCGAACTACTCGCCGCGCAGTAGAGAAACCTCGCATGACGTTCTCCGTCGGAAATCGTGTTCAGGCAGACGGGGCCCGCTTGCGCAGGCTCCGTCTGCGTTGCCTACTGGCTTCAGTTATCGCCAAGGTGCGACGCCATATCCTGCACACGTGAGAGATCCGCGTGCGTGGCGCGTGCGAGGCGGGTACCGTAATCGGAGTCAGCCTTGTAGAAGTACGACAGCATCGTGTACTTGTTCGCGTCGTTTGTTACACGGCCCAGATCGCCCGACAATGCCGTGACCAGATCCGCCTTGTTGGCTTCAGACAGCGTCCGGTAGAACTCGCCAGCCTGACGGAAGTCGAGGGTCTTGTGGATCGCCATTTGCTGCGTCGTTCCGCTGACCGGCGTCTGCACGGACTTGTACCTGGCCTGCTGCGAGATCTCCGCGATGCTGGAGGGCTCGTAGTTCACCTCAGCCTTGCGATCGCCGGAATTCATCAAGCCATCCTGGTTATTGTTGTACACAGTCACAACAGGACGATTGATCGGCAAATCGTTGTAGTTCGGTCCCAGGCGATACATCTGCGTGTCGGCGTACGCGAACAGACGACCCTGCAGCATCCGGTCCTCCGAAGGCTCGATGCCCGGCACGAGGCGGGACGGCGCGAATGCCGATTCTTCAGTGGACTGGAAGTAGTTATCCGGAACCCGGTTGAGCGTCATCGTCCCGACCTTCTGCTCAGGGATCGACGACGGCCACACCTTCGTGTCGTCAAGCGGATCGAAGTCGAACTTGTTCAGATCCTTCGGCGAAAGGATCTGAATGTACAGATCCCATTGCGGATACGAATGCGCCTTGACCGAGTTGTACAGGTCGTCGGTCATCAGATTCCAGTCGGCACCGATCGAATGAGGAATATCCTGCGGACGGATGCCCTCGATGCCCTGACGGCTCTTCCAGTGAAATTTTACGTAGTGAACTTCGCCTTTGGCATTGACGAACTTGAACGCATGCACGCCGTAGCCATCCATGTGGCGGTATGAGTCAGGCATTCCCTCGTCGGTGTAGAGGTGCGTCAGCATGCTGGTCGCTTCCGGCGTATGGGCGAAGAAGTCGAAGGCCAGATTCGGATCCTGCACGCCCGTCACGGCGGACGGCTTGTTTGCGTGCACGAAGTCTGGGAACTTGATGGCGTCCCGGATGAAGAAGATCGGCCAGTTGATGCCGACGACGTCCCAGTTGCCTTGCTGCGTATAGAACTTCACGGCAAAGCCGCGCGGGTCGCGCGCCTGCTCAGGCGATCCACGGTAGCCCATCACGGTCGAGAAGCGCACGAAGACCGGGGTCTTTGTGCCAGGCGTGAACACTTTGGCGGTGGTCAACGCGCTGATATCGGCGGTCGGCGCGAACTCGCCAAAGATACCCGTGCCGCGCGCATGAACGACGCGCTCCGGGATGCGCTCCCGGTCGAAGCGCTGCAGCTTCTCGATCAGATGCGAGTCCTGCAGCAGTACCGGACCTTCAGGACCGGCGGTCTGGGAGTTCTGGTTGTCGCCGACCGGCGAGCCACTATCGCGCGTCATATCTTCAGCGTACACGGGTTGCGCGGTGACGATTGCGGAGGCGATGGAAAGAATGCTTGCTGCGATTTGTGTCGTGCGTAATTTCACGTTGTGATCCCAGTTCAGGTCAGGAGGAAACCAGGCACATCCTATGATTGGGCTTTTCATAGCGCCAATCTATTTTCTCTATGCCTGCAATAGGAGGTCGGTTTCTTTCAAGACTAAAAAAGGATGATAAAAATGAAAGCAGCCAAGTTTAAAATTATGTGGTATAGCTCAATTGGAATTAACAAGGAGTACTGCAAAAAGGCATGACAAAGAGCGGGTTGCAGGATCTCCAGGAAGGGAGCCTGAGCAAGTTCTCGACACTGCTCTTCTTCGAAAACAGTCCGTAAATAGTGGGCTAAAGTTCGGCGATACATTGCGCAAGGCGGGACTGGATCGTCACGTTCGCCCGCAAAGAATGCGTCGTGAACGTCCAAAAATTGGAAAACTGTCTTGCTGAAATTGACAGTAGAGTCCAGTATTCTAATTGGTAAGGTATCTCAAGCTAATGCGCTGGATCGAAAGAAATTCGCTTGTGATTTTGTCAATTTATATTGCTGCGGAAAAATCCATTGACTGAATTGACATGAATAAAGATTCAATGTCAAAGAGCAGGATCGGTAATGCGTCGGTCAGTATTCAGTCATCGTCGTGGTTGAATCCTTACCTGTGGCTTCCTCCGTGGAAGCCTTCGCTGCGAAAACCCGCGTCTTCTCCAATGCAGCCGCGCGCGTCTCACCGGTCGGCGATCCCTTCGCCTCCGGAAAGCGCTGGGCTGGCATGGTCTGGGCTCGTCGCGGATGGTGTGCGGCCAAGGAACCCAAGCACCATGATCGCGGAGGCGAGCGTGATGGCCACCAGCATATGGAGCAGTACCCGGAACGCGCCGTCGTACGCATGCACGAGTGCAGGCTGCCCGAGTGCGGGCAGAAGTGCCGCAGCATGTGCCAGATCGCCGGTGGCCACGCGCTGGGCGGCTTCTGTGACGGCATGAGCCGACGCGCCGGGAGATCCCGCGAGTGCGTCGGATAGTCGCAAGCGTGTGAGCACTGCCAATATCGCGCTAGCCACCGCGAGGGTCATGCCTTCGCCCGCCACGCGCGTCGTGCTGAAAATACCCGTCGCCATGCCGGCGCGTTCCTTTGGAACAACGCTGACTGACAAGCCGTCCATCAGTCCCCACGGCAGCCCCGCACCGACACCGATCACGAACAGGGGAATCGCAAGGACAGTGGCTGACGCATCAAGTCCGATACCACTGAACCAGAGCATGCCGATGGCCGCAATGACGAGGCCGATCGCCGAGATGACGCCGGCCGACATCCAGCGCGTGAGATGCGCAGCGGTGAGCGGCACGATCAGCATCGGCGCCGAAAGCGAAACCATCATCAAGCCCGCGCCGATCGCGGTATGTCCTTCGATGCCGATGAATCGCGTCGGCAAGACAAGCAGCAACGTGACGTAGCAGAATGCGGTCGCAAGCGGGAGTACCTGCACGCCGACGAAGCGCGGATAGCGAAACAACGACAGGTCGAGCATAGGCCGGGTAACACGACCTTCGATCCATACGAAGGCGATCGCCATGACCGCGGCACCCACGAACAGTGCAACGATGAGCGGACTGCTCCAGCCGCTCTCCGGCCCTTGCAGCAGGCCGAAGGTGAACAGGGTCAGTGCCGCGGTAAAGCTGATGGCGCCAGGCCAATCGAGACCATTGGCGTGCGGATCATAGGATTCCCTCAGTTTTGGAACGCCGAGCGCAAAGCCCGTCAAGCCGATTGCCGCATCCGCCAGGAAGAACGAGCGCCAGCCGAATGTTTGCGTAAGAAACCCGGCGAGAAGCGGACCCAGCGCCAGCCCCACGCCGAAGGTCGTGCCGAGCATGCTGAACGCGCGAGCGCGGCGATGCCCGTCGAACTCCTGGGCAAGCGCTGCCGATGATCCGGCCAGCACCAACGCGGCAGCAATGCCCTGCAGCGCGCGCAGAAAGTCGACCCACACGAGGCTCGGCGCGGCGGAGATCCCGAGTGATGTCGCTGCAAAGAGCGCTACCCCGACGGCGAATACGCGTTTTCGTCCGAGCAGATCCGCGAGCGCTCCGGCGACCATCAGACTGCTGCCGAAGCTCAGCATGAACGCGTTCAGGATCCAGTTGATTGCCACTGGACTGCCTCCCAGCGCGGTGCCGATAGTCGGCGCCGACACCGCCGCACCGCCGAAATTCAGCGGCAGCACAAGTACTGCGATACAAACGCCCGCGAGAATCAGCGCCTGTTGCGAGGCGCTGCGAGCGACTGAGCTGTCCGCTACGGGCGCCGCGTGGGGCGAGGCGGCTTGTGAAGTCGTCAATGGCGTTCCCGGGTTATTCTGCACGGACTCTCTCTCTGTTTAATTTGGGCCAGTCGCCATTAACGCTCCCGATACAATTTCCGCACTACCGCGATGCGGCTCCCGTATGGCCGCTAACCTCGCAGCCGGCGTCCGGTTCGAGGCCGATAAAGTACAGCACGGAGATCAGTACCAGTACCGCGACAAGCAGAAACGCGACCCGGAAATCAGCAAGCGACAACTGCGCGTGGCCGCCATGTATCAGGACTGCAGCATGCAGCGCGATCGCACCGAATGCGATGCCGAGACCGATGGTCATCTGCTGGACCATGCTGAAAAACGTGCTCGCCGAACTCATCCGCGCCGGCGGCACGTCCGCGAATGCGAGCGTGTTGATGCTGGTGAACTGCATCGATCGGCATAGGCCGCCGACCAGCAGCACCAGCATGATCAGCGCGCGCGGCGTGTCCGGCGAGAGCAGGGCGCACAGCGCGATGGTGACGGCAGTGAGCAGGCCATTGACGATCATTACCTTGCGGAAACCAAAGCGCTTGAGGATGGGCGTGGTGACGGTCTTCATGGCCAGATTGCCGGCCGCGTAAGCGAGCACCAGCAGACCGGCGGCGAACGCGTTGAGCCCGAAACCGAGCTGGAAGAACAGCGGTAACAGGAAGGGCGAAACGCTGACCGAGACCACATACAACGAACCGCCATCGAGGGTTGCGCGAAAGGTCGGGATTCGCCACGGCGCGAGATCGATCAGCGGGTGTTCGGCACGCCGGAAATGCCGTACCGCGAAGGCAGCGGCGAGCACGCCACCGGTCAGCGCCGCGGCCGCGACGTGCCAGTCGCCATGCAGTTGCCCGACGAGTTCCATGCCGTACATGAGGCAGGTTAGCGCGACTCCGCTAAGCACGAATCCGGGCACATCGAACGGACGACGGCTGGATTCGCGGTGGTTCGGAATGAACGTGGCGGTCAGCGCCAGGCCCAGCAGGCCGATCGGTACGTTCAGCAGAAAGATCCAGCGCCAGCTGAAATAGGTCGAGATAAAGCCGCCCAACGCTGGACCCAGCACCGGTGCGGCCAACCCGGGCCAGGTAATGTAGGCGATCGAGCGCATCAGGTGACGCTTCTCCGTGCTGCGCAGCACTGCAAGCCGGCCGACCGGCACCATCATTGCGCCGCCGAGTCCCTGCAGGATCCGCGCGGCCGTGAATTCGACGAGACCGTTGCTGAGCCCGCAAAGTATCGACGCGCCGGTGAACACGACGATGGCGCTACCGAACACTGAGCGTTGCCCAAAGCGATCCGCTACCCAGCCGCTGATGGGGATGAAAACCGCGAGCGCGAGCAGATAGGCGGTCATGCCGATACTCAGCCTCACGGGCGTGACGCCGAACGTGGCGGCCATGTGGGGCAGCGCTGTCGCAATCACCGTAGCGTCCAGGTTCTCCATGAAATAGGCACTGGCGACGATCAACGCGATGATGACCGATTGACGGCTTGACAAAGACATGAGCGGAGAACCGAAACGGGTTGAGTGAAAGACCCGCAAACGCCCTGGCGCGGGAAGTGCCAATGCCGGCAGTCATAGATGAGGCGCTCGCTTCGCGATGGCACTGAGATAGTGCACGGCTGAAACCGGGAGCATGGCGACACCGGTTCATGCCGGCGGACGATATACTCTATCAAATCATATGTCTTCATGTGAAGACATATTTGAAAATCCAACAAACATCGTAGTGGCACCAAGAAAATGCACGGCCTGCAAACTGCACCGACCATGATCCTCTCAATTTGTAAATGTAGTCGTCAGTTGACGATTTAGTTTATCGGCGATATCCTCGTTTCCGAAGCGATGGCTGAAGCGGCAGCCATCCCACCGGGTGAACAGCGCCGCGCACGCGGCTGGAGCGAATCATGAGCAGCGTCAAGCGAATCGGGAATGGCCGTCGTCGATTGCCTCGGTTATCGGCGGGCGGGGGCTGTCGCGGGTTGCCGGTCTTCGCCCGGAATTGCGGCCTGAGTCCGCGGGCGCAAGGCATATGAAACCCGCCGCATTTTCGTATCACCGGTCGCACACGCTCGACGACGCACTGTCGCTTCTTGCTCTTCACGGTTTTGACGCCAAGCTGATCGCCGGAGGACAAAGCCTCGGGCCGATGATGAATATGCGCTTCGCGCAACCGGCGCACCTGGTCGATCTGAATGCGCTGCCTCAACTCAAGGGCGTCACGCTTGAAACCGATACGCTAGCGGTCGGCGCAATGACGCGCCATCACGAACTGGCCACCAGCAACACAGTACGCGCTGCTTGCCCGCTACTGGCTGAAGCGGCGGCGACGATCGGACATTACGCCATCCGACAGCGCGGGACACTCGGCGGCAGTCTCGCGCATGCGGACCCCGCGGCGCAATTACCGCTCATTGCGAGCACGCTAGGCGCACGCATCGAGATTGTCGGGCCGGCCGGCAGCCGACAGGTGTCGGCGGCACAGTTTCTGATCGCGGTGATGACCACCGATCTGGCGGTTGACGAAATCATTCGCACGGTGCGCTTTCCGACGGCGTTGTCCGGCGAGCGGCATGCCTTCGAAGCATTTAGCCGACGACACGGCGATTTCGCGATCGCGGCTTGCGCTGTCACCGCCGTGCTCGCGGATGACAGGTTCGCCTCGTTGCGGATCGGCGTAGGCGGTGTGGCAGATGTGCCGCTGGTGCTTGACGACATCGCTGCGGGATTCGTCGGCGAAACGGCCGATGCGCCGAGCGTCGGCAGGATTGCCGAGGCAGTCGCAAACGCCGTCGAGGTGCACGATCAGCCAGGCATTAGCGCCGCGTATCGGCGCGACCTCGTCAAGGCGCTCATCGCTCGAGCATTGCAGCGGATAACCGCTGGCGTTACACAACCCGATTAGGCCGTTCATGGAAAAGACAGCAATTTATCTGAGTGTGAACGGTGCGCGCCATGATGTGCATTGCGAGCCTCGCAAGCTATTGTCCGATGTGCTGCGCGAAGATTGCCGGCTGACGGGCACGCATGTCGGATGCGAGCACGGTGTGTGCGGCGCATGCACCGTGTTGATCGATGGTCGTCCGGCACGCTCATGTCTGGCTTACGCCGTGCAGATGGATGAAGCGCAGATCACGACCATCGAGGCGGTAGCGCAAGACGGTCGTCTGTCGCCGCTCCAGCAGGCGCTGCATGAGTGCCACGGTCTGCAGTGCGGGTTCTGCACCCCCGGCATCGTCATGACATTTGAAGCGTACCTGCGCGAGAACCCGTGGCCATCCGAGGCCCAGGTGCGCGAGGTGCTGTCGGGCAATCTGTGCCGCTGTACCGGATATCAGAACATCGTGCGGGCGATCCTGCTCGCGGCCGAGCGGATGCGCGCGGAGACGGTCGATGTCTGAGCAGACGTTTCGTTACCTTAACAAAGCGACGCCTCGCACCGAAGACTATCGGCTGCTGACAGGCTATGGCCGGTATCTCGACGACATCGAGATACCCGGTGTCCTTCACGTGTGCTTTGTTCGCTCGCCGCACGCTCATGCGCGGATCGTCTCCATCGATATTCACGGCGCCGCCGCAATGCCCGGCGTCGTAACCGTCATCACGGGCGTGGAACTCGCGCAGTGGACTACACCGTTCCGTGTCGCACCACCCGTCGAAGGACTGAAGCCCGTCGAATTTGCAACGATGCCAGTGGACACAGTGCGTTTTCAGGGCGATCTGATCGCTTGCGTCGTCGCGACGGACCGGTACCTCGCTGAAGACGCTGCCGAGCAGGTGCTCGTCGAGTTCGAGCCGCTGCCCGTGGTAACAGACATGTGGCAGGCGCTGGAGCCCAACGCGGCGCAAGTCGACCCGGCCGTGCCAGGCAACCTGGTCTCGCACCAGACCTATGTGCATGGCGACCCTGAGCGCGCCAACAGCCGGGCCTTCCGGATAGTCGAAGCGACCTTCCAGCAGCAGCGCCAGACCCATGTGCCGATCGAAACCCGCGGCTGTGCAGCGGTCTGGGACGCCGGACGGAACCACCTGACGTTCCATATTGGAACGCAGGTGCCACATCCTTTGCGCACTCAACTGGCGCAGCGCCTCAAGCTCGACGAGTCTCAGGTGAGCGTGATTTCGCCCGATGTCGGTGGAGCGTTCGGACAGAAAATCGCCTTGTACCGCGAAGAGTTGACGGTTGCTGCGCTGGCTCGCCAATTGAAACGGCCCGTGCGCTGGCGTGAGGATCGCCTCGAGAACCTGACGGCGGCCGCCAATTCGCGTGAGGACTTCTGCCGCACCCGCGCAGCGGTCGATGAGCGCGGCACGCTGCTCGCTCTCGAACTCGAACTCCGCGAAGACTTTGGCGCCTATTGCTTCTTTCCTGCCAACTATCTGGCGCGCGTCATTGCGATGATCCTGAGCGGACCGTACCGGCTGCAGGACTACGCTTTCGATGTGAAGGTCGTGCTCAGTCATAAATGTGGCAATGCACCGATGCGCGCGCCGATGTCCATCACCAGCTGGGTGATGGACGGCACGCTGGATGCAATCGCGCGGGAACTGGCACTCGACCCGGTCGAGGTACGCCGGCGCAACCTGCTGAGTCCGGCAGAACTGCCGTACCGCACTGCTACGGGAGAATGTCTGGACGACATCACGCCGACCCAGACGTTCGAGGCCTTGCTGTCGGCGCTCGACTACGCGGGCTTTCGCGAGCGCCAGCAGGCGGCGCGCGCAACTGGCCATTACCTGGGGCTTGGCCTGTGCAACGTGGTGGAACCGACCACGTATGGTTCGCGCTTCTATAAGGCCGCGGGAATTCCCGGTTCGGGGCACGAGGCAAGCTGGATCCGTATCGAACCAGGCGGGGTGGTGAACGCGTCGGTCGGTCTAGGGCCCAGCGGCCAGGGCTATGAAAGCGCGATGGCCAACGCGGTGGCGGAGGGCCTGGGCGTGCCGCCGTCGAGCGTGCGCATTCATATGGGCCACACTGATATCGCACCATACGGTATGGGCAGTCGTGGCGCCCGCAGCGGCACGGCAGGCGGCGGCGCGCTTTACCTGTGCGCACTCGACGCACGCCGCAAGGTGCTCGCGATCGCCGCCGGTTGCCTTGGTTTGGCGGACGAGCAGTCGCTGCGCCTGATCGACGCGAGAATCGAGCGTCGTCGCGCGCACGAGTGGATCGACACAGGTTTGACGCTTGCCGACGTGGCGCGGCGTGCGTATCTGGATCCCACTGCGTTGCCGCAAGGTTTGACGCCGGGCCTTGAATTTCACCTGACTTACGACCCTCCGGCCATGACCTATTCGAATGCGGCTCATGGATGCGAGATCGAGGTGGACGTCTTGACCGGCGCAATCCGTATCGCGCGTTACGTCGTCGCCGAAGACTGCGGCACGCTGCTCAATCCCACCGTGGTGGAAGGGCAGCAGCATGGCGCCGTGGCGATGGGACTGTCGGGCGCGCTGTTCGAGCAGATGCGTTACGACGACTCAGGACAGAACGTGACCGGCTCACTCGCCGACTACCTGATCGCTACTTCAACTGAATTGCCCAACTTCGAGATCATCCCGCTGCATACGCCTGGCAAGTCGACGGCGGCCGGCATCAAGGGGATGGCCGAAGGCGGGGTGATGGGAGCGATCGGCGCATTGACCAACGCGGTCAATGATGCGCTGGCGCCATTTGGCGTCGTTGCCGACCGTCATCCACTGACTCCCATGCTATTGCGCGACTTGCTGCGCGACAAACTCTGAACGGACCAACCTTCATGAATCAATCTACAGGCAAACCCGCGATTGGCTTTATCGGCCTTGGCATCATGGGTTTCTCGATGGCCTCGCGGCTCGCCGCCGCCGGCTATCCGCTGCATGTCTATAACCGTACGCGTGCGAAGGCTGAGCCGCTCATCGAGGCCGGCGCGACCTGGCAAGCGACCCCGCGGGCGCTCGCCGAGGTATCGGACGTCGTGTTCACGATTGTCGGCACCCCCGCGGACGTCCGCACACTATATCTGGGCGACGACGGTCTGATCGCGCATGCGCGGCGCGATGCGGTGCTGGTCGACATGACGACGTCGAGTCCAAAACTGGCCGAAGAGTTGGCCGCGCACGCCGCTGAGCGCGGGGTGCACATGCTGGACGCGCCGGTATCGGGCGGCGACATCGGTGCGCGCGAAGGGCGCCTGTCGATCATGGTCGGCGGCGCAAGCGCTGTGCTCGCACGCGTGGAACCGATGTTGCGCTGCCTCGGCACCAACATCGTCCTGCAAGGCGGCCCGGGTGCGGGTCAGCACACGAAGCTGTGCAATCAGATCGTCATTGCGTCGACGATGATGGGCGTGTGCGAAGGGCTCGCCTATGCGCACAGCGCCGGCCTGGATGCCGACACCGTATTGAGCGCGATTGGCGGAGGCGCGGCGGGTGGATTCCAGCTGAACAACCTGGGGCCGCGTATTGCCAAGGGCGATTTTGCACCCGGTTTCTTCATCGAGCATTTCATCAAGGACATGCGGATTGCGCACGAGGAAGCGCGGAGCATGGGACGTGAATTGCCGGGTCTGGAACTGGTGCGCGTAATGTACCAGGAGTTGGCCGAGCGGGGCTGCGCGCGCAACGGCACGCAGGCGCTGTTCAAACTCTACGAGCGCTGAGCGGCGACGATGAAGTTGACAGATCAAACCATCCTGCCCGTGCCCCCTGAAGCCGCATGGCGTGCATTGAACGATCCCGTAGTACTCGAAGCATGCCTGCCTGGCTGCAAAGCGCTGAAGAGGCTCGACGACCTGCATTTCGAATCGACCGTGCAGATTCGCGTCGGCCCGATGTCGGCGACCTTCAAAAGCAACGTCGAATTGTCGGATCTCGATCCGCCCAGGGCCTATACGATTGCCGGTATGGGCAGTGCGGGTGCGCTGGGTTTTGCCAAAGTCACGGCGCGCCTGCAACTTGAAGCGCAGGGGGATACGACCGTGCTGGTGTACGACGCTGACGTCGAAATTGGCGGGAAGCTGATGAGCGTGGGGTCGCGCCTGATCCAGTCCGCCGCGAGCAAGAATCTCGACGAGTTCTTCAGCGCGCTGAAGGTGCACGTCGAAAGCCACGCGGTCTGACGGCGCCGTGCTGTGAAAGAGTACCGATCGACACAGAGGGAATCATGCTGGTAGAAATGCGTACGTATCAGATAACGGCAGGAAAGGCAGGCGAGTTCCTGGACATTTACGAGCGCGAAGGGCTTGGCATCATCAGTCAGTACGCCCGGCTCAAGGGTTGCTGGACGAAGGACTCAGGCACGTTGAACTCGATCGTGTTCTGCTGGGGCTATGAGGACTACGCGCATCGGGCAGCGCAGCGCGCGAAACTCGCAGCCGATCCACGCTGGCAAGCTTTCACGCCGCGCATCCTGCCATATCTCGTCCATCAGGAATCGGTGTTTCTGTCGCCAGTGCCGTTTTGCCCGATGGACTGAGGTGAGTGACGAATTTCCCGGCCGCGCGACCTATCGACGTACCTGCCGTTTGGCGGTCTGCTTGTGAGGTGGCGGGCTGACGTTCTATGACGTATCAGAAAGGACTATTGATGACACACTTTACTTTCACTCCCGGATCCGTCGCCGTCGTGACAGGCGGCGCTGCCGGCATTGGACTCGCCTCGGCGAAGCGGTTCGCGCAGCTCGGGCTTCGCGTGTGCATCGCGGATCTGGGTGAGGACCGCCTGGCGCACGCGAAGCAGGCGATTGCCAGCGTGGCTGCTGAAGGCGCGAAGGATGTACTGGCCGTCGAGACGGACGTCAGCCGCCTCGAAGACCTGGTCCGCCTCGAAGCAGCCGTTCGGGATCGCTTCGGCGGCACGGATATCCTCATGAACAATGCGGGGATTCAACCGGGTAGCGCCATGTTCGGCGCGGCCGCTAACTGGGAGCGGGTGCTCGACGTCAACCTGTGGGGTGTGATTCGTGGCACTCAGACCTTCGTGCCCGCGATGATCGCGCGCGGACGCCCGGGTCTCGTCATTAACACCGGTTCGAAGCAGGGCATCACGACGCCGCCCGGCGACCCGGCTTATAACGTCTCCAAGGCCGGCCTGAAGGCGTTTACCGAAGCACTGCAGCACGAGTTGCGCAATACGCCAGGCTGCCGGATCAGCGCGCATTTGCTGATCCCTGGCTTTGTGTTTACGGAGCTTGCCGCGCAAGGTCGTACCGAGAAACCGGCCGCTGCCTGGACGCCCGAGCAGACTGTCGATTTCATGATCGAGCGACTGGGTGCCGGCGATTTCTACATTCTGTGCCCCGACAACGATGTGCCTCGCTCCCTCGACGAGCGACGCATCCTTTGGGCTGCGGGAGACATTGTAGAGAATCGCCCCGCGCTATCGCGTTGGCATCCGGACTACGAGCAGGCGTTCGCAGCGTATATCCAGAAGAACGACTGACTTGCCCGCCCCGCAAATCGTAAATGGAAGATGGGAGATGGTAGAGATTCCAAGGTGGCGACAGAGCGAAACCTATCCCGATCCGTCGGTGGAGGTCCTCGATCCGCGCTTTCTGAAATATCGCATTACCAATGCCGCAGTGGAGCGCCTTGCGACTGGAATGCGCTTTGGTGAAGGGCCCGTGTGGTTCGGCGACGGCGAGCACGGCGCGCCGGATGGCTTCCGCTGCGACACCGACGGCAACCTGTGGGCCGGCTGGGGTACAGGACCGACGTTGAACGGCGTGATGGTGTTCGCACCGGACGGCGAGGCCATCGGCCGCATTGCGCTGCCTGAACGCTGTGCGAACCTGTGCTTTGGCGGCGCAGCGCACAACCGCCTGTTCATGGCCGCCGGCCAGTCGCTCTACGCGCTTTACGTGGATGCCAAGGCGGCCGTCCCAACATGAGCCAGTGTTGAGGCAGCCAGCTTCAGCATTGCGACTGCCCTCGATGCTCATCGACGACGAATGGCGTCCACTTGCGATGCCCCTGTCCACCTCGTCAATCAAGAATCTGTTCGATTTGCCGCTCCATTACAACGTTTACTCCGGGCTCGATTGAAACGCTCGGTGTTTGTTGTCGGTCGCTGTCATGGTCTTGTCATTCCGGTCGGGTGAAATGAATTCGCAGTCGTGCATGGTAGAGCGCGGACCGTGATGAAGCCATCACGGTCGTGCTCGCGAAATCGGCCGGTTGGATCTTTCCCTAAACATCTAGACGTTTAGACGAAAGTGCGGCCAGCAACCGCTTTCTGGGCCGGCAGGAAACGCCCATGAAGCACGAGCGTCGCTTTCTGCCGGGCGGAGCGTCGAGATCGCGGACGCAACAGCACGACTCATCGCGTCGAATCACGACCAACGCTGCGTCGTACAGCAGCACGCTAAAGCCGACACACATACGGAGCATGTCGATGCTGATCAGGAACGCTCGCGTCGTCACGCGGGACGAGGAATTTACGGGAACCTTGCGGATTGAAAACGGCGTCATTGTCGACCTTGAACGGGGCACGACGTCGGCTGCCGAAGCCGAAGACTGGAACGGTGACTATCTGTTGCCGGGCCTGGTCGAACTACACACAGACAATCTCGAGAAGCATCTGGCGCCGCGGCCGGGCGTGAGATGGAATATCGACGCGGCGTTGGTGATTCATGACGCACAGGTGGCCGCGGCGGGCATCACAACCGTATTCGATTCGCTCAGGATCGGCGCGCGTTCGGACGTCGACATGCACAGCCGGGATCTTCAGACGCAGTGCGTGGAGGCACTCGCGCGCCTGTCCGCGTGCGAGTTGCTGCGTGCCGAGCATTTCCTCCACCTACGCTGCGAAATCGCCGCCCCCGACGTCGTGAATGTATTCGATTCACTGTGCACACATCCATTGCTGCGGCTCGCTTCGGTGATGGATCACACGCCGGGCCAGCGCCAATGGCACGATCGGGATCAATGGCGTCGCTGGCAGGAACGGCACGGCAAATTGACCGACGAACACTTCGCCGCAGTGATTGCTGAGCTTTCAGACGGACAGGAACGTTTCGCCGACCGGCACCGTCGCGAGATCGTTGCGCGCTGCATGGAGCTCGGCGTGCCGGTGGCGAGCCACGACGACACCGTAATCGAGCATGTTGAACAGGCAGCGGCCGAAGGCATCGTCCTGGCGGAATTCCCAACCACCCGCATCGCCGCGCAAGCCGCGCGCGAACACGGCATTGCAACGATTATGGGCGCGCCCAACGTCGTAAGAGGCGGATCGCACTCGGGCAACGTCTCGGCAATCGAACTTGCGAAAGCCGGACTGCTCGACATCCTGTCATCGGACTACGTGCCCTCGAGCCTGTTGACTGCCGCCTTCGAACTGGTCGGCAAGGCCGGCTGGACGCTGCCGCGCGCGATGGCAACGGTATCCGCGCAACCCGCGCGCGCAGTGGGGTTAGACGACCGCGGCGCCATCGCCCCCGGTTTGCGTGCCGATTTTGTGCGCGTGCGGATGCACGATGCGCTGCCTGTCCCCCGCGCGACGTATCGGGCAGGCGAGCGCGTTGTCTGATGCCCGGAACAAAGCAATCCGTTGTTGAGTCGCCTGGTCTGTACGAAACATAAATTGAGGAAAATATGAAGGTATCCAACTTTTTATCTGCAGCAGCTCTGGCCGTGAGTTTTGTCTCCGTTACCGCACATGCAGCGGGTATGTGTCCGAACGATGGTGTGATTCGCTTTGGTGTCGAACCTTACGAATCGGCTCAGCGCATGCTGCCGGTCTATACAGATCTCGCCAAGATGATTGGCGACAAGCTCGGCTGCACGGTGCAACTCTACGTCGCGACCAGCTACAACGCCGAGATCGAGGCAATGCGCAACAACAAGCTCGAATTCGGCGAATTCGGTCCGCTCGGCTACGTGCTCGCGCATCAGGTCGCGCACGCCGAAGCCGTCGCCACGTTCGCCGGCGAGCAGGGCAAGCCGGCCACTTACTACGCCTCCATCGTCACGTGGCCCGGCTCGGGCATCAAGACGCTGGGCGACATCAAGGGTCGCTCGTTCGCTTACGCCGATCCGGCGTCGACGTCCGGCCATCTGTTTCCCGCCTTCGGACTGAGCAAGAACGGCATCGATCCGGACAAGGGCGTAAAAGCGGTCTACGCGGGCAGCCACACGGCGTCGTTCGAGGCGCTGCGCAACCACAAGGTCGAAGCGGGGGAGCTGAACAGCGAAGAAATCGCCAGCGCCAAGCTACACAACGAATTCGATCCTGCGGCTTACGTGACGCTGTGGAAATCGGAACCGATTCCGCTCGACCCGCTGGCCGTGCGCGGAGACTTGCCGGCGGATTTCAAGGCCCGTCTGACCAGTGTGCTGAGTTCGCTCGATCTACGCCAATTACCGGAAGCCGATCAGAAGTTCCTGGCATCGAACCAAAACCCGGAACTGAAGACGGTGCCGCAAACGGATGCTGCTTATAACCAGATCCGCGATCTGGTTTCGACTCTTCACATCGACCTGGCAAAACTGTGAGCACTCTGTCCAGCACCTCGGGTGGCGTCCCGATAGATTCGGCGAGCCGGTTTTCAGCCGGCGCGTCGAGCCTACCCGGAACAGCACTCCATACGACGCGTGGGCCCGGTGTAAAGCTGGCTGTCCGTGATCTGACGATGCGTTACGCAAATGGCCACACTGCGCTGCGCGGCATGAATGTGTCGGTCCGCGCCGGTGAGCTGGTCGTGGTGCTGGGCAGCAATGGCAGCGGCAAGTCGACCTTCATGAAGTGCGTGGTCGGACTGAATCGGCCGACCACCGGGTCGGTCGAGGTGGCTGGACGCGATCTCGCCGCACTGTCGGGCAAAGCTTTGCGTGAGGCGCGTCTGCCGCTTGCGTTGATCTCGCAGAACGCCAATCTCGTGAAGCGGCGCAGCGTGCTGGCGAACGTCTGCTGCGGCGCGCTCGGCCGACACCGGACGCTGGCAACCGCGCTGGGTCGGGTGCCTCGCGAGGAGATCGATCCGGCGCTGTCCTATCTGGACGAGGTCGGCTTGCTGCATCTGGCGCGCCAGCGCGCCGGCACGCTTTCGGGCGGACAGGCGCAACGCGTGGCGGTGGCCCGTGCGCTGGCCCAACGTCCTCACGTCTTGCTCGCCGACGAGCCGGTCGCCAGTCTGGACCCCGAAGCAGCCGACGAAGTCATGCGGCTGCTGCGCCGCCTCGCCGACGAGGACGGTCTCGCAGTGGTGTGCGTACTGCACCAGCCCGAACTGGCGACGCGATATGCCGACAGACTGATCGGTCTGCGCGGCGGCCTACTTGAATTCGATCGGACGGCGTCGGCCGTCTCCCGTCAACAGATCGCGAGCCTTTATTTGGCCGAGGCGTCATGAGCAAGGTTCTTGAAATGCGCGCATCGACGGGCTCGTCGGGCGGCCGGACCATCTGGTCGGTGTGTGCCGCCGTCGTGCTGTTCGCGCTGTTTGTGCAGGCGTGGATCGTCGTCCAGGCCCGTCCGCAGGATCTGGTCACCGGTGCCCACGGTATGGTCGACATTATTTCGCGCGCCTTGCCGCCGGCGTTCGATCAGTTCGTCCCAAACTTGTGGCCGATTCTCGAAACGATTGACCTGGCGATTTTCGGCACGGTGTTCGGGGTGCTGCTCGCCTTTCCGCTGTCGATTCTGGCGGCCGCGAATGTCACACCGGCGCTGCCCCTGTACTACGCCGCGCGCGCGCTGATCGGCGTCACCCGGGCAGTGCCCGATCTGGTCTGGGCACTGTTGTTCGTCACGGCGGTCGGGCTGGGGCCGTTTCCGGGCGCACTTGCGCTTGCGGTCCATTCGGTCGGCATGCTTGGGCGGCTGTTCGCGGAAGTAATCGAAGACATGGATATGGGCCCCGTCGAAGCGTTGACGCTGACCGGTGCAGGGCGCCTGCAGGTGTTAAGCCATGCTGTCGTGCCGGGCGTGTTGCCCTCGCTGCTCGGCATTGGGCTGTTCCGCTTCGACGAAAACCTGCGCTCGTCGCTCGTGCTCGGCTTTGTTGGAGCAGGCGGAATCGGCTTCCAGCTGCTGACTGCAATGAACCTGTTCCAGTACCAGACGGTGTCGTTCCTGTTGATCGCCACCTTCGTCCTGGTCGTCTGTGCCGAACGCGTTTCCGCTTACCTGCGCAGCCGTGTCACCTGAACGCGGACCGCTCACCTGCGTCGCCGTCGCTCTACATGCCCTGGCGCGATCGTCATGGGAAGTGCGCAGCCGGCGGCCCGAGGCTCTCCTTATCATTGAAGCAAGAGAATCGATATGTTGATCAATCATGGCGTCGGCGTCGATCCGTGGGCGCTCGGTCGCGTTCTGTCGGAGCATCCGGAAATCCATGCAACGGCGGTAGTTCGCGCCAGCGACTTTGGCCGTTACACCTATCTCGGTCCGCGCAGCCATGTCGCCGAGTCCGTCATCGGCGACTACGGCTATGCGATGGGTGACAATCAGATCGCCCACGCACTCATTGGCAAGTTCGCCAATATCGCCACCGGCGTACGCATCAACCCGCCCAATCATCCTTCGTGGCGTGCGACCCACCATCACTTTACCTATCGCTCACGATCGTACGGATTGTCTCTCGACGACGACGCTGACATCTTCCAGTGGCGGGCCCAGGAGCCGGTCGAGATTGGTCACGACGTGTGGCTCGGCCACGATGCCATCATCATGCCCGGCGTGACGATCGGCACTGGCGCCGCGGTCGGCTCAGGAGCCGTTGTGACCAAGGACGTACCGCCGTTCGCCATCGTCGTCGGGGTGCCGGCGCGGGTGCTGCGTTTTCGCGTCGACGCGCGCACCTCGGAGCGCATGCAGCAGATAGCCTGGTGGGACTGGAGCGCCGAGCGCATTGACGCGGCATTGGCCGATTTTCGTGGGCTCACGGCGGCCGAGTTCGTGGAGAAGTACGACGGGCAAAAGTGAATGAATGAAGCGGCCGTTTCTCCGCGACGGGCGGAGCCTTGCACGGCCCTAATGGTGCGTTGCCCAGACGAGGGTGCCAACTGTCGTCGCTTCAATCACCTGGTCTCGACGTGCCCGTCTCTATGGATGTGTCACGTGGAATTCCCAGGTTAGATCCTTCAAACTAACGGAACAGTCTCATATGGAATTTCGCCAACTTGGCCGCTGCGGCCTCAAGGTTTCGACGCTGACGCTTGGGACGATGCTGTTCGGCGATCCGACCGACGAAGCAACCGCGGCACGCATCGTCGACCAGGCGCATGAACAAGGCGTCAACTCGATCGATACCGCCGACGTCTACGCTGGCGGTGAATCGGAGCGTGTCGTCGGGCGTTGCATCGCCGCCCGGCGCGATCGCTGGGTGCTGGCGACCAAATTTGCCAGTCCATTCGGCGATGGTGACGTCAATGCGCGCGGCGCGTCGCGCAAACACATGGTGCGAGCCGTTGAGGCCAGCCTCAAGCGCCTGAAGACGGACTATATCGATCTGCTTTACCTCCACGCTGAAGATCACGACACGCCGGTCGATGAAACGGTGCGCGCGCTAAATGATCTGGTCCAGGCCGGCAAATTGCGCTACTACGGCCTGTCGAACCATCGCGCATGGAAGATCGCCGAATTCAGTCATACCGCCCAGGCACTGGGTCTCGCTGCCCCGGTAGCCAGTCAGCCGCTCTACAACCTCGCGAATCGGCAGGCCGAGGCCGAACAGCTGACAGCCGCGCATCGTTACGGCCTCGGCGTGATTTCGTACAGCCCACTCGCTCGCGGCGTGCTGACCGGCAAATACGAATTGGGCGTGACGCCCGCGGCCGATACGCGTGCAGGGCGCGGCGACCGCCGCTTGCAGCAGGCCGAATGGCGGCCCGAATCATTGGAGCTGGCACGGCGCGTTCGCGAGCATGCAGAGGCGCGTGGACTGAGTGCGGGACAATTCGCACTCGCGTGGGTGCTCAACAGCAGCTATATCAGTTCAACCATCGCCGGACCACGCACCGTGGCGCAATGGGACGATTATCTGCCAGCTTTGAGCTATCGCCTGAGCGCCGAAGACGAAGACTTCGTCGACTCGCTCGTCACGACAGGTCACCCCTCGACCCCCGGGTTCAATGATCCCAAGCATCTTTTCTTTGGGCGGATTCCCCGTCACGGTTCGTAAGCCGGACACGCGCAGGAGAATTTCCAGAGTCGCGGCATTCCGAAGAGGTTCCGCCACATCGGACGGCTACGCGTGCTATCGACAGCGTGCGCAACCGGGTCACCCCTCACGGTTGCGCCCTGTGCAGGCCTTCAATTTGCGCCGTGCGCCATCGTTGTCGCGACGAGTGCCGGCGTGGCAGCCACCTGGGCGAGTTCATCGCTCGACCATCCGCCGCCCAGCGCATGCAGCAGTTGCACGTTGGCACTTAGCTGGCGTGTCTGGATATCGAGCACGCTGCGTTGTGCTTCGAGTACGACGGTCTGCGCCTGCACGACATCGAGGTAACCTACAGCCGTATCGTTCAGGATGATCGTCACTTACCTCTCGATGAAGATCGCTTTAGGTGGAGAGTCAAGCGACGATTCACGGATGACATGCACATGAAGGTGCATCAGTGACCAAAGTAGATCGAGTGAGCACCTGCGGGCGTCGACGGCGCACCCGACTGCGAGGAGCCGTTCATTGACACTCCGCCGACTGCCATGCTGCTCGGCGTCGTGGCATCCTGCGCGTGAATACGCGCCTCCGCAGCCTGAATATCGGTTGGATAGTGCAAGTCATTGGCGCTCGGGCGATACCCGGCCTGTTCGACTTGCACCAGGTCCGCGCGCACTTCGGCGCGCGTCAGCGGGGCAGTGACGTCCTGTGCAAAGGAGACTGCGGGGACGACGAGTGCGCTGGCAACCAACGCTGCATAGATCAGAGTCTTCATGGTGAATTACCTCTCAAGTTAATTGTGGTCAGCTTCAGGCACGATGAATGAAGCCTGGGGTCTCGCCGCGCCACCGCCGCGAGGGTGAGTAAGCTCTATTGTCCGCGGATGGGGTGACGCCAGGCTGACCTCTGCATTACGCCGCTGTCATGTTCAGATAGGCAAGAGCGTGCTGAGCGTCGCGATGTAGTGACGGATCGAATCGCTGACGAGCCACGTCGGAAGTGCGGTCTGAACTCGATGAGGCTCTATCGGCAAACGTACGCAAACGCGGCTATGATTTCACACGGCGATCGGCGCCGAAACAGAAAAGGAGAAGTACCCGGATGATCCATGTCATTGCCACAATCACTGCACAGCCCGGTCAACGCGAAGCCGTGCTGGCACTTTTCAACAAGAACCGGCCGGCGGTGTTGGCCGAAGAGGGGTGCATCAGCTACGAGGCCGTCATCGACGTACCTGAGTTCGGGACGATTCAGACACCGCTCGGCAAGGACACGTTCGCTGTCATCGAGCGCTGGGAAAGCGCGGAAGCGTTGAGGGCGCACGGGGCCTCCGCGCATATGGCCGAATATGGACACAATACGCGCCCGTTGCTCGTGAGCCGCGTCATCAACGTGCTTCAGGCTTGCTAAAGAGAGCGTTCGTGGCGGCCCGCCATCGGCTGGGCGGGATTCGATGCCAATGCGGGCGCCGTCACGCCGACTCCCATCACGATGCCTCCGTGGCAACGCGGACATGCACGAACATCCGGTTCCAGGTTAGTTGGCAGCAGCAAGGACGACGCTCGCTTCGCAACGGCTGAGATAATGCGAGGGTCACGCAGGGCAGCGCGGGACTGCCGCCCACGCCCGGGGTGTATACTTTATCAAAACGCAAATCGTCATGTGATGATAACAGCTATGATCCGGGAGCGTAGGGAGCGATGAAGACCAAAGGGACTATCGAGAAGCCGAGCCGTGGAACCGGCGCCGACCGCGTGGCGGTCAAGCGGCCGATGAAAAAAGCGCCGCAGCGTTTGCCGCGCGCCGAGCGTCAGGCGCGCGTGCTGGAGAAGGCCGCGGAATATTTCGCGGAGCATGGTCTCGGCGCACAGACCCGCGCCATCGCGGAAGCCTGCGGCGTATCGCAACGCTTGTTATATAGCCTGTTCCCGAGCAAGGCCGCTTTGATTGATGAAGTCTACAAGCGGGAAGTCGTCGGAATCTTCGACGCAATCTGGTTTGTTCAATTGCAAGACCGAAGTGTGCCGATTGAAAGCCGACTCAACCGCTTTTACTGCGAGTACTATGACACGCTCCTGACGCGCCGCTGGCTGAGGCTCTTCCTTTATTCGTCGCTCGAGGGCCTGCACACGGCGCCGGCCTATACGAACGCGATCGTCAGCCATGCGCTCGAGATCATCGTCACGGAGTCCGCGTATGAACTGGGTCTACGCATGCCCGCCGACCCGACTCAACTGGGCGAAGTGGGTTGGCTGTTACATGGCGCCGTGTCTCATCTGGCGATTCGCCGCCGCATCTATTCGAATGAAAACAGCATGCCCGCCGCAGCGGTGATTGCCATGCACGTGCGCGCCTTCCTGACGAGCCTGCCGAGCCTGCTGCCTGCGCTATAAACGCATTGCGAGTCGGCGCCGGGCGGCTCGCCGGTGTTATCGCTGCGATCGTCCGAGTCGTCTCCAGCGCAACTCGTCAGGTGACGATATACTCCTGAGAAATTGAACTGCGTTGCCGCGCAGGCGCCATGGCGGTTGCTCATTTGTGCCCGCGCCGTCTCCCGTTCGGGCTGAGCCGCCGTCGGTGCATAAGCAGTGTTTGGCTTACGCATGGCGGCTGCGTCATAAGTGTTCGCAATCGTCGCCATGAGGCAAACCAATTTCACGAACCGCCTGCGCCTCGGCACAATGCCATGACGCATCGTGGTGGCGTTTCAGGCGATATGTCAGACCGCGAGTCATTGCACGCTGTCTGCGAGCGCCGTCTTCGAAACAGCCGAAGACACGCGCAGCAAATAATGCATCTCTCACGAAAAAGGTGAACTCATGAGGACTACGGCGGGTTTGCGTGTCCACACCCAGTTGGTTGCCGGCTTCGGCATCGTCCTCTTCGCCCTCGTTGCGCTGACGGTCATCGCCATCACACGCGTCGAGTCCGTGCGGCAACGACTCGATCAGATCATCGACGTGAACGGCGTCAAAGAACGGTACGCCATCAACTTTCGCGGTAGCGTCCATGACCGGTCAATCGCCGTGCGCGATGTCACTCTCGTATCGCATGATGAGCTGCCGGCCGTCGTCGCGCATATCCAGCAACTCGCGGCGGATTATGACGAGGCGGCAAAGCCGCTTGCCGCCGTCTACGCGCAGCGCACCGACATCACCGCAGCCGAGCGCGCTATCTATTCGCGCGTGATCGCGGCGGGCAACAAGGCCACGCCGTTTATCGACGAGGTGATTGCACGGCAAACCTCCGGCGACACCGAAGGGGCACGCACCGTGCTGCTCCAGCAAGCGCGCCCCGCGCTGGTCGAGTGGCTCGCGGCGATCAACCAGTTGATCGACTTTCAGGAAGCACTGAACCGGCAGGGCGGCGCCGAGGCACGCCAGATAAGCGTCGATTTCCGCTTGATGATGCTCGCGCTGACAGGGCTTGCGTGCGTGATCGGTCTTGGCGTTGCGGTGCTTGTCGTGCGCAACATAGGCCGGTCGCTCGGCGCCGAGCCGCGGGAGCTGATCGCGTTCGCCGATGCGATCCGGCGCGGCGATCTTTCCCAGCGCGCCGAGTTGCGCACCGGCGATACGGGTAGCGTGATGGCGACTGTCGTGCGGATGAGAGAAGCGCTCGCGGACATCGTGGGACAGGTGCGCGATGGCGCCGATGCAGTCGCCGACATGAGTCACGCGATTGCCGCCGGCAATGCCGATCTTGGCGCGCGCACCGAGCTCCAGGCCAGCGCGCTCGAGCAGGCCACCGGCGCACTCAAGGAATTCGACGCGAGCGTGGCCACCAACGCTGCGAACGCGGGACACGCGGACGAGCTTGCCAGGCACGCCTCGGAAACGGCTGGGGAAGGCGGCATGGCGGTCGGCCGGGTGGTGGAGACGATGCATGGGATACGGGCGTCGTCGGCGCGCATCGCGGAGATCATCTCGGTCATCGACGGGATCGCGTTCCAGACCAACATCCTCGCGCTGAATGCGGCTGTCGAGGCCGCGCGGGCAGGTAGCCAGGGACGTGGTTTTGCCGTGGTGGCCGGCGAGGTCAGAGTCCTCGCGCAACGTAGCGCAGAAGCGGCGAAGGAAGTCAGGCAACTGATCGCGGCGAGCGACGCTCGCGTGAAAGACGGCGCTACCCAGGTCGATGACGCGGGCTCGACCATCACCGCGGTCGTGGGTTCGTCGGCGCGCGTCACGGGCATCATGAGCGAAATCCATGACGCGTGTCAGCAGCAAACGCTTCAGATCGGCGAGGTCCGCGAGATGATCGCAAGCCTGGAGCACAGCACGCAACAGAACGTCGCGCTCGTCCAGCAATCGGGCGCCGCCGTGGACGCCTTGAACCGGCAAGCACGAAACCTCCTTGGAGCGGTCAATCTTTTCTCCGTTGGGTCCGAACGCGGCTCGGAACTGAAATCGCCCAACCCACAGCAGCGCGATGCCACTGCGCGCAACCCGGCGCTTTCGCTCGCCAGCAGCCACTCGTGAGCGCGTGGCGGCATAACCCGATTTTCAATTCAATCGAAATCGTCCGCGCTGCAGGCGCGCGGACATCGATACGTTTCTGTCGGCTGTAAAGGCGTATTTCGCTCGCGGCTGATGTCCGTGCGATGCCGGTTTTTTCATCGCGTGTTGACATGGCGCGTTCGGGTCGGACAATAATCTCAGCCCCGACACTCGCCAACTCAGGTTCCAAGCGTGAACGACATCACCGGCATTCCCCCCTCGCGGGCTGATCATGTCTATGTCAGTGTCCGCGAAGATATCTTCGATATGCGCCTGCTGCCCGGCGACCGCGTGACGGAAGGCAGCATCGCCGAGCGTTTCGGCGTGTCCCGCACGCCTGCGCGCGAGGCCTTGCAGCGCCTGCAAAGCGACGGCCTGATGCGCGGCTATGTGCGCGGCGGCTGGGAAGTCGTGCCGGTCGATTTCAAGCGCTTCGAAGACCTGTATGAAATGCGCAAGCTGATTGAAACCTTTGCTGTCTCGAAGCTTGCGAGTGCCGAAGGGGAGCTCTCCGAAGGCGTCGCACAGATGCTCGGTCAGCTCGAACAAATCTGGAAGATCCCGCCTGTTCATCGTCGGCGTGACGGCCGCGAGATGGTCGCGCTCGACGAAGCATTTCATCACGCCCTCGTGCAGGCCGCCGATAACGCCGAGCTGACCAATGCGATGCAGCGCGTGACCGATCGCATCCGGGTCGTGCGGCGGCTCGATCTCGTGTATGGCGACTGCATCGACGAAACCTACGACGAACATGTCGCGATCCTCGATGCGATTCGTTGTCGCGAAACGGATCGTAGCGTTGCGTTGATCGCGCGCCATATCGAGGGTAGCCGCGTTGCGGTGCGCACCTTGACGGGCGAGCGCCTGCAACGCGCACGCACTGCAATGGGGCCGAATGCGGTCCCCTATGCACCACCCAGGTTGCGGGGCACCAGGTAGCGACATCGCCGCGCGTACCGAGCCGTGCGAAACCTATCTGGCGCGCATGAGCGGGCGACTCGCGTGCTGGCATGCTTCTCGCGTTAGTGATCGACGATCTGCAGTCCGGGAAGCATTATTAGTCCGAGCGGACCGCGTGAGTTGGACGCACTATGCCGCCGGATTTTTCGACGAAAACGCGCTGATCCCGCCTGGTTTCTTGACCGCCGGCTCGTTCCTGCTCCGGCGGACGCTAGACCGATAAGCTGGTTGTGGCAAAGGCGGCGCGACTCTGGTCATGCAGATTCCCGACCATAACGGTTTGCGGCTTCGACAGTGGGATCTTCGCCGCACGTAATCGCTTGAGGATTTCGAACAGCAGATCGCTCTTGATATCCCCCGTGATCCGGGGGCTGCGGACATAACCGGTGACGCTCAGCGTAATGCCGTCGGGCGTCAGTTGACTGAACATGACGGATGGCGCCGGATGGTCGAGAATCGACGGGTGCGCCTGACAGGCACGCAGCATAAGATCGCTAACCTGTTCAGGATCGGTGTCCAGGCTTACCCCGAGATGGACGGCAAGATAGGGATCTGCGTCAATCCGGCAAGCGCCCAGAATGGAGATGCAGCAGTTTCCAGCCGCCCTCGCGTTTGACCCAGATTTCAGTTATGAGCGCGCGAATGTTGAGCTCAGATCCATCGGTCCTGCGCACCAGGGATTGCTCGAGATGGCCCGTCGTGATCACTGTGTCTGGCAGGAACCTATACGCGAGCGGTTGCGGACGCACGATTTGACGCACCTTGATCTTCTCGGTAAGGAAGGACAGATACTCCGACTTGCCATGAACGTAGCCAGCTGAATGGACGAACGTCAGATCGTCGTCGAGTAGCGACGCGAGTTTGAGCAGGTCTCCAGCCACCGTGGCGTCGCAGCGCTGTTGTTCCAACGCCTCGACGGCGGCCTGAATGGACGCATCTTTCATCGTAAATCTCCCGAAAATACTGCATGGATACCTCTTGTGAGAGACGGTGCCGGCCGCGTCGTGGCTCGATTCGGCTCAACGCAACAGTTCGCCGCTCAGTCCATCTGTCTTTGAAGGCGGCCCGGCCCGAGACTTTCCCGTCGGCAACCCATAGCTCGCAAGCAGCGCGACCGTGCATGCGGCGATGACATACCAGGCTGGCGCTGCCAGGGAGCCGGTCATGCGAATCAGCATGGTCGCCAGCAAGGGCGCAAAGCCGCTGAATACGACAACGGCCAGGTTGTAAGCCAGCGCGATTCCGCTGAATCTGACCTGGACAGGGAATTGGTCGGCGAGCACCGACGCCCATGTCCCGCTTGCCAGTGAAAAAACCACGCCGGCAAGCACAAACAGCACCACCGGATTGACGGTATGACTCGCCAGCGCTTCATAGAACGGGTAGCTCAATGCGATCAGCAGCGCCGCTGACGCTCGAAGCAGGTACCGGCGTGGAATCTTGTCCCCGAGCCAGCCTGCGGCGAGGAGGCCGAGGGAACTGACGATCAGATAAGCGTTCTGGGCAATTGCCGCGGTCCGTGGTGCATAGTGCAGCTGCTGGACGAGGTAGGCGGGCATGTGGCCATAAAGTATGCCGTTGACGCCGGCCATCACGGCGATCGCCAGTGCCCCCGTCGCGACCGCTTTGCCATGACGTCGCAAGGTCTCGCGAAACGGCTGTTTGACGACAGCTCCTTGCATCTTCTTGAACTCGGGCGACTCGTCCAGATTACGGCGCATCAGGTAGGAAGCGATCCCGCAAACGCCGCCGAAAAGAAACGCGATCCTCCAGCCATACGCCGCCGCGTCCGTGGCGGACAGGTAGGTCTGGATGCCGAGGTTGACGAATGTGGCCAGCAAAACACCCAGGTTCACCGCGCAGATAATAATGCCCGCGGCGAGCCCCGCCCGATGCGGCGCGGCTTCCACTGCGTAGGTAATCGCGCCGGGCATTTCTCCGCCGACGCAAAAACCCTGAAGCATGCGCAGCAGGATCAACAGGATCGATGCAGTCATGCCCCAGCTCTGAAAGTTGGGCAGCAGACCAAGACAGATCGTCGCGGTCGTGACCACAATGATTGAGCCGAGAAACACTGGACGCCGGCCATACCGGTCGCCCCAGCTACTGAGCACAATGCCGCCGAGCGGTCGGATCACGTACCCGATTGCGAGCACGGAGAAAGTAGCCAGCATGCTGACCAGCGACGACGAGTTCGGGAAAAACTGGGCCGCGATGTTATGGGCAAAAAAGCCGTAGACGATGAAATCGTAAAACTCCAGCGAGCCGCCAAGGCTTGCAATGAGAATCATCTTCCACTGCGACCGGGACAAGCCGGATGGCTGTGAACGGTCGGCGCCGCCGACCGGGCTGTGGGATATTCCCATGACTCCTCCAATTTGATTATCGGATTCTTTGTCCGATGGTCTACGTGCGTCGACCGCGAGACATCTCGCGTGACAACGGGGGGTGCGGGCTCACATGGCCACAGCACCTTCGGTTTGCAAGCCGGGTACGGCGTGGTGCAGAAGGTTTTGCAAGGATTCACCGTCCTGCGCGACGCCGTACACATACCGGTCGGGGCGTACAAGCACCGCTGGAGCGTTGATCGACTCCAACCACTCGCGAACAGCCGCTCCATCGCTGGCCACAATCCCGACGCCCGCTTGCGCAGCGCTATTGGCGACGTCGGGGCATTTACGGAGCAATTCGGGTCGCGCAAGCAGCGCAAACCGATAGCCGACCACGTCGTCCACGAGTTGTCCGTCCAGCAGGCGGGGTTGCGGTGCAATATGCCCGGCCACGCCCGATGGTTCATCGATCCATGCGCCCGGGCCAAGCCTGGGTTGTGGGGTCACAAAATTGCGAATCGCTGCGCTCATTTCTTCATCACGGACTTCGGCCAGGTCTGACCTCGTCGTTTGAATGACTGAGCCGAGCTGTACCGCCGTTTCGATAAATAAGCGCACGTGCGGCGAGCGTTCGGATTCGTAGCTGTCGAGGAGGGTATCGGGCGCCTCGCCATGAATGACGGCACCAAGCTTCCACGCGAGATTCGACGCGTCGCGAATGCCGGCTCCCATCCCCTGGCCCATAAAGGGTGGCGTCTGATGTGCGGCATCGCCTGCAAGCAGCAGTCGGCCACGGCGCCAGCCGTCCGCCACGACCGAGTGAAATGTATATATGGCAGAACGTTCGAGGCGCGCATCGGCCGGAGAAATCCAGCGAGCGAGTTTGTCCCACAGCCATTCGGGGGACGTGAGTTGCGTCACGTCATCACCGGGCATCACCATGATTTCCCAGCGGCGCCGATTTCCGGGACCACGCGTGTAAGTGGTCGGGCGCGCCGGGTCGCAGTATTGGACCGAGTAGTCGCCAAGATCGGGCCGCGGTGCATCGAGCAATACGTCGACCACAACCCAGCGTTCATGCGATTTCAGATCGGTCAATTCGGTGCCCATGAAGCGTCGCGCAATCGAGCGCGCACCGTCGCAGCCAACTACATATCGCGCGGTGGTACGTCCAAGTTTGCCGCAGCACGTATCCTCGAAGCGCAACTGGACGCCATCGCTCGCCTCGTCAAGCGCGAACACTTCGTGGCGCAACCGGACGTCAACGCTCGATTGCTGCGCAAGACGCTCGCGTAACGCATTCTCGAGATCGGGCTGATGGAACTTGTAACTCGCACTCCACCCCTGTGGTCCGATACAGGTTGGCCGTTGCCAGTCGATCAGCAACTTGCCTTCCCCGTTCACGAATTTCATGCCGGGACCCACGAACAGCTTGGGTAGCAGCTTGTCGGTTAAACCGAGGGTTTGGAACACGCGCATGCATTCACCGTCGAAATGCACCGCGCGAGGAAGCGCGAAAATCTCCTTGTCTCGCTCCAGCACCAGCACCCGCAAGCCTTCGATTGCCAGCAGGTTCGCGAGCGTCGCCCCGGTGGGCCCGAGACCGATAACGGCCACGTCGTAGTCGCACGCGTGCGTCGAAATAGTTTTCTCTAACATGTCTTGTTCCGCCAGATAAGACGCCGAGCGCACACGAACGCGCCCGGCTACGACTTTTACGCTTCGTCGGCGATTGGATTGGACAGAACGCCGATCCGATCAACCTCCACTTCCGCCACGTCGCCGGCCTTCATGAACAGCGGCGGATTGCGCTTCGCGCCGACGCCGCCAGGCGTGCCGGTCACGATCACGTCTCCCGCAGAGAGCGGGGTGAACGTCGACAGGTAGGCAATCTGTTTGGCAATGCCGTGAATCAGCATCTGCGTCGTCGCGCGTTGTACTTCCTGTCCATTCAGGCGGGTGACGAGCGTCATCACCGCGTTGGGTTCGATCTCGTCGCTCGTCACCATCCACGGTCCGAACGCGCCGGTGCGATAGAAATTTTTGCCCGGGCCCCACTGGCCCGTATGAAGCTGCCAGTCGCGCACGGAACCGTCGTTGTAGCAGGCGTAGCCAGCGATGTGATTCCACGCGTCGGCCTCGGCGATGCGTCGTCCACCGCGCCCGATGACGACGGCAATCTCACCCTCATAGTCGAACTTCTGCGACTCAGGCGGACGCAGCATCGGCTGGCCATGGCCAACCTGGGAAGCCGGCACCCGCATGAAGATGACCGGATGCTCGGTGGTTTCGCGGTTGGTTTCCTTGACGTGGTCTGCGTAGTTGAGTCCCACGCAAAAGATTTGTTCGGGGTTCGGGATCACAGGCAGCAGCGTGACTTCCGACAGCGGGTAGTCGCCCTGCCTGCCATCGGCGGCCTGCGCGGCCTCGCGGAATGCGTCAGCGGCAATCAGTGCCTTCAGATCGGCATAGCGGCCGCCGAGACGTTTGCCAAGGTCGAACACGGTTTCATCGCGAACGATGCCGAACGACGAGCCAAGGTGCGTGGAGAAGCTGGCGAGTTTCATTGATGCTCCGGATAGATAAAAAGTAGATTGGATCAACGCCTAGATTTGTAAAAAACCCGTGCATTTATCTTATTGTGAGAATAGACTAAATTTAGCAGATGTCACAACGTGTTTTTTGTTGGGGTTTATCACTACTTGGAGACAAGCATGAACGGTATGAAGAAAGCGAGGGCAGGGCTGTCCCTCAGTCACATGGGCTTCTATGTGAGCGACATGGCGCGCGTGGAGGACTTTTATACGCGGGTGATGGAATTCACCGTGACGGATCGGGGTTCGCTGCAGACGCCGCACGGCGCTGTGCAGTTGGTATTCTTGAGCCGCGATCCCGCGGTGCATCACCAGATCGTGCTCGCGAGCGGCCGCCCCGAGCACCTGGCGTTCAATCCGATCAACCAGATTTCGTTCACAGCTGACAGCCTTGCCACGTTGAGGCGGTTTCATCGGCAGTTCGTTGCGGAAGGCCTGCAGGAAATCAACCCCGTCACCCACGGCAATTCGGTTTCGATCTATGCGCGCGATCCCGAGGGCAATCGCCTCGAGCTCTACATCGACACCCCGTGGTACGTCGACCAGCCGATGCGGGTGCCGGTGGACTTCGGCTTGCCCGATGCTGAACTGATGGCGGCTGTCGAACGCCACGCAAGAACGCTATCGGGATTCAGGCCGCGAAGTGTCTGGCAAACCGAAATGGCCGAGCGCATGGGGCTTGCATAAGCGTGGCGCTGCGTGGCTCGCGTGC
Organism: Paraburkholderia sp. UCT2; assembly: GCF_014397665.1. Lineage (NCBI taxonomy): Bacteria > Pseudomonadati > Pseudomonadota > Betaproteobacteria > Burkholderiales > Burkholderiaceae > Paraburkholderia > Paraburkholderia sp. UCT2. The sequence continues at coordinate 57,550 of NZ_VZQO01000010.1, forward strand.
GACTGTTTCCGCGCGGTGGTCGTCGAAGGCGTCAATGGCGATCTTGCCAGTGCATATAATTCCGTTCACACACGAGGAGGCGCAGCGCATAGATGTCGAGCATTACGAGACTTTTATCCATACTCGAGCTGTTTTCGGAGGCGAAGCCGTTCCTGTCCGTCGAAGACGTTGCCGCCGAACTCGATTGCTCAGCTCCAACGGCTTATCGCTATGTACGCGAGCTCCTGGATGCTGGCTTGCTCATCCGGTTTGCAGGAGGAGACTATGGTCTCGGCCCTCGCATCATCAAGCTTGACTACCACCTGCGCATGTCGGATCCGCTGCTTGCGGTCGGGCAGCCGATCATGCGTGAGTTGAGTGAACACTCCGGCTTCGATGTGGTGATGTCGCGCTGGTACGGTAACGAACTCGTGGACACGCATCGTGAGACTCACGGCGCGGCGCTTGACCTCCGGTACGGCCGGGGCCGTCCTCGCCCCCTGTTTCTCGGCGCCGCTCCAAAAGCGATCCTGTCCACCTTTCCGAAGGCCAAGCTCGCGGTCCTGTTCGATCAGTATGCTGACGAGATCGCGCAAAGCGGCCTTGGGGCGACACTCGACGAGTTTCGCGCGTCGCTGCTCAAAATCCGGCGTGCCGGTTTTTATCTGTCGAGGGGCGAACTGGAAAGCAGCGTTTCTGCACTGGCGTCGCCGCTATTTACGGACGACTCCAGTGAAGCAGTCGGTTCGCTTGCGGTGATCGTGCCGACCCAGCGACTCGAATTTGCCAATCTGGACCGTCTTGTCGAATCGATCCGGGAGGCAGCGGCGCGAATCTCGCAGCGTACGCGTGCGTTGGTTGAAAGTCGGAGGACCGGAGCCATCACGTCGTCGCACACCGTTGCGCGAGGCAAGCGGTCCGCATGATGGCCGTCACGTGAACGTCATTCGATCGCGCTCGCGCACTTGAACCTCGGTGGGTTCGGGGGAAGCGGCACTTGCGACAAACGAACTGGTAGCACGAACGCGTAGACCGACGTCGTCAGGAGAGGGCCGTCTTGAAGCCGCGAAAAGGCGGTTGGTCACTTGCGACCCTGCGGGATGCGGCTCTGAAGTGTCGACGGACAAGACGTGCAATCCGGAGCGCCGTCGGAGCGAAAACGCGATCTCCGCCTTCGATTCAAATTTCATTATCTAATCGCCTGGCCGCTTCACAAAACAATCCCAAATGAGAAGACCTTTCTTGCCGCCCCGCGTACTGAAAAGCCTGCTCGGCTTCAACGACGGCCCGTGGCGGTGGTCGGCCGGCGTCGGAGGGGGCGTCGCCATGGGCGTGCCTCTGAGCGCGTTCATGCTGGCCGGCCACCAGTCACTCGGGCTCATCGCTTCTCTCGGCGCCTTCACGGCTCTCTACGGCTCGACGCTGCGCCTGGGCGACCGGCTCCAGGCCTTGCCGTTCGTCGCGGCGGGGTTCGTGGCCGCCTCCACGCTGGGCGTACTGTGCGCGACGAATGCGTGGCTGACCATCGCCTGCCTCGTCGCCGTGGCTGCGCTCGCCAGCATCATTCTGCTCGGTGTCGGAATGGGCCCGCCCGGGCCGATGCAGTTCGTGCTGGTCGCCGGTGTCAGCGGTCATCTGGCCGCTTCCGCGCGTTTCAGCGGTTCGCCCCTTGGCGTCTTTATGATCCCCTCTCTGGTCGCGCTCGGCGCGCTCAGTGCGTACTTGCTCGTGATCGCACCCCTCGCGCTGCCACTTGTGCACCAGAGCAAGGGCGAAGCGCCCAGCTTGCGCATGCGGTTTCCTCCCAGCTTGCTCGACGGGGAAAAGGCCACGATCGCCGCGAGGGTGATCGTGGCGGTTGCCAGCGCCGGCTTGCTGAGCCTGTCTTTTGGGGAGCACCGTGCCTACTGGACGGTTATGGTCGCGGGTGCGGTGCTGCAGGGCAGCCACGTCTCGCGCTCAAGTGCCATTCGGGCCGTGCACCGCGTTGTGGGCACGGTCTTGGGCGCGGCTGTCTTTGGCTTGATCCAGCTCGTCGACCCGAAAGGCCTCTGGCTCGTCGGGCTCCTCGCGCTGCTCCAGTTCGCGATCGAAGTCGTGGCCGCGCGGCACTACGCCCTGGCCCTGACCTTCATTACCCCAACCGCGTTGACCATCTCAGCGGTGGGCGGGACGAGCGCTCCCCTCGCCCTCGTCGGCGAGCGGATCGTGGACACGGTCCTTGGGGCGGTCATCGCCATGGTAGTTCTCTTGGGCAGCGAATGCGTCAGGAGACCACGCGCACGATAAGCAGGTGGAGGATTCTGGGCTTGTCGCGAAGCGCATTGGGTCTTGCTGATTACTTTCTGATCATGTTCAGCGCCGTGTCCCGCACCGCGCGCTTGAACCTGGTCTGATCTTCAGGAAGTGACGAGAAAGCCCGAAGCATATGATGGTAAGCCACGGTATTGCTGATGGCGTTCATCAGCATGGAAAACATGACTTCGGGGTGGTGCGGTTTCAATTCCTTCGCCCTCGATGCATCTTCGAGCAAAGGCACGAATACGTCGTGATAGGGGCGCACCAGACGCTCGATGAGTATGTTGAAGCGCTCGCCTTCTTCGGTCGCGGCAGTCGAAAAAAACATACCAAGGTCGGGTTCGTCGAAAACCTGATCGATGAAAAGAACCACTGCGTGTTCGACACGCTCACGCGCACCTAGTGTGGCCGAGCGCAACCTGGCTGTGGCGTCGATCATTGGCGCAGCCTGATCCGCGATCTGCTCTACCACCGCAACCCATAGCGCTTCTTTCGACCCGAAATGATGCGCGATCAGCGCCGGGTCGACACCCGCGTCGCGCGCGATTTCCCGCACACTGGTAGCGTCGAATCCACGCTTTGCGAAGGTGTGCCGGGCCTTTCGCAGGAGGACGTCGGCACCGACGGAAGCACTGTACGCGGGTCGTCCGCGGGTACGCTTTTTCTCGATCCGCTTGGCAGGTCCTGACTTTACGTCGTTCATTTGGGTGTGAGTTGTGGATCGTCAATTCAGCCGAAGTTTAACTGACGGCGCGTGAGACGCTGAGGAGGGCCACGGTTTGACGGAGTTCGTGCTTTGGGCTACGATGTGATTTATTCATCACGCGTTGAATTTATTATGTCACAACCAATACGGATTGTCATCGTTGGCGGCGGGATTGCGGGAATTTTGCTGGCTACCCGACTCGGCGACCTGTTAGGGCGTAGCGGCCGGGCCAGCGTCACGCTGATCGACAGCAGCCCGACGCACATATGGAAGCCGATGCTGCACACTATCGCAGCCGGCACGCGCGATGTTCAGCAGCAGCAGGTGATCTACCTCGCCCATGCCCGCGATCACGGCTTCACCTATCAGCCCGGCGCAATGCGCGGGCTCGATCGAAGCCGGCGGCTGGTCCAGCTCGACGAGCTCAGGACGCCGGAGGGTGAAGTAGTGCTCGGTCCGCGAACGGTCGGGTACGACGTGCTTGTGCTGTCGCTGGGTAGCCGGGCGAACGATTTCGGCGTGCCGGGCGTGAAAGAGCACTGCCATTTCATCGACAGTCAAAAACAGGCCGAAGCGTTCAACGCCGCGTTGCGAGCGCGCGTATTTCGAAGCGTCGCGAAGGACGAACCACTGCGTGTGGCGATCGTCGGCGCGGGTGCAACGGGTGTTGAGCTGTCCGCTGAACTGAGCCGCTTGCTTGACGTTGCGTCGAGTTACGGAGACCCGACTGTGCGAGAGCGGCTGAGTCTGACGCTGCTCGAAAGCGGCCCGCGCGTGCTCGGGGCGTTTGCGCCGGAGATATCGGCATCGAGCCAGTCGCAGCTCGAGCATATCGGCTTTCGCGTGCTGACTTCGACGCGCGTTACCGCGGCAGAGGCGAATGGTTTTCGCCACGGCGACGGCACGCTTGCCGAAGCCGATCTGATGGTCTGGGCAGCGGGCATCAAGGCGCCGGATTTCATGAACAATCTCGACGGACTCGAAACGAACCGGTCCAACCAGATCGTCGTCGGAGCGAGTCTGCAGTCTTCGCGTGACGATCACGTGTTCGCGCTTGGCGATTGCGCAAGCCTGACACTTGCCGGTCACGAACGGCAACTTGCACCGACCGCGCAGGTCGCCACGCAGCAGGCCGAGCATCTCGCGCGTCACCTTCCGGGGTGGCTTGCAGGCAAGCCACTTGCCGATTTCCGTTTCCGCGATTTCGGTTCGCTCGTCTCGCTGAGCGACTACAACGCGTTCGGCACGCTTGGGCGCTTCGGACTTTTTCGTGGCGGTTTCGTGCGCGGACGTTTCGCTCAACTGAGTCACGCCATGCTCTACCGGCGCCATCAGCAGGCTCTCCATGGCTTTCGAAAGGCGACGCTGCTGTGGACAGCGGAACAGATCAACGGTCTCGTCCAACCGAAGATCCGCCTGACCTGAAAGTGGCGCCGAACCCTTTGCAGACCCTGTCGGTTTCCTGGTGCGATTCGTGCGGCGGTCGCTGTGATTACCACCCCTGACGGGTGTTCATCGCGAAGGGGCCGGGCACGTGCGTGTTGAGCGGTCATCCGATTGAGGCGGGCGACGCCGTGTACTCTCCCAGAGCAGGCGATCCGCCGCCGCGAAACGCAGGCGCAATGATGGTCGCGGCTTCCGTTAATGTCTAACTGTGACTTTGCGCGCGTTTATCTTCTCGGGGACGCGGTTTCGAATCGACATGCCTGAAGCAAGCGAGGCATCGGGGACGAAACAACGAGCCATGTGGCAATTAATACGTATGCCTATATGTGCGACATTGCCTATCACGAAGCGACATCGCTACACGCGGCGTTTCGCCGATGAGAAGCTGACGCGCACAAGGATCGAACCAATTGTTGCGGCGAGGGGCACAATGTTTTGCGACCAGCAAGGACCCCAATGCATGGAGCAAGGCGCTACTATTGCCCATGTTCTGTACAACGATGCAAAGCACTGGGCCACTCGAACCCGGCGCCTGAGCGTTGCGTCCCGACACGTGTGATAAGGCAGAGGCGCAGTATGCAGCACAGCATCTCTGGTACGCATGCGTGGGCTTTAAAGACGCGACGTCATTTGACGTCACTACTGGAGAGATAGTTGAAAATCGAACAAATCCGCAAAGATGCTTTTGCGATGCCCGTCCACAATCCTTCCTACCCCCGCCCGCCGTTTCGCTTCCTTGATCGTGAGTACTTCATCATTTCGTACGAGACCGACATGGACGCTTTGCGCGCCGTGGTGCCGGAACCACTGACAGTCGCAAGCCCCCTCGTGCATTACGAATTCATTCGCATGCCAGACTCGTCGGGATTCGGCGATTACACGGAAAGCGGCCAGGTTATCTCGGTGAGAGATGATGCCGGCGCGCCAGGCAGCTACACACACGCGATGTACCTCGACGACGAAGGCCCGATCGCAGGCGGTCGTGAGATTTGGGGCTTCCCCAAGAAGCTGGCGAGTCCGAAATTGCGTGTTGACGGCAACGACACGCTGCTTGGAACGCTCGACTATGGCACCCAGCGCATTGCCACGGGCACGATGGGCTACAAGTACGAGCCACTTGACCTCGAGGTCGAGCGCAAGAAGCTGGCGGACACGCCGAACTATCTACTGAAAGTCATTCCGGACGTCGACGGTTCAGCCCGCATCTGCGAGCTCGTGCGCTACTTCCTGCGGGATGTCACGGTGCTCGGCGCGTGGGGCGGTCCGGCCGCGCTTGAGCTGCACCCCCATGCCTTGGCTCCTGTGGCGGATTTGCCGGTGCGCAAAATCGTCGGCGCGCGGCACGTTATCGCCAATCTCACGCTCGACATCGGGGAGGTGGCTTTCGATTACCTCGCCGAGGCGCCGGCACTCAAGCTTGCCGCGAATCAGTAAGCACCCCTCTGACATATTAAGGAAAAGGCATGTCCGTAACAGATAAGGTCGCGCTCGTGACGGGCGCTGCAAGTGGTATCGGTGAACAGTGCGCACGCAAGCTCGCGGCGCTCGGCGCGTCGGTGGTAATCGCGGACCTGAACCTCAAGGCTGCTGAGAGCGTGGCCGAGAGCATCCGCAAGGAGGGTGGCAAAGCGCTGCCTGTATCAATGGACGTGACGAGCGAAGAAGCGGTCAACGCCGGCATCCAGCAGGCTGTCGACAGGCTTGGCAGCATCGATGTGCTGGTCTCGAACGCGGGCATCCAGATTGTCAACCCGATTGAAGATTATGCTTTCTCCGACTGGAAAAAAATGCTCGCCATCCATCTGGACGGCGCGTTCCTCACGACCAAAGCTGCTGTCAGGCACATGTACGCTGCGGGCAACGGTGGGTCGATTATCTATATGGGCTCGGTCCACTCGCACGAAGCGTCGAAGCTGAAGGCTGCCTACGTGACGGCCAAGCATGGACTGCTCGGTCTCGCACGCGTGGTAGCCAAGGAAGGTGGTTCGCGCGGTGTACGGGCCAATGTCGTGTGTCCGGGGTTCGTGCGCACGCCGCTTGTCGACAGGCAGATTCCGGAGCAGGCGATAGCGTTGGGCATTTCGGAAGCAGACGTCGTCAAGAACGTGATGTTGAAGGAAACGGTCGACGGCGAATTCACGACGGTGGAAGACGTCGCCAACACCGTGGCATTCCTCGCCGGCTTCGAATCGTCCGCATTGACGGGCCAGTCCATTATCGTCAGCCACGGCTGGTCGATGCACTAAGGAGCCGCCCAGTGCGTCAAGATCAAGAAACATCAGGCACACCTCGCAAGACTTTCAAGCTTCCGGCCTATGACGAGGTCGCTCTCGTGCTACAGGGTGGCGGCGCGCTGGGCTCCTATCAGGCCGGCGTCTACGAAGGCCTCGAGGAAGTTGGCATTCATCCGGACTGGATTTCCGGCATCTCCATCGGCGCGCTTAATACAGCCATCATCGCGGGCAACGCTCCGGGCAAGCGTACCGAGGCATTGCATGGATTCTGGAACACCATCTGCCAGCCGGCGGACATGCTTGGGAACCTTGGCGCGTGGCTACCCCGCGCCGCGGGCATGCACGACCTGTCGCGCAAGTGGTCGAGCTGCTGGGCGGCAGGCCGCGCACTCACCGAAGGGCAGCGAGGCTTTTTCTCGCCGCGCCTTCCGGTGCCCATCCCAGGGATGGGCAAGCGCTCGCCAGAAGAAGTGAGCTTTTACGATACCACCGCGCTTCGGGCGACCCTTCTGCAATTCGCCGATTTCGACAGAATCAACGATGGCGATATTCGCGTCTCCGTCGGCGCGGTCAACGTGCGCACGGGTAACCTGGTCTACTTCGACAACACCCAGATGCGCCTTTCGCCAGAGCACTTCATGGCCTCGGGTGCGCTCCCTCCGGGCTTTCCTGCCGTCGAGATTGATGGCGAATATTACTGGGACGGCGGTCTGGTGTCGAACACCCCGTTGACCGAGGTTGTAAGCGACCCGCAGCACAAGGACACCCTGGTCTTCCAGGTTGACCTCTGGAGTTCGAGCGGCGGCCTCCCGGGCGACATGCTGGATGTGTCCGAGCGCGCCAAGGATATCCAGTATTCCAGCCGGACCCGCGCTATCACCGCGATGCTCGGATCGACCCAGCGTCATGCACAGCTCATCAAGGAGCTACTGAAGCATGTGCCGCCGGGCCTGGAGAAGCAGCATCCGCTCATCCGGGAGGCACGGGAAGTTGCCGATGGCAGCACGGTCAATGTTGTGCACCTCATATACAAGAACAAGGCGTATGAGGGGCACTATAAGGATTACGAATTCAGCATCGACACGATGAGCGAGCACTGGCAGACGGGTCTGGACGACATTCGCGCGTCGTTTGAGCATCCGGACTGGTTTGCGATACCGAATCACGATTCGGGATTCGTGACGCACGACGTGCATCGTCCCGGGGGCGCGCCTCACGCGGCGCGACTGGAGGGCGCTACCAAGCCAGCGCATTATTCGCGCAGGCGCCATGAAGCGGGCGTCGCGCAACCACATCTCGAAGTGGCAGCGCCGAAGTCCGCCCCACTTGGGGAAACCACGAAGGAAGCTGTGCAGGATGCGACAGGCCGCTAGCCATCTTGGGGCCGGCCGGGTTCAGTTTGGCCGGTCCCTTTCCACGCCAGCCAAAGGGGCGCTGCCGCAGGTGAGTTCGTCCGCCTGTGGTGTTACCGGCAACCAAGGTCCATGACATGCAGAATCCCAGGTTTATGTAGAAGAAATCCCTGTATCGGGTCAAGTGCGCACGGTCAATCTGATACCGTCAAACGGTTTTGCGTTGCCGCAGGCCGCGTTATGCCGCTCGGCGCATTCGGCCTGCTCGGCGGATGCAGCATGACTTCATTCAATCCCAAGGGCGACATCGGTGCACAGGAGAAGCGTCTGATCCTGCTTGCGTTGGGTCTGATGCTGCTCGTGGTCGTTCCGGTCATTCTGTTGACCTTGCACTTCGCATCGCACTATCGCGCGTCAAACAGGAGCGCGACCTATGCGCCCAAATGGGCACACTCCACTGCAATTGAAGTTGTCGTCTGGGCGATCCCTTGCGTCATCGTGGTGATGCTGGCTCTCGTGATCTGGCGTACCACGCACATCCGCGGTTACCCCACGCCTCCAGAAATGGTGGAGCGCGGACTCGCGCCAACGCCACTTAATCTTTGGAGGTACGGAACTGAGATCAATGGTTGCGGAAGACATGTCGACGTAGACGAATTCCGGGCGAAAGCGATGCCGAGGGCGACAGTTCCAACAGATGGTGAGGGAAGTGTATTCCTCCTGCTTGTCCTTCCTGTTGAGGTAGCGATTCGGGTGGCGTCTTTCAACAGCTCAGCGGGGTTTCGCGCAGTCTATGGAAATTCCGCGAGGTTGGCTTCGTTCGTCCAGCTAGCCCCGGTCGTGCCCGTGCTCCTGGTTCTCCACGTATATACGCACGTGTGGATGAAGCCTTAGTGGCTCGCTCGCGTCGTAGGCGGGCTACCGGAGCGAGCATTTGATTTCCTCGAAGGCTCTTGCCACAGGCCCATGGCAAACTTTCCAAATTTGTCGACATACGCGACACAGCGGTCGCAACTGCCGGGGAAGAGGCTGCGCGTCCAGTAGCTCAAGCGACTACCAAGCAGAAGCGCGGAGAGTCGGAACAGATGATTTTCCGCGCGAGCCAGCAGGCCGTCAGCAATGTGGCGGCGCATTGCTGACGGTGGCGGCATTGAGCAACCCGACGGCAGCTTCCTGCATCTGCGAACTCACACTCCCGACCCTGAAAAGACCTTCAACTTTCTCGTTAGCAGAGTGTCGCTGGACGCCCTTGGTGGAATTCATCGATCAAGCTCGGAGAGTCTTCCGCAAGAAGATCATCGAATGACCAAGCTACACGCTGACGAGAAACTTTCCGCAAGCCGGGCTCGAGCCGATGCGCTCATCCGGCACCCCCTGACCGGCCACCGGCTATCCAGCCCTGTCGCGCGTGCAAAGGTCCGACTCGAGCGAGCCGACGGGGTAGGCCGTACTGGATTCGAACCAGTGACCAACGGATTAAAAGTCCGCTGCTCTACCAGCTGAGCTAACGGCCCGTCTCGCCCGATGTCCGCCGCGACCAGGGCACTTCTTGCCTGTTTGGCCTAGCCGATATCGATCGTGCGGCTAGTGGATCGCGCCGGCTCCGTTTTTGGCACAGTCAACGTGAGCACCCCATTGTCAAACTTTGCCAATGCGTGATCGGGGTCGGCGTTTTCCGGCATCGGAATCGTGCGCATGAAGCTTCCATAGGCGCGCTCGAGCCGGTAGCAGCCGTCTTCCTCGCTGCGCACGTCCTGTTTCTTTTCGCCGCGCAACACGATCGCCCCGTCCTCGACGCTCACACTCAGGTCTTCGCGCTCCATCCCGGGCAGCTCGGCGGTCACGCGCAACACCTTCCCTTCGTCGACCACGTCGATGCGCGGCTGGAAGCGCGATGAACTGAAGTCGCCAAACCATCGTTCGAGGGCGCCGCGACCTGCAAACGGGTCATGGAAGAACTCTTCCAAAGCACGCCACGGTTCGCGTGCGAACAGCCGCGGAATGTCAGGCCACGGGGCACGCCACTGTTCGTTCGCCGGGGGGCTTTCCGGGCTGTCCGCATCGGACTTGCGGGCCGCCCCGCGTAGGAACTTGAAGGGATTCCACTTTTTCGGATCCGTATTCATCGTATCCTCCTCTACAGTCTGGCCGGAGAACCGGATTCCTGTCATTGCGCTGAAGTCGCGACTCTGCCCTCGACATTCCGGACTGCATCTGCGGAACGCCGCCACGGCCGCCTCGCGATCCGCGGCGCGTCCTGAGCTCACGTACCGGCACCGCGCCGTATGCTGAGCGTGCGTCCGCGCCAGCATTCATGTATGACGTCCGCATCGAGGCCTCCGCAGTCAGTAGGTGGCGGCCAGACGACCGCCACCGGTTTTCTCGCCGTTGTTGCTGTCCACTGCCGACCTCAGTCCGTCCGCACCTCGATGCGGCGCGGCCGGGCTTCGTCGCGGCGCGGTATCGTCAGTTTCAGCACGCCGTCTTTCAGGTTCGCATCGATTTTCGTTGCGTCGAAGTCAGCCCCAAGAGCGAACGCCCGCGCGAAATGCGGCTGGCGGATCTCCGCATGTTGCAGGCGCAGCCCCGCCGGCGTGGGCACCACCGCCTCGGCCTCGATGTACAGGTTGCCATCGTGTACCTTCACATCAAGGTGGTCCTTTGTAACGCCGGGCAGATCGGCCCACAGGGTGATGCCCTGGCTGTCCTCAAAGATGTCTACGGGCGGCGTTAGCGTGATCGGGCGTTGCGACTGCTCGTCTTCGCGACGGGCCACCGCCGTTTCGTCTTTCCTGGCAAGTTCTGTCGTGTCGTTCATGATGTCCTCCTCAGTTCTGCGACGGGTTTCATTGGACGGTGATGGCCCGCGGCTTTGACGTCTCCCGCTTGCCGATGCTCACGGTCAGGCAACCATTGGTGTACTGCGCCGTGACCTTGTCAGGGTCCGCATGCTGCGGTAGTTCAATGACGCGCCGGAAGGTGCCGACGAACCGCTCCTGCGCATAAGTACGCAAGTCGTCGCCGGCCGCTTCCGGCCGTACGGTCTGGCGCTCGCCGCTGATGGTCAGCAGCCCTTTGTCGATGGATACGTCGAGATGCGCCGGATCGATACCGGGCGCGAACGCAACGATCTCGATAGAGTCGTCGGTCGAACCGATGTTGACCTGCGGGAAGGCGCCCAGGCGCCCGGAACGGATACTGGACGGGAAACCGCCGAAGAGGCTCGCCATCTGCCGTTGCAGACGGTCGAACTCGCTGAAAAGGTCGGTCCCGAAGTAGAGATCACTCATGATCGTTTCCTCCTTGGATGCAGCAGGGAAACGAACCGGCCTACGCGCTCCAGTCCGTCTGCCATGCTGCGGCAAACAAATCGAAACACGCAGCGCGCCGGAATGCCGGCGCGACTGCCTGAGCGATATTCAAGATAGGACTGAAAACAGAAATTTCAAGTGGGCCATGGCGACTTTTTGTTCTTGAATTTGGATTGCCACACCCCTACGTTCACGACACCCTGCAACACCATGCGAGGACACCATGGAATTCGAATACGATTGGCTCACTCTTGGGCGTCACCGTATCCGGTTGCGCTCAACAAAGGGGTTCCCGACCGAGACGATGCGCACGGCGGTCGAAGTCATCCGGCTGGCGATCGACAGCAACATGAGTGCCCGGGCGCGGCTGGTTGAAGTGGTGTTCCGGCAGGAGTCCGCTTACGAGATTGCTGTCGGCACCACGTTCGCCGACGACCGGCTATGCGCGCCCCAGCTGGAAGCGGCGATCGCGACGGTGCTGGGCCTGCAGCCCGCGCAGATCACTATTTTCGTGACCGTGGTCACCCAGGAAGAGGTCGATCTGCACTTTGGTGTCTACGAAAGGATGCTGGCTGAAAAGCTCGGCGTGGTGCCGCTGATCCAGTGACGTCGCGGCAGGCAAGGAGCGGGGGATCGGCAACGGGCGAACTGCGCGCCTGCCGGTGCGGACGGCGGCGGCGCCTTTGCTGCAATGCAATGAGGAGTATCCGATTCGGCCGCCCTCATTGCGGAGCATCCTGCAGCCGGATGCGGGAGGGTCTCGAAGAGCGTGTCATATCCCTGATAGCGCATTCGAACGCAGATTGTTCGCCGCCTGGATTCGATCAATCGGCTTCCGGAACGGCGCGACACAACTGATAAGACGCCCGCATGCGTCAAATTTATGGCGATTGTCGACGATGTAGCCTAAGTCGTCGAGGGTCCCTTTGTGGCCGGTCAGCCTCGCCGACATCGTCCAGGATGTTCAGCGCGCCATCAACGAGGGGCTCGACGACGCACCGCACTTTATCAATATCGTGATCGGCGCCAATGCGTTCCGGGGCGCGTTGCCCTACACGCCCCGGCTGTTGCAGACGATGATCGATCATCTGCCCCGCAACGCCGTCTTCAACGTCAGCGCTATCGGCGCCGCGCAGTTGCCTGCCGCGACGAACTCGCTGTTGCTGGGAGGGGACGTGCGCGTCGGACTCGAAGACAATTTCTACTAACAGACAAGGTCAGTTGGCCGCCAATGTTCACCTGGTCGAGCGGCTTGTTCGCCTGGTCCGCGAGATGGGTTACGAGCCGGCCACGCCGGCTGAAGCACGGAAGATCATTGGGCTGCGGCCGTTGCGCGAACCAATCCACGCTGTCTGCCAGGAGGGCTAACCGATGACAACGCGAGCCGTCAACGTCGCCGTCGTCGGCACTGATGTCATTGGCGCGGGTTGGGTGACACACTTCCTGGCTCATGGTTTCGCCGTCACGGCGACCGATCCCAGCCAGGGGGCCGAGTCGCGCCTGCGCAACTGGATCGACGATAGTTGGCCTGTAGTGGAGAGGCGCGGGCTTGCAGACGGCGCCTCGCGGGACAAGTTGACGTTCACGCCTGACGTGGGCTCCGCGGTAGCCGGGAGGAACGATGCTTGCTGCTCCTGCGGCGGATCAACCGAAGGAGCGTGATAGGGCCGAAGGGCACAAACCGGGCGAGAAGGTTCAGACGTGTGGAATCTACAAGGTGGTGAGAGAAGGCGACGCCGGCTCCGGCTTCGAAGTGACATGCGTCGAAGGCGGGCATTTTCACCCGCAGCGGCAACGGTGCGCACTACGAGTTGGTTCACGGCGCGGCGCAGGGAAGGAGACGTACTATGAGAAATCGGCCTGGAACACAGTCAATACTTCCCGCTCTGGTGATTTTGCTCACCGGCTGTGTCGCCGGTGGCATGTCGTATACCGGGCCGCACCTCACTCCGACAGAGTGCCGCGACCTGGCGGCGCTCAAGACAAACGCGCCCCCTACGATGGCGCAGCACCAAAGCGAACTCGCTGCCTTGAGGAAAGCGGGCTACGACCCGTCACCGTGGTTTGATGATCCGTATTACCCGGATGATCTACAAGCGGCACAGCGCCTGGTCGACTATTGGTTCCAAACGGAGTGCCAGCACCTTCAACCCGGCTGAGATAGAGAGATCGAGGACTGACCCGGATGTCTCCGCGCGGCCAGAAGCGGCCGATCGATCAAGTGCGGTAATGGCCATTCGAGTGTCGGCTCCAGTCAGCTTTCCGCCGTCTGGTTCGAATCCCCGGGGCTTTCCTGGTAGGAAAGTATGCGTCGGCGATCTGATTCAACACGTTGCCTTCTCGACATCGTTGCTCGACCGGTTTGTCAGGATGGCGCTCGTAATAATGTGAAAGAGATGATCCCCGCGTGGCGCGAATCCGGGTTGGCCGTCGAGCCAGCCGAGCGCCGACATCAGGGCGAACAGGTCGACCCCATCCATATCGGCGCGCGCCGTTCCCTCGGCCTGAGCACGGCGCAGTAGTCGCGCGCCCGCTGAACGCAGCGCTGTGCTCGAAGCGTGAAGCGCGGAGTCAGGGTCCGCGTGCGCGGTCGCGAACAAGGCGCAAATGCCGCTATAGCTACGAACGAATGCAACCCCTTCGCGAAACCAGGACACCAGCGCTTGGTCAGGCGGATTCGACGTTTCTAGTTTGGCTGCCTGCTGTATCAGTTCGTCCACGTTCATACGCAGCAACGCTTCGAACAAGGCTTCTCGTGTCGGGAAATGGCGAAACAGGGTGGCCAACCCGACGTCGGCCCGGCGGGCGATATCTCGCATGGACGCATCGGCGCCATGCTCGGTGACGACGTCACGCGCGACCGCAAGTAGATGGCTGTAATTTTTTCTAGCGTCGGCTCGCATAAATCGCCTTGACAATCGGATCGGTGATCCGTATAAAATGAAGCTGTATCTGGATCGGTGATCCACAAGATACAGCACATTTGTGCAAATGGGAACCGAGACGCTGTCCGACACCACGAAAGGAGATGTCATGGGAAAGCTTGAGGGTAAGGTTGCAGTCATCACGGGCGGATCGAGCGGCATGGCGCTGGCGAGCGCCAAGCGGTTCGTTGAAGAAGGCGCCTATGTTTTCATCACGGGCCGCAGGCAGGAGGTGCTCGACGAAGCCGTCAAGCAGATTGGCCGGAACGTGACCGGCGTGCGCAGCGACGCGGCCAATCTCGACGACCTCGACCGCCTGTTCGATACAGTCAGGCGTGAAAAGGGCAAGATCGACATCCTGTTCGCGAGCGCTGGCATGGGCAAAGCCGTCCCATTGGGCGAGATTACCGAGCAGCACTTCGATGCGGAATTCGGCCTGAATACGCGCGGCACGCTGTTTACGGTTCAGAAGGCGTTGCCGTTGTTCAACGATGGCGGATCGATCTTCATGACCGGGTCAGTTGCTTCGGTGAAGGGTTTTCCTGGTTACGGCGTGTATGCGGCGAGCAAGGCGGCGTTGCGCTCATTCGCACGCACTTGGCTCAACGAACTGAAGGGCAGGAATATCCGGGTGAACGTGCTGAGCCCGGGGCCGATCGCCACACCGATGCAGGACCAGGTTCTCACCGAGGAGGCGAAGCGGATGTTCGAATCCCTGATCCCGCGGGGAAAGATGGGTCGTCCTGAGGAAATTGCGACGGTCGCGCTGTTTCTTGCTTCAGACGATTCGAGCTTCGTGAATGGGGTGGAATTGTCTGTCGACGGCGGCTTCTCGGCTATCTGAAATCGCGCCGAAAAGCGCGTAGGGGGCCTGTCAACTTGACGAAGATGGTCCGTGTTGCGTCTGTAAATATGAAATCCTGATCAATAACCTGGATTGGTTTCGGTGATTGTCCAGCGGGTATTGTCACGTCTGCTCGCGCTGTCGTCGCTGCAAACGGCGTTGAAGGCGCTCGGCTCCGCGTGTCTGCTGTGGCTCGCATGGCGCATCGCGCGCAGCGGGCCGCCTGACGCGGGCAACGGTCCCGCGCGCCCGGTTGCCAATAATCACCATGGGTCCATGGTTGATCAAAACGTCACCTGAATGGAGAGTTCGCATGAGCTATTCGATTATTGGCTTTGGCGCGGTAGGCCAGGCACTCGCTCGAGCGTTTGCAAGAAAGAACATCGACGTAACGGTCGCCAGCCGGCGCCCTCCCGAGACGTTGATGCAGCAGGCACGAGCGATCGGCCCTACCGTCGTCCCCAGGACGCTGCAGGATGCAATCGCGTCCGACACGATCTTCCTGGCGGTTCCTTTCTGGGAGCACCGCGAGGTCGCGAAGCAGATCAAGAGTTGGAAGGGCAAGACGGTCATCGACGCGACAAATGCTTATGGCGTTCCCGTCGAAGAGCTACAAGGTCTGCCGTCCTCCGCAGTTGTCGCCAAAGCGTTTGCCGGGTCCATGTTCGTAAAGGGCTTTAACCATCTGCCCGCCGCCGTTCTGGCCGCTGATCCGAGTGTGAATGGCGGCAGCCGCGTCGTGTTTCTGTCGAGCGATGACGAAAGTGCGGTGGCACCGGTCGCGGCTCTGGCTGAACAACTCGGTTTCGCGCCGATTGCGCTAGGACCGCTCAAGGATGGCGGTTCGCTCGTCCAGGCCAGGGGGAATACCTGGGCTCAACTGATCTTCAAGGATCTCGTCAAGTTCAAATAGCGGCGCGTCACGGCAAAGTCACGTCCGCCCAGCATTTCCGAGCGAGTCCAGCTACCGAACTCGAGCCTTCGGTAGGCGCGCCGGTGCATCCCTTGAGGCGGTATTTCCGGGTTCAATTCGAACGGAAGATAACGAACATCTAATTCGGGAAGATCGTCAAGGGCCTTGCCGGCCTCCAGATTTCGATGTCCGATCCAGCACCATGGACAAATGAAGTCGTCGGCGATCGTGATTTTTGCGCGTTCCATGGCATGCCCCGTGGGCAAGTTGCGATGCTCACCAAGCAAAACAACACGAGCTCCCCGCTGAATATACTCGGCGCGCGAGCTCGTGTTGCGCGTGGCGCAATGGCCCATTCGATGGGAAAGCGCTTCCCCTGGGGTTGCTGGTCTCTTCAGAACTATTCAGCTTCGCAACAAGAACTTTTGGGCTTGATGTCGCTAACATCCGGACTCGAACTCAACGCGGCCGGCAGGCGAGGCGAATATGATCGACGCAGGTAATACGAACGCAAGCTCACTCGACTCTGAACTTCCGTTTTCGTCCCTTGAATATCGGCAGCATCAAATGTTTCCGCGCCTTTCCAATGCGGAGATACGCAGTGCGAGCCGCTATGGCCGCCCGAAGTCGTTCAAGGCCGGCGATTCGATCTTCAGGACCGGGCGCATTGCAGAAGGGCTATTCATCTTGCAGCGCGGGAGTGTGCGGATCTATTCGTGCGACCCGCAAGGGCGTACCACGGTCGTGACAGACCATCATGACGGCCATTTCATGGCCGAAATGGCGCAACTCACCGGCAAGCCGTCGCTGGTGGACGCGATTGCCATGACTGACTGCGATACGCTCGTCCTGAACTCAGAGCAGTTGCGGGCGCTGATCATCGCGGACGCCCAGTTGGGCGAGCACATCATGCGCGCGTTGATCCTGAGGCGTCTCGGGCTCATCGAGCAGGGGCTCGGTCCCATTATCGTCGGCAAGGGTGACGACGCGAGGGTGGTCCGCCTGCAAGGCTTTTTGCGGCGCAATGCCTATCCGGCTGCGGTGATCGATGCACACAAGGATTCGGACGCCGTGCAGCTGCTCGCCGGCCTCACTTCGAAGGCCGACGATTTCCCGCTTGTTTTTTGCCCGGACGGGTCGGTCCTGAGGGCGCCCGACGAAGTGGAGCTCGCCACCCGGCTCGGCCTGGTGCCGACGTTCTGTGCGTCGCAGTGCTACGACATCGCTATCATCGGCGCGGGTCCGGCGGGCCTGGCGGCGGCCGTTTACGCGGCGTCGGAGGGGCTTTCGGCCGTGGTTTTCGATCGGCGCGCGCCAGGTGGTCAGGCCGGTGCGAGCGCACGTATCGAGAACTACCTTGGCTTTCCGACCGGCATATCGGGGCAAGCTCTTGCAGCACGCGCGTTTCAGCAGGCATTGAAATTTGGTGCTCACGTGGCCATTCCCACTGCGGTCGATCGGGTCGAGGGCGCGGCGGGCAACTTCGTGCTCGCGCTTTCCGATCGACAGTGCGTGCGTGCGCGGACAGTCGTGGTCGCGAGCGGAGCAGTGTATCGAAAGCCTTCCGTGACGGGCTTTGAGCGCTTCGAGGGCAGAGGGATCTACTATTGGGCGTCGCCCATCGAGGCGCGTCTAGTCAGCGGGAAAGACGTTGTGCTGATCGGTGGCGGTAACTCGGCTGGGCAGGCTGCCGTCTTTCTCGCCAACTTCGCGAAAAGCATACGCGTTTTGATACGTGGCCATAGTCTCGAAGCCACCATGTCCCGTTACCTGATAGACCGGCTCAGCGCTCTGCCAAACGTGTCGATCTGCGCAAGATGCACGCTTGAATCACTGGAAGCGAGCGACGGTGGTCTTGAGCGAATTCGCGTCTTTCATCACGAACAGGGTAGTGAGCTCATTGAGATACAGCATCTTTTCCTGTTCATCGGCGCCGATCCAAAAACAGACTGGTTGACATCGATGGGCGTTCAACTGGATGAGCGCGGCTTTGTGGAAACGGGGCCGCCCGATGCGAACGCAGGCACTGAGCGCTTCCCACTCGAGACGAATGTGCCGGGGCTTTTCGCGATCGGCGACGTCCGATCAGGCGCGCCGAAGCGGGTGGCCGCAGCGGTAGGAGACGGCGCAGCGGTAGTCAGCCAGATTCATGCGTGGCTCGGTCGAGACGAAGCGCGCGTCAAGGCTTCTTGAGGCGCGCAATGAGCGGCATGACGCGCCAAACGCAATCGCTCCCCAAGTCGATGCTCAATGTGTGCCACGCTCGGGTTGAGGCGTCCACTCATGCTCTTCGCCAGGCACCTTGCCGAAGGTCCGCGGAGCCCAGGCTTGCCGCGCAGCCACAATTTTCTCGCGCGAACCAGACACGAAATTCCACTCGATGAAGCGTTCGCCCGGCAGGTGCGCGCCGCCGAGGAGCATCACGCGCGCGCCATGCGCGCTGGCGAGTTCGACCGTTGCACGCGGCTCCAGCACGGCCATCGTTGTCGGAGACAACGGCGTCCCGTCGATGGCCAGATCTCCGTCGACGAGATAGACGCCGCGCTCCTCGTGCTCGGCATCGAGTGCAAGGCGACCGGCAGCCGCGAACTCGGCATAGACGTAGAGCGTGGGTGAAAAGACTTCGACCGGCGAGGTCTTCCCGAAAGCCGTGCCTGCGATCACATGGACGGTTGCCCCGTCGCGCGTGAACGTCGGCAGCGTATCGGCCGGATGATGAATGAACGCGGGCGCGGCGTCTTCGTGTTCGACAGGCAGCGCGACCCAGGTCTGAATGCCGTGGATCGCCTGTTCAACTGGCCGATCCTCCAGCGGCGTGCGTTCTGAATGGACGATGCCGCGACCGGCCGTCATCCAGTTCACGTCGCCGGGTACGATTTTCTGCCGATAGCCGAGGCTGTCGTGATGCATGAACGAGCCTTCGAACAGGTACGTGACGGTCGCGAGGCCGATATGCGGATGCGGCAGCACATCCACGCCGCTGCCAGCGGGCAGCACGGCTGGCCCCATATGGTCGAAGAAAATGAATGGTCCGATGAGGCGCGCGGCACGGGCGGGAAGCACGCGCCGCACGATCAGGTTGCCGATGTCGCTTTCGCGCGGCGTGAGCAGAGCCTTGATCGTAGTGGGCATGATGAATACCTTTCGCTAAGGGCCGAGGTGGAGGCAAGCCGTCACGGTTCGAGCAGCCGCAACAGCCGCAGCTCCTCGAAATCAAGTTCGGATTCGATGCGATGCAGGACCGCGTCGTCCACCTTGCCGTCGCGATGCAGGCCGAGCAATGCCTCGCGCGACACGCCGACGAGTTCGAGTTCGACACGCAGGAAGTGCGCACGGTGTTCGATTCGGTCCGCACCCAACTGGTATGCGCTTTCGTTCGCGGTGACGCGAATCCGGTATTCGGCTAGCAGCCGCTCGAACGTCGCGCGTTCGATGCCGGACGAGCGCTCGTCGATTTCCTCGAGCGCAGCGAGAGAGGCGCCGAACGCATGGGCGCGCGCCTCATGCTCGGACATGGTGTGACGGGCTGTCGGGCGCAGTTTCAGCAGCCGGATGAGCGGCGCGAGGCTGCCGCCCTGCACGACAAGCGTCGCGATGATCAGCAGAAATGTGCTGAAGACGATCAGGTCGCGGCCGGGGAAATTGTCTGGCAGCGCGATTGCGGCCGCCAGACTGACGACGCCGCGCATACCCGCCCAGCCGAGCACAACCGCTTCCTTGAAGCTCCACGGCTCGCGGCCCGAGCGTTTCGCGCGTATCTGGTCGGGCAGCCAGATCGCAGCGAACACCCACGCGAGGCGCGCAACGATGGCTGCCGCAGTTGCCGGCAACGCGACACGCAGCCCGGCCGTCAACACGGCCGATTCGTGATTCACCCGTGAGAGGAGTGCATGCAGTGTGAGGCCGATCAGGATGAAGACCAGCGCCTCGAGCACGAACACGACCGCTTCCCAGGTCGCCTTGGCTTTTATGCGCATATCGGCGTCGAATACCCGATGCTGGCGGATGCCGAGCACGAGACCGCAGGTCACGACGGACAGCACACCCGATCCGCCGACGGCCTCCGCGATACCGTAGCTGGCCCACGCCATAACGAAGGTCACGACGATGCCGAGCATCGGATCGCCCAGACGCGGCAGCACCCAACACATGGCCTGGCCGCACACGATGCCGACCGCGATGCCGATCAGGGTAAGCGTAAAGAACAGCACCGATCCGCTCGTGACCGTGATCGTCGCGGCTAGCGCTGCCGAGACCGCCATTTGATAGAGCAGCAGGCCCGACGCGTCGTTCACGAGGCTTTCGCCTTCCAGCACGGCCACGAGCCTGGCGGGTAGCGGGTGGCGCTGAAGGATCGCTTTGGCGGCGACCGCGTCGGGCGGCGAGACGATCGCACCGAGCGT
Organism: Paraburkholderia sp. UCT2; assembly: GCF_014397665.1. NCBI lineage: Bacteria > Pseudomonadati > Pseudomonadota > Betaproteobacteria > Burkholderiales > Burkholderiaceae > Paraburkholderia > Paraburkholderia sp. UCT2. The sequence goes on from NZ_VZQO01000010.1 coordinate 77,960, forward strand.
GAAGCACGCCGCCCATGGCAGGTTCGGGTTGAAGGCATGCACGGCGACAGCCACTGCGACGGTGGTGAATGTCACGGCCCCGAGCACGAGCGAAACGATCGTGCCGATGCCGCGTTGGAATTCCTTCCACGCCGTATAGAACGAACTCGACATCAGCAGCGGCGGCAGCACGGCCGCGAGCAGCAGGTTCGGGTCCACGTCGGGTACGCGCCTGCCGGCGACTGCGATCACACAGCCGCCGAGCAGCAGAACGACGGCAGGCGGGATCGCGATGCGCTCCGCGAGCCACGTCAGGGCGCCCGCTCCGCAGATCAACAGCAGGAGGTAATGAAAAAACTCGACGTTGTTCATCCGCTAGAAGCCCGGGGATTGCACGTCGATCAGACCGTAGACGACCCCGGCGAGAGTACCGGCAAGCAGCGAAGGGATGTACGGATTCATGATGCGAGTCTTGGTTGGTGAACGTGGCGTGACAGCAACTACGCGAAAGGAGGCTCGCGGAAAAAGTATAGGTTCGTCTGGATCAGGCAGAGTCTGATTAAGAATATTTAATCTCTGGCGCATGCGAGATATCCGTTCGATCGAGCTTTGGGGTCGTGCGTGAGCGCGACGACGGCGCCGAATCGTGGCTAAAGCTTTTGCGCCTCGCTGGGCGCAAAGGCATTGCGGCTTCATTTCAGGACTTTTCAGTTTGCGCCAAGGACTTCGGCCGCTTGCATCATTAGAGTGCCTGCCGGCATGTGGCGCTATTCAGCGAGTTCTCGCTCCTCGCCGCATCGCTATCCATCTCAACACGCAAGGTCGTCGCCACGCCCGCGCGCGGCGATGCAACGACGGAGATCTAGCATGAACACCCAGCAAATCGATTCGACCAGGCCTTCGGCGTCGCGCCGCAGGCTGCTTTCGGCAAGTGCGGGCATGGCCGGCGCCGTGGCAGCCATGTCGAGCCTGTCCGCGAACGCAGCCGCGTCCGTGACGGGCGGCTCGGCGCATACGCACGGCACCTCGCATCATCACGGCGGCAACTACGTGAGCGCGAAGGACGGCACGCAGATCTTCTTCAAGGACTGGGGCACGGGCATGCCGGTCGTCTTCTCGCACGGCTGGCCGCTCTCGGCTGACGCGTGGGACGCGCAGATGCTCTTCCTGGTGAATCAGGGCTACCGGGTGATCGCGCACGACCGCCGCGGCCATGGCCGTTCGGGCCAGCCGTCCGAGGGCAACGACATGAACACCTACGCCGACGATCTCGCGGCTGTGCTGGACGCGCTCGACGTGAAGGGCGCGATGCTCGTGGGCCATTCCACGGGCGGCGGCGAGGTGGCGCATTACATCGGCCGCCATGGCGAAAAGCGCGTGGCGAAGGCCGTGCTGATCGGCGCGGTGCCGCCGCAAATGGTCAAGTCTGCGAACAATCCGAACGGTTTGCCGATGTCGGTGTTCGACAACATCCGCGCGGGCGTGGCCGCGAACCGCTCGCAGTTCTATCTGGATCTGGCCACGCCGTTCTACGGCTTCAACCGCCCCGACGCGAAAGTCTCGCAGGGCCTCGTGCAGGACTTCTGGCGCCAGGGCATGGCCGGTTCGATCAAAGGCCAGTATGAGTGCATCAAGCAATTCTCTGAAGTCGACTACACCGACGACCTCAAGAAGATCAGCGTGCCCACGCTGATCCTGCACGGCGACGACGACCAGATCGTGCCGATCGACGATTCGGCGAAGCTCTCGGCGAAGATCGTCAAGAACGCGACGCTCAAGGTGTACAAGGGCGCGCCGCACGGCATGTGCAGCACGCACGTCGATCAGGTCAATGCGGACCTGCTCGCGTTCCTCAAGTCCTGAGGCGCTACGACGAGATCTGCGTGACGCGCCTGCGAGGCAACGCGCGTCTGTTCAGAACTCTTCAGCTTGTCACAAGGACTTTCAGGCGCGCGTCGCCTCAGCGAACAGGCCTCTTGCTCCTGGCGCCCAGTTTTGAGTGGCTTCGAAAAGGGAATGAAATGGGTTTGAAACTGCAAGGCTCGCACCCGCATAGCCTCGAGATCGCGCGTCTCGCTGCCGCCGTTCGTGCGAACGCTGACGATGCGCGTGTCTGGCGCTGGTACGCCGACCTCATGGAAGACGGACGCGTGAGTTGCACGCGTACGCGCAAGGGGTGGCTGATCACGGTAGACGGTCGCTGCACGGTGGAAGACGAGTCGTTTGATTGCGCCGTGCGTCGAGCGGAGCAGACATGGAGTGACATCGCGCAGTCCCAGGTCAAGCTGCTCCGCCGCAGCAAGACCGCTGTGAAGACAACCGCCTCGAATTTACCGCGGCTTCGGTGAAGCGCCGCTCAGAATGAGGATGACTGCTGGTCCCTTGCGGCCGCGTTGGAGCCTTGAGCGCCCGGCAGCGAGCCGAACATGTGCTGGCTGCATTTCGCCTCGCGCCATGCGGCACCCAACTTGTAACCGGAGAGCACCCTGCGTGCGAGGGGAAGTATCTGCTCGCCGGCCAGCATGCCGAGCAGGCCCATCAGCGCAATGGTGGGCGGGGCCGGCGATTGCACGCCGATCGCACCATAGACGACCCCGGCAAGGATGCCGGCCAACAAGGAAAGGATATACGGTTTCATAGTGCGAGTCTCATTGACGACCTGTCCCGTGACAGGATCTACCCAGCGAATTCGTGGAAAGACTACCGGCTACTCTGGATTAAAAAAATACCAATTAAGAGCTTTTAAGATTAATTCTTTGGGCAATAAAATTTAATCCCTTTTTAGTTGTTGCTGCTCTGTCCTTGCGTGTCAAATAACCGGAGCTGGATGTCGAATTGCCCAGCGCCAATGCACATTGGACGCCTGCCGGTCATGCCGGCATGGCGGCTTCCTCCTCTCTCCGGTTCAAAGGACCTACCCGTCATGAACAATTCGAAGCTCGAAGTTCTCACTCCTCAGAACAGCCAACTGATCATCATCGATCACCAACCGCAAATGGCGTTCGGCGTTCAGTCGATCGACCGCCAGGTGCTGAAGAACAACGTCGTCGGTCTGGCCAAGGCGGCCAAGGTGTTCAACGTTCCGACCACGATCACCACGGTCGAGTCGCAAAGCTTCTCGGGTTACACGTATCCGGAACTGCTCGACGTGTTCCCCGAGCACAAGGTGCTCGAACGCACGTCGATGAATTCGTGGGACGACCAGAAGGTACGCGACGCGCTCGCCGCGAATGGCCGCAAGAAGGTGGTCGTGGCGGGTCTGTGGACCGAGGTCTGCAACACGACGTTCGCGCTCTGCGCCATGCTCGAAGGTGACTACGAGATCTACATGGTGGCCGACGCATCGGGGGGCACGTCGAAAGACGCGCACGACTTCGCGATGCAGCGCATGGTCCAGGCGGGCGCTGTGCCCGTCACGTGGCAGCAGGTCCTGCTCGAATGGCAGCGTGACTGGGCTCACCGCGCGACCTACGACGCCGTGATGGCGATCGCGAAGGAACATTCGGGCGCGTACGGCATGGGCGTCGACTACGCGTACACGATGGTCCATAAGGCAGCGCAGCGCACGGCTACGCCGCACGAGGTGCTGCCGGCTGTACCGGCACGCTAATCGCCTCCGCGATCGCCGAAAGCGGGGCGATGCGCTCCGCGTGAAGTCGGCGGCAGCGCACGCGGTCTGCCGATCGCTGCGCTGCAGTCCATTGCCCGCGAGGTACTCGGGTTGAACCGCGAGGTCTCGCATCAGCATTCCAATCTCACGGAGAGACTGATCGTATGGAATCTTATCTGATGTCCCTCGGTGCAGGGATGCTGATAGGCGTGATCTACAGCGTGATCAAGGTCCGCTCGCCCGCGCCTCCGCTCGTTGCCCTCATCGGCCTGCTTGGCATGTTGATCGGCGCACAGGCCATTCCATCCCTGCGGCAGTTGTTGGGCCTTTAATCGAACTGATAGAAACGAGGAAACGCAAATGGGCGCAACCGCTACTCATCCCGATCTCATTTTGCACAATGGACGGTTCACCACGCTGGATCGTTCGAACCCGATCGCCAGTGCCGTGGCGATTGCCGATGGCCGCTTCGTCGCGGTCGGCAGCGATACCGACGTCATGCCGCTCGCGGGCCGCGCAACCAAAGTTATCGATCTCGGTGGCCGGCCGGTGCTGCCAGGCCTCATCGACAATCACCTGCATTTGATCCGCGGCGGTCTGAACTACAACATGGAGCTGCGCTGGGACGGCGTGCGCTCGCTCGCCGTTGCCATGGAGATGCTCAAGCAGCAGGTTGCGATCACGCCCGCGCCGCAATGGGTGCGCGTGGTCGGCGGCTTCACCGAGCACCAATTCGAAGAGAAACGGCTGCCGACGCTCGATGAGTTGAACGCCGTCGCGCCGGATACGCCGGTCTTCATCCTGCACTTGTACGACCGGGCGCTGCTCAATGCCGCCGCGTTGCGCGTGGTGGGCTACACGAAGGATACGCCGGAGCCGCCGGGCGGCACGATCATGCGCGACAGCGCGGGCAACCCCACCGGGCTGCTGCTGGCCAACCCCAATGCGTCGATCCTCTACGCGACACTCGCGAAAGGCCCGAAGCTGCCGCTGGAGTATCAATACAATTCGACGCGTCATTTCATGCGCGAACTCAACCGCCTTGGCGTGACCGGCGCGATCGATGCCGGCGGCGGCTCGCAGAACTATCCGGACGATTACGAAGTCATCCGCAAGCTCCATGATGCGGGCGAGATGACGGTGCGCATCGCGTACAACCTCTTCACGCAAAAGCCGAAGGCCGAAAAGGAAGACTTCGTGAACTGGACCGGCTCGGTCAAGTATCACGATGGTTCGGACTACTTCCGCCACAACGGTGCGGGTGAAATGCTGGTGTTTTCGGCGGCCGACTTCGAGGACTTCCGCGTGGCGCGCCCCGAACTGCCGCCCGGAATGGAAGGTGAACTCGAAGGCGTGGTGCGGGTACTCGCACAGAACCGCTGGCCGTGGCGCCTGCATGCGACCTATGACGAAACCATCAGCCGTGCGCTCGATGTGTTCGAGAAGGTCAACAAGGATATTCCGCTCGACGGAATCAACTGGTTCTTCGACCACGCGGAAACCGTTTCCGAGCGATCGATGGATCGCATTGCGGCGCTGGGTGGCGGCATCGCGGTTCAGCATCGCATGGCCTATCAGGGCGAGTATTTCGTCGAGCGCTATGGCGCGCAAGCGGCACAAGCCACGCCGCCCGTCGCGAGAATGCTCGAGAAGGGCATCAAGGTTTCGGCCGGCACCGATGCGACGCGCGTCGCGTCGTACAACCCGTGGGTGTCGCTCGCATGGCTCGTGAGCGGCAAGACAGTTGGCGGTCTGCGGATGTATCCGCAACGTAACCTGCTCGATCGCGATACCGCGCTGCGCATGTGGACGGAGTACGTCACGTGGTTCTCGAACGAAGAGGGCAAGAAAGGGCGCATGGTGCCCGGGCAGCTCGCCGACCTCATGGTTCCGGACCGCGACTTCTTCTCGTGCGCGGAGGACGACATTGCCGGCACCACCGCATTGCTCACGGTGGTCGGCGGAAAGATCGTCTGGGGCGCGGGTCCATTCTCGCAACACGATCAGCCAATCCCGCCTGCAATGCCGGACTGGTCGCCGGTGCGCCAATACGGCGGCTATGGCGGCTGGGGCGCTACGCAGCGCGAGGGCGCGCCGCTCGGACGCGCCGCTGCCGCGGCGATGTGCGCCTGCGCGAGCGCCTGCGATCTTCACGGCCATGCGCATGCGAGCGCGTGGGCCAGTGCATTGCCGACGTCGGACGCAAAGGGCTTCTGGGGCGCATTCGGCTGCTCTTGCTGGGCGATCTGACATGACGATATGGAACGGCAGCAGCAACCCCGCATGGGTTCGTTCGCTGCTATCGCCGCCGTGGGTTGGGCCGCTCGTGCGCCTTGCGCTCGTGTCCGCCTACCTCATCGGCGGTGTCACCAAAGCGCTGAACTTCGAGGGCGCGATTGCGGAGCAGGCGCATTTCGGCCTGCACCCGGCCGCCCTCTGGGCAGCGCTCGCGGTGGCGGTCGAGATCGTCGGCTCGCTGTGCGTGGTATTGCGCCGCTTCGCGTGGATCGGCGCAGGCGGCCTCGGCATGCTGACCGTCGTCGCGATGCTGGTTGCCAACGACTTCTGGAACCACGCCGGTGTCGAGCGCTTCATGGCGCTCAACAGTTTTTTCGAGCATCTAGGACTGATCGCGGGGCTCGTGCTCGCGATCCTGCTCGGCGATTCGCAGCGTCCGGCCGGCGAGAGCCGCGCCTGACCGATTGATCAGTACGATGAAATATCAAGGAAATTCCGCTATGAAAGCAATTCGCACTGCCTTAGTTGCCCTGATGATCGCGGGCGGTCTCGTCGCCGCGCCCGTTTCTTTCGCGAAGCCGCCCGTAGCGCCGGTCGAAGCGCCGTCGGTCGCAGTCGGTCCGCAGTACGACACGACGCACGTATACGTGGCACCAGAGGACTTCGACCGCTTCACCGACAGCTTCGCGGCGACGTTCGGCGGCAGCAAGTCGAAGCAGGGTGTGTTCCAGGTCACGCCGACACCGAGTCAGACGATGTCGCAGCTCGTATTTACCCCGGCAGGCACGATCTCCGTGTTCGGCTTCAAGACGCCCATGCCGTATCCCTTCGGCGCGGAGCGCACGGGCTACCTCGTGACGGACATGGACGCGGCGGTGAAGTCGGCGCGTGCACTCGGTGCGGATGTGATCGTCGATACGTTCCCCGACCCGATCGGCCGCGATGCGATCATCACGTGGCCGGGTGGTACCAACATGCAGCTCTACTGGCACACCGAGGCCCCGCACTACGACAAGCTGCAGACCATTCCCGAGAATCGGGTCTACGTGTCGCCGCAAAGCGTGCACAAGCTGGTTCACGATTTCGTCAAATTCTCGCACGGCAAGGTGGTGTCCGATGACCTGAAGGCGCCAGGTGTCGAGATCGGCAGACCTGACGACACCTATCGCCGCATTCGAATCGAATCGCCGTTCGGCAAGATGACCGTGCTCGTGACGGACGGTCATCTGCCTTACCCGTTCGGGCGCGAAGTGACCGGCTACGAAGTATCGAATCTGGCCGATACGCTTCAAAAGGCGAAGGCCGCTGGCGTCAACGTGCTGGTGCCGCCGTTCACCTCGGCCAGGCGTGATGCCGCGGTCGTGCAGTTCCCGGGCGGCTATATCGCCGAAATTCACGCAGGCGCGGCGCAATGAAGTCCGAGGACACGATCCTTGCCGCGATCGCCGGCTTTGTCGACACGCTGAGCTTCGTTGCACTGTTCGGTCTGTTCACCGCACACGTGACGGGCAACTTCGTGTTGATTGGCGCCGGCATCGCCGGCTCGGGGCAGGGCGTTCTGCTCAAGCTGATCGTGTTCCCCGCGTTTATCGGCGGGGTCGTTCTCAGCAGCCTGCTCGTGCGTTGGCTCCCGCAGGGGCATGCGCGTCAGGGCGCACGCCTGCTCTATGCGGTGCAGGCCGTGCTGATCGTCGGCTTTTGCCTCGCCGGCGTATGGGCGACGCCGGTCAGCCGGCCCGACAGCTTGCCTGTCATCGTGGCCGGCGTCGTGGGTGCGTTCGCGATGGGTGTGCAGAATGCGCATCCGCGCCTGATCCAGCGTCCTGGCGTGCCGAATACCGTAATGACGGGCAACGTCACGCAAGCCGTTCTGGACGTGATCGACATGCTGTCGCCGGGCACGGTCGACAGCGTGCGCGCGGCGGCGCGCTCGCGCTTCGGGTCGATGATGCCGGCCATTGTCGCGTTTGCGGTTAGCGCGGTGGCCGGGGCACTGGGGGTGGTCTACATGGGATTCTGGACGCTGCTTGCGCCGGCGTGCGCCCTCGTCGGGCTCGCGGTGACCACGGGAGAGCATGAGCGCGCGAGCGCACCGGGGCACTCATGAATCCAGGCGGCGTAGGGAATCACCCCGCTCAGGCCCGGCGCGTGAGCGGGACGGGCAAACACAAACATAAGCCGACACAGGCAAGGAAATCCATGGTATCGAGCACGATGCGCGGGCGTCGATTCGAGAAGGCCGCGCGCTTGACGGCCATCGCCGGGCTGTTGCTGATGGGCGCCGACGCAGCGTTCGCGGATACGGCGGCGCAACCGGTTGCAGGTGCGAGCCTCGCGGCTGACTCGGCCGGCGCGACCACTGGCACGGTGGCGAATGACGCCACAACGACCGACGCGTGCAACGTCAAACGTCCTGCCGTGATGTTCAACCGCTGGCAGGAGGACTGGTCCGTGCTTGCGAACCCCTGCGTTCCGCGCAAGCCGCTCGACAGCCTCAAGTACCTTCCGCTCGGCGGCGACCCCGCCTCATATCTGTCGCTTGGCGCGAACCTGCGTGAGCGTATCGAAACCAATGACGCCCCGCTGTTCGGTATCGGCTTTGCGCAGTCGGATACTTATCTGATTCAGCGCATCGAAGTGCATGCCGATGCACATCTCGCCGAGCACTGGCAGTTTTTCGTGCAACTCGTGGATGCGCGGGCGTTTGGCAAGAACGTGGTCACGCCGGTGGACAAGAATCCGCTCGATCTCGAGCAGGCATTCGTGGCCTACACCGGAGCGGTCGGCGGCGGTACGTTCAAGTTTCGCGTTGGCCGCCAGGAAATGGCATTCGACTTGCAGCGTTTCATTGCCGTACGCGATGGCCCGAACGTACGACAGGCGTTCGATGCTATCTGGGCAGACTACGAATACCAGAAGTGGCGCTTTATCGCCTACGCGACGCAGCCTGTGCAGTACCGTAACGCGACGGTGTTCGACGACGTGTCGAACCGCAATCTCACTTTCAGCGGCGTGCGTTTCGAGCGCCAATCCGTCGGGCCGGGTGATATGTCCGGCTACTGGTCGCGCTACAACAACACCAACGCGCGATACCTCGACGCTCAAGGTTCTGAGCACCGCGACGTCTGGGACCTGCATTATTTCGGCACGCGCGGCCGCGTCGATTGGGATGCCGAGGCGATGCTGCAGACGGGAACGGTCGGTAACAGTACGGTTCTCGCGTGGGCGATCGGCTCGCTCGCGGGTTACAAGCTCGACCTGCCGTGGACGCCGCGCGTCGCGCTGCAGATCGACGCTGCCTCTGGCGACCGGCACCCGCATGATGGGCGGCTTGAGACCTTCAATCCGCTATTTCCGAACGGCTATTACTTCACGCTCGCAGGCTATACGGGTTACGCGAACCTGATCCACATCAAACCGTCCATCACGCTCAAGCCTTCGGCCAGTCTCACGCTGCTTGGCGCGCTGGGCTTCCAGTGGCGCGAGACGACCGGCGACGCCGTGTACCAGCAGCCGAATCAGCCAGTGCCGGGCACGGCGGGCAAGGGCAGCCGGTGGACCGGCATGTATGTGCAGTTGCGCGCGGACTGGACGATTGCGGCAAATCTGGTAGGTTCGGTCGAAGCCGTGCACTTCCAGGTGGGAAACTCGATTCGTGAGGCGGGCGGCCGCAATGCCGACTACGCCGGCGTCGAACTCAAGTACGGGTGGTAGGGCTCGTCGGCGATCAGGCTCGTGGCGATCCGGGCGGCGTGAGGAGCGTTGCCGGGATCGCGCCATTTGTCAGCCTCGTTCAGGCTCTGATTACGGCTGGCCCGATGGACGAAGGGGCTCGTTTGTTCAGGTGCTCAAGGCTAACAGCTGGCCGAGAAAGTTAGCATCGCCTTCGAGAGATTTTTGAGCTGCCCGCTTTTAGGCGAGGTGCGCGCTCACGGTGGCCGGACCCTGTTAGCCCGCCACGCAGCCGCGCCCCGCGCGCATGCTAATCTTGCTCCCTTCGCGGACGTCCCGCGTCAGAGCAGACACCATGACGGAAGCCTTCGATCCGGACGGCATCGAGCAAGCGGTCTTCGTGGTCGGCGAGCGCCATGCGACGCTGGACGAGCCGTGGCGCGCGTATCGGCGCGCGCGTCTGATTTGCGTTAGCGAAGGCGTGCTGACCGTGCGCACGGCATCCGGCCGCTGGGTCGTGCCGCCCGCCCGCGCGCTGTGGATCGCCGCGAATACGCTGCACTGCCTGCACGCGACGCGGCCGGTGCAGTCGTATTCACTCTACGTCGCAACCGATGCCGCAATGGACGCCACCGACGACTCCGCCGCCGCCGCGCCGCTGCCCGCGCAGACCGGCGCGCTGGTCCCCGACACACTGGTGCAGGCGCTGCTCGCGGCCGCGGCCGATCTGCCGCACGATCGCGCGCCCGATGAACCCGCCCGCCGTCTGCTGCAGGTGCTGCTGGATCGCGTCGCCGGCTTGCCCGCCGCGCCGCTTGGCTTGAACTGGCCGGGCGATCCGCGCGCGCGGCGCATCGCCGAGGCGCTCAGCGCGAATCCCGCGCAATCGCTGGTGCTGGAGGAACTCGCCGCGGCCGCGGGCGTGACCGCGCGCACGGCCGCGCGTTTGTTCGCGAAGGAAACGGGGCAGACCTTCGGTCAATGGCGCCAGCAGTTGCGTCTGCTGGCCGCGCTCGAACATCTGGGCGCCGGTGAGAGCGTCACGCAGGTGGCGCTCGAAGTCGGCTATAACGACGTGTCGTCGTTTATCGCGGTGTTTCGCGATGCGTTCGGCGACACGCCGGCCCGCTATTTCCGCTGATGCCGCTTCGTGGCCACCGCGCGAGCGTCGCCGTCGCGCGAAAACGAATCTGCCTCAATGGGCGCCGGCCGCATCCGGTCCACCTCCGCCCTTGGCCGGCCGCGTGATCCAGATCAGCGGAATGATCAGCAGGAAGATGATCGCCGACACGAAGAAGACGTCGTTCAGGCCCATCATCGCGGCCTGCGTGTTCACGGTGAAATCGAACAGCGCATTCGCCGATTGTGGATTCAGATGCAGCACCGACTGCGTGTTGTCGATCTGCTGCGCGAACAACGGGTTGTCGACCGACGCCTGCTCGGTCAGCCGCACATGATGCAGTATCGTGCGGTTGTTCCACGCGGTACCCGCGATCGACGTGCCCACCGCGCCGCAGAACACCCGCACGAAATTCGACAGCCCCGCCGCCGCCGGAATCCGGCTCTGCGGCTGGCCGGACAGGATGATCGCCGTTAGCGGCACGAAGAACAGCGCCATCGGAATGCCTTGCAGCAGCGTCGGCAGCACGAGGTGCCACGTGTCGATCTCGATCACGTACTTCGAGCGCATATAGAACACGATCGCGAAGCCGACGAACGCGACCGTCGAGATCACGCGCGCGTCCGAGTGCGGCAGCACGCGGCCGAGTATCGGCGCAAGAATGATCGCGAAGATGCCGAGCGGTGCGGTGACGAGGCCGGCGTCGATCGAACGGTAGTTCAGGTACTCCTGCATCCATTGCGGCAGCAGCACGAGATTGCCGAAAAATACCCCGTAGGCGATCGAAATCGCGATCGTGCCGCCGAGAAAATTGCGCTGCTGAAAGAGCCGCAGATCGACGATCGGGTGCTCCTCGGTCAGCTCCCATACGAGGAAAAACGCAAAGCTGATCAGCGCGACGAGGCCGAGAATCGCGATCACCGGCGACGAGAACCAGTCGAGATCCTTGCCCTTGTCGAGCATGATCTGCAGCGACGCGACCCACGTGATCAGCAGGCCGAGGCCGACCACGTCGATCGGCGGCTTGCGCGTCGGCGATTCGCGGGTGCGGTAGATCATCCACGTGACGCCGGCCGCGAACAGGCCGACCGGGATGTTGATGTAGAAGATCCACGACCAGCTGTAACTGTCGGTGATCCAGCCGCCTAGCGCCGGGCCCGCGATCGGGCCGACGGTGGCGGTCATCGCCCACAGCGCGAGCGCGGTCGACGACTTCTCCTTCGGGTACGAGCCGAGCAGGATCGCCTGCGACAACGGAATCAGCGGCCCGGCCACCGCGCCCTGGAATACCCGCGCCAGCAGCAGGATCGGCAGCGTCGGCGCGATGCCGCACAGCCACGACGCGAGCGTGAAGGACAGGATCGCGCCGACGAACAGCTTCACCTGGCCGATGCGCTGCGTGAGCCAGCCGGTCAGCGGAATCGCCACCGCGTTGGAGGCCGCGAACACGGTGATCACCCACGTGCCTTCGTCGACCGAGACGCCGAGGTTGCCGGAAATGGTCGGAATCGCGACGTTCGCGATCGACGTGTCGAGCACGTTCATGAACGTGGCGAGCGCGACGGCGATCGTCGCGAGAACCAGCCGGCCGCCTTCGAGAGGCGCGGGCGGCGACGGTGGCGCGGGTGGCTGAGGCGGCGGCGACGCGGAATCAGGCGCGGCGTTGGGCTGGCTCAAAAGGCGTTCTCCGGAGGTTTTGCGGCGGACGGCGCGAACGGCGTGAGGACGGACGGCGAGGGCGCGCGATTCGCAATGCATGCTCGGCGCAGGATGCCGTGGACCGTGCACCGCGGCGGCGGGTCCGTCGATGCGCAAAAGCATACCCGCAATCGCCGGGCGGCGCCGGCCACGGCAGCAGCCGATGCGGCGCCCGACGGCGCGAACGCGGCACGCGGCGTATGCTCGCGGCTGAGGTTGCGTCAGCAAAGGCCGAAACGTACACCCAATCCCACGGAAAAAAGGACCCCACCATGAGCTGGCAACAATTCGAACACGGCTGGCGGCGCGCGCCGCAAAACGCGCCCGCGACGAGCCTCGTCGTGCTGATGCACGGCGTCGGCAGCAACGCGCGCGATCTGATGCCGCTCGCCGACATCTGGAGCGAGGACCTGCCCGGCACGGCGTTCGCGTCGCTCGACGGCACCGATCCGTTCGACGGCGGCTTCGGCGGCCGCCAGTGGTTCAGCCTGCGCGACGTCGGCGCGGCGAACCGCGAGGCGCGCGTCGCCGCCGCCTATCCGGCGCTGCGCCGCGTGCTCGACGCCGAGCTCGCGCATTGGCAGCTGTCTTTCGATCGGCTTGCGCTGGTCGGCTTCTCGCAAGGTTCGATCATGGCGCTGCATCACGTCGCGTCGAGCGTTGAGGGCGCGGCCGGCGTCGTCGCGTATTCGGGGCGGCTCGCCTCGCCGATCGTGTCGTCGAACCGCGCGACGCCGCTCACGCTCGTCCACGGCGAGAACGACGAGGTGATCCCGGTGCGCGAACTCGAATCCGCGGCCGACGCTTTCAACTCCGCCGGCTATGCGGTCGACGCCTACGTGCTGCCCGGCGTCGGCCACACGATCACCGCCGACGGCGTCGCGCTCGGCCGTGATGCGCTGGAACGCGCGCTGGGCGAGCTGTCGCGCGATTGACACAAACCCACTAGAAAGTGGCCCTAAAGATTCTGATGGGCTTGCCGTCATATGGGCAATAGCTTGAAAATCACCCCCGCCGCGCGGGAAGCGCAACGCCCAGCGGGGCGTGTCGCGCGGCTTCGGGGTACCGGGGGCGCATTTCCAGACCGCCTTGGACGGCGCATAACGACACATCAGAGCCTGCATATGGCCAGACCGACGCCGCATTACCCGCTCTTTGAGCGACTGTTCCGCCACGCCGTGGCGGTGGATCTCGGCACGGCCAACACCCTTATCTATACCGACGACGGCGGCATCGTGCTGAACCAGCCGTCCGTCGTGTGCTTCGAGAGGCAGCCCGCGAGCGGGTCGAAGCGGATCGCCGCGATCGGCGCCGAGGCGCGCCAGCTGCTCGGCCGCGTGCCGCGCAACCTCGAAGCGGTGCGGCCGATGCGCCACGGCGTCATCGCCAATTTCTCCGCCGCCGAACACATGATCAAGCAATTCGTCGACATGGCGCGGCCGCGTTCGCTCTTCAGCCGGCGCGCGGTATTCACGCTGTGCGTGCCGGCCTCCGCGACCCACGTCGAGCGCCGCGCGATCCGCGAAGCGGCCGAGGCGGCTGGCGCGTGGAAGGTCAGCCTGATCGGCGAATCGCTCGCGTCGGCGCTCGGCGCGGGCCTGCCGGTGGGCGACCCGACCGGCTCGATGGTGGTCGACATCGGCGGCGGCACCACCGAGGTCGGCGTGATCGCGCTGGGCGGCACCGCGTATAGTGGCTCGGTGCGCGTCGGCGGCGACAATTTCGACGCGGCGATCATCGGCTACGTGCGCAATCTGTATGGCGTGCTGCTCGGCGAGCAGACCGCCGAGCACGTCAAGAGAGCCATCGGCTCGGCCGTGCACGACGTGCCGCTCGAGCAGATGAACGCAACCGGCCGCAGCGTCGACGATGGGCTACCGCGCACGGTGCAGTTGAGCAACCGCGATATTTCGGAGGCGATCGAAGGGCCGCTGAGCCAGGTGATCGGCGCGGTGAAGCGCGGGCTCGAATTGGCTCCCGCCGAACTCGTGACGGACATCGCGCACAAGGGCATCGTGCTGACCGGTGGCGGCGCGCTGCTGCGCAATCTGGGGCGGCGTTTGAGCCGGGAAATCGGCCTCGACGTGCACGTCGCCGACGAACCGCTGACCTGCGCGGTGCGTGGCGCGGGCGCGGCGGCCGCGGCGGGGTGGGTGGACGAAGCCGGGGACGCTTGAGCGGTGGATAAGGGCTTGGGTGACTGCCAAATTGCATTCCACCCCATTCCATCGCAGATGCCCTGCTGGGTCAGTGTGGCCGTATCCTGGCGCGTCCGGATTTGACGCAAACCCGCCGACGCCGTATCTGATCCACGTACGCCGAACACCACGCACCCGGCCTTGCTTGCCAACGTTGGCTGCCTCAGCACACATAGAGCCGCGCCGACCATTTGTCGCGATGTGCATTCCGATGCGCACAAATGGTGACATTTGGTTGATCGCAACGAAACCCTAAAATCATCCATCGCCCATTCCGTACCCCTGTGGTCGCCTGCTAGCTTGGCAGCCCCAACAGTTACAGAGGAGTTCGGAATGTCGTATCAGCAGGATGCGGATGGCGTGCGCGTGGTGCTCAGTGCGCCGCAACTGTCGGCGGTGCTCTCCCGCCGGTCGATCAGCCCCACCGAGATGCTTTCCAACCGGCTGTGGGGCGGTTTGCAGATTGTCGGCGGAGTGCTGGAAATGGTCGGGGCAGCGGCTCTATGTGTGCTGCCGGAACCGACGATGGCAAGCAAGGCCGGGTGCGTGGTGTTCGGCGTACATGGTTCTGATACCGCGGCGGCGGTCTGCGACAGGTCTGGACCGCGCAGGATACCAGTACGCTCATTCAGCAAGGCACAACGAAGCTGGCGGAGAAGGTGAAAGCCAGCCCCGACATGGCGAACAACATCGGCCTGTCACTGGATATGATCGTGCCGTTCAGCTTTGCTGGCTCGATCAAGGCTGCCCGCGCGGCCAGCATTACGATGGGCCGGATCAATCTGCAAATGCACGGGGCGAAGGCGCTCAATCCGGGGCTCGGTGGGCACACAATAGAAAAACATATAGGGAAGACTGTCGAGCAGTTGCGGGAGAGGCTGCGCTTGGAACCCAAAAGAGACGTAGTATCGTCGTTTAGGGATTTACCGACGGCGGAATGGGCGATCTCCAAGGTTATGGAATCCAACACAGCGAAAATCAGGAATTGGGCTCAATCAAATCCGAGGCAAGTTTTAATTTTGTTTGATAATGTGGGAAAAACTGCAGGGTATGGAGTTCTCCGAGAAACCGGGCAATTAAAGGATATGAGTACGGTTCAGGTTGTCTTGAAATATGAAGAATACAATGGCATGCCGTATTACATTTTGACGTCCAATCTACTGAAATGATGAACGAAGAATCATATCCCCAGTTCTATGTCCTGTTCGGGGGATATCTCAACCAGGACAGCGATCTTTGGGGTGATACTTTGGAGGAGGTTGTATCGTGCTACAAACGCGATAGTTCACCAGAAGAAATTGCAGAGGCGCTAGGTGAAATAGACAAAATCAAAAAAGAAGCAGGCGAAAGTCTCGACAAGAAATTCTATGAAACCTATGGATTCAATTTCAATCCGATTCTTTGGGGCTATACCACCACCTCATTTCTTGAGGAATTGAAGCGGCTCCTGAGTGACTAGTCCCCGTGTCGCGACGCGTGGTTGGTCTGATGCCCTCCGGCGCATGCATGCGCGGCGATGTTCGCGCAATTCGTTCTTTTCGTGGGTGCTCAATAAGCGCTTGGTCGGGGCACCTGGCAGTTGCCTGCCCGACGCGTCGCTGACCCTTATGTGACAATACGCATCGCGTCCCATTTTCCGGGACGCCGATATGCTCATTTCCAATGCTTGTTGCCGGCTCCGCCCGCATTCGCGCGCCGATGCCGCGCTGTCCGTCGATCACCCGTGAATCAATCCGTTTCCGCTTCGTCGCTGTCGTCATCGCCATCCTTCATCGGACTACGCAGCGGCTTGCGCGTGCCTTACGTCGAGGCCGGCGACGGCGACTTGCTGCTGTTCGTGCACGGTTCTTTGTGCGACTACCGCTACTGGCAGCCCCAACTGGCCGGACTGTCGAAGCGCTATCGCTGCGTCGCGGTCAGTCTCACGCATTACTGGCCAGTGACCGATAGCGCGGCGGACCTGCCGTTCAGCTGGAGCAGCCACGCCGATGAAGTGGCGGAGTTCATCGCGCGTTTCGGCGCGGGGCCCGCGCATGTGGTCGGGCATTCGCGCGGCGGCTGCGTCGCCTATCATTTCGCGCGACGCCATCCCGAACACGTGCGCACGCTGACGCTCGCCGATCCGGGCGGCCCGCTGCAGATCGCCGGACGTCCACCCGCGAGCGTGCCGGAGACGGTCAACGCATTGCGTGCGAAAGCGGCTCGGTTGATCGAAAGCGGCGAGGTCGAAGCAGGCTTGCAACTGTTCGTCGATTCGGTGAGCCGCCCCGGCTTCTGGGCGATGAGCACCCCGGGTTTTCGCCGCATGGCGACGGACAACGCGCACACGCTCGCGCGGCAATTCCGCGATCCGCTACCCGCCTACGTGCCCGAGGACGCGGCCGTTCTGCGCTGCCCGGTCCTGCTGATCGACGGCGAGAAGAGTCCCGACATGTTCCACCGCACGGTGACGGCGTTGCTGGGATGGTTGCCCGATGCGCGCCGCGAAACGGTACGCGGTGCGTCGCATGGCATGAACCTCGCGCATCCG
Organism: Paraburkholderia sp. UCT2; assembly: GCF_014397665.1. Lineage (NCBI taxonomy): Bacteria > Pseudomonadati > Pseudomonadota > Betaproteobacteria > Burkholderiales > Burkholderiaceae > Paraburkholderia > Paraburkholderia sp. UCT2. The sequence goes on from NZ_VZQO01000010.1 coordinate 95,005, forward strand.
TCCGCGTTCAATCGTTACGTGGATGATTTCATTCAGGCGATGAGCGCGCGCTGAGCAAGTGAAGCGAAGACCAAGGGCGATCGGCCGGCGCGCGCCGCCGATCGCCCGTTACTGCATCAGGCCTTGCGATGCGCGTCCTTGTCGAGCGCGCGTTCGGCCGCCTCGCCGACGAGCCCGTGATAGTACAGATGTACGCCGATCGCGAGCGAGTCGTTGCGGATTTCGTGGAACACCTTCCACGCCTTCACCGGGTCCTTGAACAACAGATAGTGCGCTTCCTGCGCGATCAGATCCGCGACTTCATGCAGGCCGTGTCCATGCAGCACGTCGACGAGCGTGTCGAGACTGCGATGCGTGCGCGCGTCGGTGCGCGGATAGAGCATGTGCAGCACCGCGACGTCCTGCGTCTTCAGCGCCGCCGACAACGCGACGACGATATCCTGATGATTCAGCGCGGTGACCGTGTGGTCTTCGGTATGGACATGATCCGGAAACAGCGTTTCGAGAGAGACATTCATTTGTATTCGTCCTGCTTTTCTGTGTGATCAAAAAAACCCGCTTCGAATCGCGGGCCGCAAGCATCAATGCACGGACTGAGTATCGCAGATGGATCCCGCCCGACGCAGTGTGCTGGCAGCAAAACATTGTTGCGGCTGGTGTTCCGACTTTCGTGCAACTTTCATCGGCATCGCGATGCACCCGCCGCGTGCCGACAACGAATGTTGCGCCCACGGAGATGGACTGTTGCGATCAATCGACGCAATCAACGACACGCCGACCCGTAGAATGCGCAGCGGAGCCTGAGCATGCCCGTACTTCTTCGGGAGCGCCGATGTCGCGCCTCGCCGTACGACTGCGATGCATGCCGGCGCGAGTGCGGTATCAAGCAAAAGGAAGACGTACATGAACTCGAAGTCACACGCAACGCTGAGCTTTTCCGACAGCGACCAGACCATCGATCTGCCGATCTATCAGGGCTCGCTGGGCCCCGACGTCATCGACATCCGCAAGCTGTACGGCCAGACCGGCAAATTCACATACGATCCTGGCTTCATGTCGACGGCGGCGTGCAACTCCGAGATCACATATATCGACGGCGACAAGGGCGAACTGCTCTACCGCGGCTACCCGATCGACAACCTCGCGCAGAACGCCGACTTCCTCGAAACCTGCTACCTGCTGCTGAAGGGCGAACTGCCGAACGCCCAGCAGAAAGCCGGGTTCGAGAACACCGTCACGCAGCACACGATGGTGCACGAGCAGATGCACTTCTTTTTCCGCGGCTTCCGTCGCGACGCGCACCCGATGGCGATTCTGGTTGCGGCGGTCGGCGCGCTGTCCGCGTTCTATCACGACTCGCTCGACATCACGAATCAGCAGCATCGCGACGTATCGGCGATCCGCATGATCGCGAAGCTGCCCACGCTGGTCGCGATGGCGTACAAGTACAGCGTCGGTCAACCGTTCGTGTATCCGAAGAACGACCTGTCGTACAGCGCGAACTTCATGCGCATGATGTTCTCGAATCCCGCCGAGGAGTACGAGGTCAACGACGTGCTGGTGCGCGCGCTCGACCGCATTCTGATCCTGCACGCGGACCACGAGCAGAACGCGTCGACGTCGACCGTGCGTCTCGCCGGTTCGTCGGGCGCGAATCCGTTCGCGTGTATCGCGGCCGGTATCGCGTGTCTGTGGGGCCCGGCGCACGGCGGCGCGAACGAAGCCGCGCTGACCATGCTGGAAGAGATTGGCTCGGTCGATAACATTCCCGACTTCATCGCGAAGGTGAAGGACAAGAATTCGGGCGTGAAGCTGATGGGCTTCGGCCACCGCGTGTACAAGAACTACGATCCGCGCGCGAAGCTGATGCGCGAAACCTGCCACGAAGTGCTCGAAGAGCTGGGCCTGCACGACGACCCGCTGTTCAAGCTCGCGATGGCGCTGGAAAAGATCGCGCTCGAAGACGAATATTTCGTGTCGCGCAAGCTGTACCCGAACGTCGACTTCTACTCGGGCATCGTGCAGCGCGCGCTGGGCATTCCGACGTCGATGTTCACCTGCATCTTCGCGATGGCACGCACGGTCGGCTGGATCGCGCAGTGGAACGAAATGATCGCCGATCCCGAGCAGAAGATCGGCCGTCCGCGTCAGCTGTTCATCGGCGAGACGCTGCGTGAAGCGAAGCCGGTCGCGAAGCGGTAACAGGCCGGATAGACGCCCGACAACGCGTTCAACGACGGTCGCCAACCCACGGCTCACGAGGCCGTGGGTTTTTTTACGTTCCGCGTATCCTGCCGCCTGCACGTCCCGTGCCACCGAAAACGCCGTCAAAAAACGGCCCAAAAAGCCGAAACTCCGAGGCGATAAGCTCGTCTCACGCGGAAAGAGCCTCTACAATCGGATGGGCCGGCCTACCGGGGGCCGGCCTACCGGGGGCCGGCCAACCGGGGCCCGGGTGACGGGGCAACCGGGCAATCCGGCGGCCGATCCGAGGCGAGACCCGAAGTGCAACCAAACGCAGCAGCGAATCCATAGGAGCGACCTTGATACAGCAGCCAGAAGCCCTCGGCGGGCTGACCCACTCGGGCGGCGTCGATCATCGCGAGCCCGAGCAGGACGGCGTTTTCATCCCGACGGAAAACCTTAACGTCGCGAGCGCTACGCAGCACGTGCTCAAGTCGGGCGACACCTTCATCGTCAACGATCCGCTCGGCGATATCACCGGCCACGACGATGGCCTGTTCGTCAACGATACGCGCGTGATGTCGCAACTGCGCCTGACCTTCGGCGGCCGCGCGCCGTCGCTGCTGTCGGGCAGCGTCAGCAGCGACAACACCAGTTTCACCGCGCATCTGACCAACCGCCCGCTGCCGCCGCTCGGCGGCGACAGCACGCCCGAAGGCGTGATCCACGTCGAGCGTGTGCGCGTGCTGTCGGGCACCGTGCTCAACGAGGCGATCGAGCTCACGAACTACGGCACGCACGATGCGACCGTGCCGCTGTCGATTTCGTTTTCCAGCGATTTCCGCGATATGTTCGAAGTGCGCGGCCTGAAGCGCGACAAACAGGGTCGCGTGCAGCCCGCGCGCATCGAGAATCAGGAGGTGCTGCTCGGCTATATCGGTCTCGACGACGTGGCGCGCAACGTGCGGATCGCGTTCTCGCCGCAGCCGGACAAGCTGTTCGCCGACCGCGCCGACTACACCGTCAAGCTGCCCGCGCAGGCATGCGTGTCGATCTATCTGTCGATAGCGGTGCACGTCGTGCCGATGACCGGCAAGCCCGGCGCCGACGTGTCGCAGCCGATGCATGCGTTGAGCGAAGCGCATCTCTCGCAGATCGATGCGGAGCGCCCGCGCGTCGGCCGCACGGCGGTACGCGCGGCAATGGTGGATGCGCACCTGGTGATGCGCGAGCGACGCAACGCGAGCGCGCGCGTGCGTTCGAGCAATCCGCTGTTCAACGCGTGGATCGACCGCTCGTTCGCCGACCTCGGCCTGCTGACGACGGATCTCGCGACCGGCCCGTACCCGTACGCGGGCATCCCATGGTTTTCGACCCCGTTCGGCCGCGACGCGGTGATCACGTCGCTGCAAACGCTGTGGCTGCAACCGCATCTCGCAGCCGGCGTGCTGCGCTTTCTCGCCGAGCATCAGGCGCGCGAGAACTCGCCGTTTCGCGACGCCGCGCCGGGCAAGATCATGCACGAGATGCGCAAGGGCGAAATGGCCGCGGCCGGCGAAGTCCCGTTCGCGCTGTACTACGGCGGTGTCGACACCACGCCGCTGTTCATCGTGCTGGCCGGCGCCTACGCGGCCCGCACCGGCGACGTCGGCTTGATCGACGAACTATGGCCGGCGCTCGAACGCGCGGCGCAGTGGGTCGCGGGCGTGTGCGACAAAAACCGGCACGGGCTGCTCGATTACCAGCGCGAATCGGATGGCGGCCTCGCGAACCAGGGCTGGAAAGACAGTCACGATTCGGTGTTCCATGCGGACGGGCGCTTCCCTGACGGCCCGATCGCGCTCGTCGAAGTGCAGGCCTATGCGAGCGCCGCGTTCGACACGATGGCTCACTACGCGAAGCTGCGCGGCCTGCGCGACGCGGCCGCGCAATACGCGGAGCGCGCGAAGAAGATCCGCCGCTGCGTCGAAGAAAAGTACTGGATGGACGAGGTCGGCTTTTACGGCATCGCGCTCGACGGTCATGGCGAGTTGTGTCGCGTGATGGCATCGAACGCGGGGCATCTGCTGGCGTTCGGCCTGCCCACGCGCGAGCGCGGCGAGGCGGTGGTGCGGGCGCTCGACTCGACGCTGTTCCACACCGGCTGGGGCGTGCGCACGCTGGCCGCGAGCCAGGCGCGCTTCAATCCGATGGCATATCACAACGGCTCGGTCTGGCCGCACGACAACGCGCTGTGCGCGCGAGGGCTGTCACGCTATGGCGGCAAGGCGTCGGCCGTGAAGCTGCTGCAGGCGCTGTTCCAGGCCGCGGTCAATTTCGACATGCGCTTGCCCGAGCTGTTTTGCGGCTTCCCGCGACGCCGCGGCGAGCCGCCCACGGCCTATCCGGTCGCGTGTTTGCCGCAGGCATGGGCGGCGGGCTCGCCGTTCATGATGCTCGAGGCGTGTCTGGGCATCACGATCGACGCCGAGCGCCGCGAAGTGCTGATCGAACAGCCGATGCTGCCCGAAGGTATCGACTGGCTCGAGGTCAGCGATCTGCGGGTCGGGGATGCGTCGGTGTCGATCACGTTCCGCCGGATCGGCGAGAAGGTGGTGGCGTCGGCGGAGCAGGGCGATGTGAGGGTGGTGGCGCTGCTTTGACGCCGACCACGGTAGCGGGCATCGATGTTGGCGGCGACCGGAAGGGAAACCATCTGGTCGTCCTGCGCGGCACCGAGATCGTGAGCCATCTCGGCAACGCGACCCCCGAACAGATGCTGGAACGGTGTCGCGCATTCGGGGTGGCGGCGGTCGGCATCGATGCGCCGTGTCGTTGGCGAACAGGCGCCGCAGGACGACTAGCCGAGAAGGCGCTCGCGCGGCAGCGAATCTTTTCGTTTGCGACACCGGCTCGCGAAACGGCGATCGCCAGCAACAGCGGCTTCTATGGATGGATGTTCAACGGCGAGCGCGTCTACGACGCATTCGTCGCGCACTTTCCGCTTTTCAGCGGCGGCGAAAAAATCAATGGCCGCGTGTGCTTCGAGACATTTCCCCACGCGATCACGTGCGCTTTCCTCGGGACGGACGTCGCATCCGCGAAGCAAAAGGGTCCGCAGCGCCGGGCAATCCTCGAACGGGAAGGTATCGCAACAGCGTCGCTGACTTCGATCGACGACGTCGACGCGGCGCTATGCGCGTTGGCGGCACGGTATCTGCTGGAAGGCAGAGTCGATACATATGGTGACGAGCCAGGCGGATTCATCGTGGTGCCTGGACTTTGACACTCACATTCTGGGAGGACGGGTGCACCTGGCACGACGATTCGGAGTATTGCTGCTATCCATGGCGGCGTTGGGTTCGACCGCGGCATCGGCGAACGACATTCAGTGTGCAACCTCGCAGCAACCCGCTGAGCGCGTCATTTGCGATCACGCGATCCTGAACAACGAGTACGACGACATCTTCGCGCAGCAACAGGCTCTTCTGAGCAGCGGGAAACTCTCTTCCGCGCAACTGGCGAAGTGGCGGCAGGCGCGAAACGCCTGTATCGATGTGCACTGCGTGGATGGGGTGTTCGCGCAGTGGAAGGCGATGGCCCGGTCCGTCGACGTCGCTCCACAGGCGGCCGCGCCTGAGCCGGCCGCGTCTGTCGTGACGGCCTCGGAAACGGCGATGGCACCTGTCGGTCCCAATCCCGAAGCGCCTCCAGCCGTATCCGCGTCTGATGCATCTCAGGTGTCCCAGGCCTCGCCGACATCGGAGGCTTCTCTGGTGCGTCAAGGGAGTGCCGCCGGTGTGGCGCTTCCGCAGCCCGTCGCGGCGGAGGCTTCCGCGCCCGTGGCTGCCTCGGCGGCGCCCAGCCAGAGCGAATCTCGTGGCATGACCGGCATGAGCGGCATCAGTGGCGGCCTGATCGTGGTTCTGCTCGTCGCGCTCGGAGCCGGTGTGTTCTTCGCGCTTCGGAACCGAAGCAGAGCGACCGCAAAGAAGACGCAAGGTAAGAACGGGCGATGAGGTGATGCCAACGCGCTGGCCTCGCGCCCGAAGCCGCGCTTTGACCTACTGGTCGGGCCGCGCGATTCGCCAATCAAACAACGCGGAATGCCTGTCACGGCGTTCCGCGCTAAAAGCGACTGCAAGGAACCGATTATCGGACGAGGAAACCGTAAGTCAGCGGGTCACGCTCGTCCACGATCCAGGTTGCGAAACCGCAAACGTATGCGTTGCCCTGGACCTCGGGGACGACGGCCTTGAAGTCGCCGACGGTCGTCTCACTGAGTACACGCCCCTTGAAGACCGTGCCGATGATGGACTCATTGACGAGCGTCTCGTTGCTCGCCAGTTCGCCGCGCAGATAGAGTTGCGCGACGCGTCCGCCCGTCCCTGAGCCGGTGGGCGAACGGTCCACTTCACGGTCGGCGAACACGCAACAGTTGGCTTGCGTCGAGCCTTCGTGCCGTGGCGCGTTGGCAATGATGGTCCCGTAGATGTGGTTGATTTCCGGGATATCGGGATGCTCAACCGGGTACGCGTCGTTTGCAGCTTTTTTGACCTCGGCCCCAAACTTGATCAGTTCCTCGACAGAAGACTCCCGGACTGCGAGACCGTGCGGCGCACCGTCCGTATAGAAGTAGAAGGCACCACCGAAGGCGATGTCACCCTTTACCGTGCCAAACGACGGCGTCTCGACCGTGACATCCCGTTTCCAGACGAACGACGGAACGTTGACGAAGCGTACGTTGGCGGCGTGTTCACCATCCCATTGCACGAACGCCTCGATGAAGCCACATGGAGCGTCGATGCCGATTCGCGTCTCGGGAATCTGGCGCTGAACCCAGCCCAACTCGACCGCCGCGGTAGACAGCGCGATAACGCCGTGTCCGCAGTGGTCGCTATAACCCTCGTTGTGGACGAAGATGATTCCGAAGTCTGCCGTGGGACTAACGGGTTCGGTCAGGTATCCGCCGTACATGTCAGCATGACCACGCGGTTCGAACATCAGCGCGGTACGAATTTCGTCGGCGTTCTCCTTCAGCCACGCTCGACGCTTGACGATGGTGTCACCGGGAAGACGAGGAAGCCCGCTCGTCACGATACGGAACGCTTCGCCGCCGGTATGGACCTCGACTGTCGAAATAGTGCGAGTGATTTTCATGTATGCGTTGGGGTTACTCGATTGAACGTCACTGCCCGTAGGGCACCGGAAGGCCGTTTCTGATCACATAGACGGTCGTGGGTGCGCCCTTCAGATCGCCGTTTTCATCGAAAGAGTAGGTGCCTGCCACGCCCTTATAGTTGGTCTTTGCCAACTGGGCGGTGAGCTTTGCCTTGTCGGTCGTGGTTCCCGCTTTGACCATCGCATCGGCCAGCAGTTTTACGCCGTCGTAGTAGCTGACCGCATAAACCTGCGTGTCGGTGTTGAACGCGGCCTTGTATTTCTGCAGAAACTCACGGCCGGCTGGGGTCTTGTCGAGCGCGATGCCGCCCTGGGCGCAATACACGATAGAGGCCGCGTCACCGGCAACCCTGCCCATGTCGGCCGAGCAAATGCCATCACCGCCAAGCAGCTTGGCTCGCAGTCCGCGTGCGCGCATCTGCCTGGCCATCGGCGCGCCTTGAGCAGCGTATCCGCCGAAGAAGACGACATCCGGATTTTTGGCCTTGATGCTGGTGAGAATCCCGAGGAAGTCAGTCGCCGACGAGTTCGTGAACTGTTGGTCCACGATTTGAATTCCATTTGCCTTTGCCTCTTTGACGAACTGCTCGGCCACACCTTGCCCATATGCCGTGCGATCGTCGATCACCGCGGCGGTCTTGGCCTTCAATGTTTTGGCCGCAAACTGACCCATCGTTCCGCCTAGCTGCTCGTCACTCGCGCCGATACGGAAGATGTTCCTGAAGCCTTGCTTCGTCAGCGCCGGATTGGAGGCAACCGGCAGCATCGGTACCCCGCCGGTGTTATAGACGCGCGATGCCGGAATAGCCACACCTGAGTTGTACGGGCCGAGGACAGCAATCACGCCGCTGTCGACGAGTTTCTGCGCGACCTGAACGCCAACCTTCGGATCTGCCTGGTCGTCCTCGGAGTCCAGTTTGAAAGTTACCTTCTGGCCAGCGACCGTGACACCGCTCTTGTTGAGTTCATCGATAGCAAGGCGGGCGCCGTTCTCGTTGTCCTTTCCGTTCGGCGCCTGGGGGCCCGTAAGCGGAGCCGAGTGACCGAGGGTGACCACCGATTGAGCATTGGCGGATGCGGTGATGCCGGCGGCTGTTAAGACAGCCATTGTTAGGACGAGGTGGCGCATATAGTCTCCAGGTATTGGACCCGTGTTTGACCAGATTAGCTCCGCTTCGGCATGGGTTCAACCTTTGAGCACGCCATCCGACAGGAGGAGTCGTGAAACTGACCGATTTCGATACACTGACTTTTGACTGCTACGGCACCTTGATCGACTGGGAGAGTGGCATCCTTGAAGGCCTGAGGCCTCTGCTGGAGCGAGCCAGGACACCGCTCACGCGTGACCAGGTTCTCGAAGCGCACGCTCGCCACGAGTCGTCGCAGCAGAACTTCACCCCTGCGAAGCGCTATCAGGAACTGCTTCCCATCGTATATAAGCGCATGGCTGAAGAGTGGGGCCTGCCCTATACACACGAAGAATGCGTAGCGTACGGCCAGTCGATCAGAAACTGGCCGGCATTCGCCGATTCCGCGGTCGCGCTGCAATATCTGAAGAAGCACTACAAGCTGGTCATCCTGTCGAACATCGACAACGAAAGTTTCACCTTCAGCAACGCCAGGCTGCAGGTTGAGTTCGACGCCGTCATCACAGCGGAGGACGTCGGGTCCTACAAGCCGTCGCCGCGCAACTTCGAGTACATGCTTCAGAAGCTCGATCAGCGCGGCATCAAGAAGGAAAAAATTCTTCACACGGCAGAAAGCCTCTTCCATGACCACAAGGCCGCAAACGAGTTCGGCCTGGCATCGTGCTGGATTTACCGCCGTCATTCGCAGCCGGGCTTTGGCGCGACGATGAACCCGGGCTCGCAGCCTGACATCGACTTCCGCTTCGACAGCATGGCGGACTTCGTCGACGCGCATCGGGAAGCGCTGGGGAACCGAGCATCTTCGCGCCGTTGAACGCGCCTGCCCGGTGGTAACATTTGTTGTCATCTCTCACCTCGGCGCCGACCCACCTCACCATGCCAGACAGCTTCGATCAGCTCGTCGCCCTGATTCGGGCGCGCTTTCCCGACCTGAGCCCGCAGTTCCAGATGGGAGCGGGCTTCCTGCTCGATCATCCCGACGAGGTCGCGGTGTCGTCGATGCGCAAGGTGGCCGAGCGCGCGCAGGTGCAGCCCGCGTCGCTGGTGCGGCTGTCGCAGCAACTGGGGTTTCCCGGCTGGAACGAATTGCGCGATCTGTTCGTCGCGCGCGTGCGCACGCGGCCCGAGCCGTTGACGAGCCGGGCGCGCTCGATGGTCAAATCGAAAGATGCGCTCGCGAACGATCTTCTCGTCGCGCAGCAGCACAATCTCGAAACGACCGCCGCGCATAACGGCCGCGTGATCGTCGAGGCCGCGCGCGTGTTGCGGCGTGCGTCGCACGTGCACGTGGCGGGCTTCCGCTCGTGTTACGCGGTGGCGTTCGGTCTCGTCTATGGCTACCGGCTGTTTCGTCCGTCGGTGTCGCTGCTCAACGGCGAGGCCGGCACGCTCGAAATGCAACTGCGCACGATCGAGCGCGACAGCGCGACCATCGTCATCAGCTTCGCGCCGTATTCGGTCGAAGCCGCGCGCGTCGCCGAGGCCGCGCTCGAAAAAGGCAGCAAACTGATCGCCATCACCGACAGCGCCGTGTCGCCGATCGCGTTGAACGCCGACAAGGTACTGATCTTCTCGCACGAAAGCCCGTCGTTCTTTCCGTCGCTGGTGGCCGCCACCGCGATCGCCGAAGCGCTGGTCGCGCATTTGCTCGCGCTCGAAGGCGCGGATGCGCTCGAGCAGCTTGCGCTCGCCGAACAATCGTTACATGCGAAGGGCGCGTACGTGCCTTGAGCGATTGCGTGAGGCACGCCGCGCTCCGCTCGATATCGTTCAACGGCATTTGACAACAAATGTTGTATTAGCGTATAAATACGTACCGATTGTTGAATATGGTGCGGCCCGTGGCGTCGATGCAGGAATTCAGTGTTTTTCAGGTCAGCGGCGAGCCGTACGACATCGGCTACCGGCTCGGCGAAATCGCCCGGCCGCGGCCGGCCGCTGCAACCGGCGGCCCTGCTCGACGTACTGCACGATCGCGCGCCGTCGGGCTTGCCGATCTACCGCGACGATCCTCACGATCCCGACGACGAAAACACCCTCGCCACCGCGCTGTTCGAAATCGGCAACGCTGGTGTGTCGATGAAAGCGTATCGCCAGAGGCAATGCGCGTTCGACACTTTCGTCGCATGCGCGACGCCCGAACCGGCCCGCGTTTCAGCGCCCGCCGCCCTCACCAGGAACTGAACATCATGTCCACCGTTTTTCATCGCTCTCCGAAGCAATCCTTGCCGGTGGCCGTCGCGGGCGACGGCATCGAAATCATCGACTCCACGGGCAAGCGTTATATCGACGCGTCGGGCGGCGCAGCCGTGTCGTGCCTCGGTCACAGCAACCAGCGCGTGATCGACGCGATCAAGCGGCAAGCCCAACGGTTGCCGTACGCGCACACGTCGTTCTTCACGACGGAGCCGGCCGAGCAACTGGCCGACCGGCTCGTCGCGAGCGCGCCGGCCGGACTGGAGCACGTGTACTTCGTGTCGGGTGGCTCGGAGGCGATCGAGGCGGCGCTCAAGCTCGCGCGCCAGTATTTCGTCGAGAAGGGCGAGACGCAGCGGCGCCATTTCATCGCGCGTCGGCAGAGCTATCACGGCAACACCCTCGGCGCACTCGCGATCGGCGGCAATGCATGGCGCCGCGAGCCGTTCCTGCCGATCCTGATCGAAGCGCATCACGTGAGCCCGTGCTACGCATATCGCGAGCAGCGCGCGGACGAAACCGAAGAAGCGTTCGCTCAGCGTCTCGCCGATGAACTCGAGCAGAAGATTCTCGCGCTCGGTGCGGACACGGTCGCGGCGTTCGTCGCGGAAACGGTGGTCGGCGCCACGGCGGGCGCGGTGCCGCCGGTGCGCGAATACTTCCGCAAGATCCGCGCGGTGTGCGACCGCTACGGCGTGCTGCTGATTCTCGACGAGATCATGTCGGGCATGGGCCGCACCGGCTATCTGTACGCGTGCGACGAAGACGGGGTGGCGCCCGATATGCTGACCATCGCCAAGGGCCTTGGCGCGGGTTATCAGGCGATCGGCGCGACGCTGGTCAGCGACCGCATCTATCAGACCATCGTCGGCGGCTCCGGCTTCTTCCAGCATGGCCATACCTATATCGGCCATGCGACCGCGTGCGCGGCCGCGCTGGAAGTGCAGCGCGTGATCGCGGAAGACGATCTGCTGGCGAACGTGCAGGCGCGTGGCGAGCAGTTGCGCGGCCGGCTGCGCGAGCACTATGCGCAACATGCGCATATCGGCGACGTGCGCGGGCGCGGCTTGTTCGTCGGCGTCGAACTCGTCAAGGATCGCGTTACCAAAGAGCCGTTCGACGCCAGACTGAAACTGCACGCGACGATCAAACGCGAAGCGTTCGCACGCGGCCTGATGGTGTATCCGATGGGCGGGACCGTCGACGGCAGGAGCGGCGACCACGTGCTGCTCGCGCCGCCGTTCATCTGCACGGAGCGCGACATCGACGAGATCGTCAGCCGCCTCAGCGATGCGATCGGCGCGTCGCTCGCCGCCCGCTGAGATTCGACCCACCGCCTTTTGCGAGAACGATGATGACCGAGCGCTTGCCTCACTTCGACATGTCCACTGCCACGCCCGAACAGAAGGCGGTGCTCGACGAAATCCTGTCCGGGCCGCGCGGCAACCTGAATGGGCCTTTCCTCGGCTGGATTCACAGCCCCGAGCTCGCGCAGCACGCGCAACGCCTCGGCGCGTTTTGCCGCTACCAGACCGGGCTGCCGCTGCGGCTGTCGGAACTCGCGATTCTGGTGACCGCTTCGCGCTGGCAGGCCCAGGCGGAGTGGTACATCCACTATCCGATCGCGCTGCAGGCGGGCGTCGGCGAAGCGGACGCCGAGGCGATCCGCCAGGGGCGCCGCCCCGAGTTCGCCGATGCCGACGACGCGCTGATCTACGACTTCGCGAGCGAACTGTACGAGACGAAGCGCGTGACGGCCGCGACGTATGCGCAGGCGGTCGGGCGTTTCGGGCATCAGGTCGTGATGAACCTGGTCGGCCTGCTCGGCTACTACGCGCTGGTCGCGATGACGCTGAACGTGTTCGACATGCGCGCATTGGGGCAGCAAAGCCTGCCGTTTCCCGAATAGCGCTTTTGCCAACGAGCGGCTGCGCAGCGGCGCCGCGCGCGCCAACGAAAAGCCCCGGTTGCCGAACTTCGCAACCGGGGCTTTTTACTGCGCGCTGCATTAACGACTTGCGCGCTCAGTTATCACGATCAGTTACCACGCTCAGTTACCGCGATACGTCGAAAAGAGACGTTGCTGCACCGTCGCCGGCGCGCCCGCGTCCGACGAACTGGCCTTTGCGCCGCCGACGTCTTGCGAACCTTGCGCCGAAGCGGTGACGATCGTCGAGTCTTGTGACACGGCCTTCGGATAGGTGGTGTCGTTCTGGTTCAGGAGGCCTGCTTTTTGCGCGGCTACGAGTTCGGCGCGCACCTGAGCGCGCGTGACCGGACCGTTTGCCTGCTGGGCGAACGACAGTGCCGGAACGATAAGAGCGGATGCGACGACGACTGCGGAAAGAAGCGATTTCATGATGACCTCCAATTGATTGTGTGGTGGATCGGTGTGAACCGCGTTCCCCGATCCGTTGAACGCAGTCTATTTCTTACGAGGTCAGCAAAAAAGCGGCTTTCTGGCGAAATATTGTTGCCAGTTTTGAGATAGTGAAAAACGCGCTTTTCCGCGCCGGGACGCGGAAGCGCCTATGATGAAATCCGGTCCACGCCCGCGCCTGCAAGCCGCGCGGCACCTGCGACCGATGCCCAGGCGCGGACACATCCGGGCGGACCGCCGCGGCGGGCATCATCTTTGGTCGAGCAGCGTGCGCGGCAAGGCACAAACAGGAGAGCGCAATGAAGCGCAAGGCATCGGCAGTCTGGCAAGGCGGTCTGCAGAACGGCAAGGGCTCGATTTCCACCGACAGCGGCGTCCTGAAGGACACCCAGTACTCGTTCGCGACGCGCTTCGCGGACGGCATCGGCACGAATCCGGAAGAGCTGATCGCGGCTGCGCATGCGGGATGTTTCTCGATGGCGTTGTCGGCGGAGCTGGGCAAGGCCAACATCACGCCGGAGCGCATCGGCACCACGGCCACCGTCACGCTCGACAAGGACGGCGGCGGCTTCGCGATCACCGCAGTGCATCTCGACGTGACCGTGAAGATTCCGGGCGGAGACAAGGCCGCGTTCGACAAAGCCACCGCGGACGCGAAGGCCGGCTGCCCAGTGTCGAAGGTGCTGAATGCAACGATTACGATGGATGCGAAGCTCGAGACCTGAGCCCCTGCTGTCACTGTGAGCGCGCAACGAAGCCGGCGACGGGCCATGTCCGCCGCCGGTTTTTTGATGCCGGTTGTCGAATGAACGGATGACCCCGACGCGAGTAGGCCTACGGAATGCCATCCTTGATTTATTGAACATCCAGTCATAATATCGACAGACCGACGCAACCAGGCAACAAGGTCATCGCAATTGAGTCATTCAAAGCAAGCCGCGAAAAAAGCCGGCGAAGCGTGTCACCGGGGCCGTCCGCGCGAGTTCGACACGGCCACCGTGCTGGCGAACGCGAGCCAGGTGTTCTGGGATCACGGCTACCACGCGACGTCGATCGACGATCTGTGCAAGGCCACCGGCCTGCTGCGCGGCAGCCTGTACGGCGTGTTCGGCGACAAGCACGGCATCATGCTCGCCGCGCTGGATCATTACTCGGAAGGCGCGGTCGCGCGGCTTGCGCAGCGACTGAGCGCGACGGCCGAACCGGAGCAGGCGCTGCGCGACGCGCTGCTGCACTACGCGAGGGTGTCCTGCGCATTGAGCGGCCGGCGCAGCTGTTTCATTACGAATACGACGCTCGAAATGCAGCCCGATGACGAAGTGCTGCGCGCGCGCGTCGCCGCGATTCAGCGCCGCATGGCGACTTTGCTCGCTGCGGCGGTGATCCGCGGTCAGGCGAGCGGCGCATTCGATTCGACGCTCGACGAAAAAGCCGTCGGCGATTTCCTGTTATGCGTGATGCAGGGCTTGCGGGTCATGGGGCGGGTCGCGCATCAGCAAGATGCGCTGATCGGTATCGTCGATGTGGCGATGCGCGCGCTGGTGTAACGCCTCGTTCGCGAGCAGTGGCGCAAAAATTTTTTAACCAATTTTTGAACGATCGGTCATGAAAAGTGAAGCAATCAAGTCCGCTCCGGCGGCATTCGGTGGATCAGTCAGCTGCGCGGCGAGCGCAGCCGTGACCGGTCCCGGCCCGGCGATGGCCGGCATGGCTGTCGCCGCCGAAGCGTCGGCGCCCGGCTTTCAGCGCCAGGCGCTCGCGCTCGCCGTGCTGTTCGTCGGCGCCTTTCTCGCGCCGCTCGATTACTTCATCGTCAATCTGGCGCTGCCGTCGATTCACACGGGCCTCAACGCGAGCGACGCGCAACTGCAACTCGTCGTGTCGGCTTATGCGTCCGCCTACGCGGTGCTGCTGATCACGGGGGGCCGCCTTGGCGATCTGTTCGGCCGCCGTCGCATGTTCATGACGGGCATGGCGGCTTTCGTAATCGCGTCGGCGTTGTGCGGCTTCGCGACGAGCGGCCACATGCTCGTGATCTCGCGCATCGTGCAAGGCATCGCGGCCGCGGTGATGGCGCCGCAGGTGCTCGCGACGATTCGTGCGGTCGTGCCGTTGCATCAGCAGACGCGCGTGATGAGTCTGTATGGCTTCGTGTTCGGCTTGTCGTCGATCGTCGGGCAACTCGGCGGCGGCGCGCTGATCACGTATCACCCGTTCGGGCTCGACTGGCGCGTGATCTTCCTGATCAACATCCCGATCGGCATCGCGGCGTTCATCGGCACATGGAAGTTCGTGCCGGAGAACCAGCCGGCCACGCATACCGGCGTCGATCTGAAGGGCGTCGCGCTGCTGTCGGCGGTGCTGCTGCTCGTCATCTATCCGATGACGCATGGCCGTGAAGCCGGCTGGCCCGCGTGGACCTTCGCCATGTTCGCACTCGCTGTGCCGGTGTTCGCGCTGTTCGTCGCGACCGAGCGGCGCGTCGAGCGCGCTGGCGGGCATCCGCTCGTCGATCTGCAACTGTTCCGTAATCGCGCGTTCGCGCTCGGTCTCGTGCTCGCGTTCCTGTTCTATTGCAATAGCGCGTTCTTCCTGACCTACGGCATCTTTCTGCAAACCGGCCTGCACTGGACGCCGCTCGCGTCGGGCATCGCGATCATGCCGTTCGCGCTCGGCTTCGTGATCGGGCCGTTGACGTCGCCGGCCGTGGTCAAGCGCATCGGCGCCCATGTGTTGACGCTCGGTTTCTCGATGATGACGCTGGGCTTCACGGTGACCGGCTGGTCCGCGACCCAATCCGCGACGCCCGATCTGCTGTTCTACTGCGGGCTAGTGTGCGCGGGCGTCGGACATGGTCTGCTGTTGCCGTCGATCATGCGCATCGTGTTGCAGGAGGTGGTGCCCGAGAAGGCCGGGCTTGCATCGGGTGTGGTCTCGTCGACGTTGCAGATCGGCTCCGCGTTCGGCACCGCGGCGATCAGCGGCGCGTTCTTCGGGGCGCTCGGCGGCAGTTCGGCACCCGCCTCTTATGCGCACGCGTTCCAGCTGAGCCTCGCTATCAATGCCGTGCTGATGTTCGTGTGTATCGGCCTTAGCGTGCTGCTGGTGCGTCATCAGAAAGGCGTGCGGCGCTCAGTCGCCCCGGCAGTTTGAAATTAATCCGCTGGTAATCGTTTTCATTTGTTGGCTCGCTGAAAAAATCGTTCAATTTGAACGAAGCGGTATAACGAACTGCATGGTATTTACCGGCGATCTGCTCGTTCACAGGTAATTCTGATTTAGATCAAACTGGCTCATCCGATTAACGGCTCGACGACATCGCCTTAGCTTTTCTAATCAGACGAAACCGGCCTCGCATTTTCTACCGGCCTGCAAACGGCCTGCAGTAAGTGTTGCGTCTGTGCGGTAGCGCACATAGGGTTAGCCGCAAGGTGTCGCGATGATTGTTTTCGGTAATGCCGGGAACTTTAGCCAGCGAGCATGAACTGCGGGTTCAATGAAAACGGTATCAATAAAAAAGCGCTTGCCGCGTTTAAATTCAATTGTTAGTCTGTCTTGGCTTTAGAGTGTTGATTCAACAGGTCGGAGTCGATAAAGCCGGGCTCAACTTAATAAACGCTCAAGATAGGGGGACCCAATATGCTGACCGCTACCATTGACGCATTCCAGACAACATCCGCCGCCTTCAATGTGGGCGACGTCGTCAAGTTAAAAGAAGGGGGCCCGCGCATGACCGTGACGTACGCAGGTCCGGTCGCGCTGAATCCCGGCGACTGGGTGATCTGCGAGTGGTTCGACGAACACGGCGAACTGCGTCACGAAAGCTTTGCGGCGCAAGCCGTGCGGGCGGAGCCGCGCTCCATTCCGGCGGGCTCGGTACAGTGGAGTCGCATCGGGCGCGCGGCCTGAGTGACGCCCCTGAGTGACGCCCGTGCACGTCAATCAATCGGTTTCCTGTAGTTCGTTTGCTGCTCGTCTTGCTCGAGCCGCCCGAATCGTTTCAGCGCTTGTGCCGCTCGCGCGCGGCCTCGCGTCGCCGCACGCGCAGCGTCAGCGCCGATGAAAACGCGCGCAAGGTCGACACCTTGCGTGTCTCCACGACGTCCCGCGCGAGGCTCTCCGCCGGATTCGGCTGCAGCGCCCAATACAGCGCGAGCACCCAGCCGAGTATGGTCCAGCCGAGGCAGGCATTGAAGAGCGCGAGCGTCAGCACGTCGCGGCGCTTGCGCCGGTCCGCGATGATCGCCGGCAGAAAATACAGCGCCAGCGCGAACGCCGCGCCGATGGCCTGAACGGCCACGTTGCCACCCATACAAGCTCCTGATGCGCGATGCATGTAGCGATTGTCGCGCGAATGGCGGCCGCGCGCCTCGCACCTGCGCGTTCCAGCCTCCACCCTAATCACCGCAAGGGGTTCAGCCCGACACGCATCGGGACTATCATGATCGTTTCGACCGAACAGTACTTCACGGACCCGATCATGATCACCGACGACACGACCCAGCAGGCTCAACTCAACCCGGACACGCTACGAGAATTCGTCGAGCGCAAGTGGAACGACGAGATCGTGCCCGCGCTGACGGACTACATCGCGGTGCCGGCCAAGAGTCCGGCGTTCGATCCCGACTGGGCGAAACACGGTTATCTGGAGCGCGTGATCACCGACGCCGCGCAATGGGCCGAGCAGCAACCGGTGCGCGGCCTGAAGCTCGAGGTGATCCGCCTGCCGGGCCGCACGCCGGTGATCTTCTTCGAGACGGCCGCGACGCGCTCGGGCAGCGACGAAACCGTCGTGCTCTATGGCCACCTCGACAAGCAGCCCGAGTTCGATGGCTGGCGCAACGACCTCGGTCCGTGGACGCCGAAGTTCGAAGACGGCAAGCTCTACGGCCGCGGCGGCGCGGACGACGGCTACGCGATCTATGCGAGCCTGACGGCGCTCGCCGCGCTCGATGCACAGGGTGTCGAACGTCCGCGCTGCGTCGGACTGATCGAAACCTGCGAGGAGTCGGGCAGCTACGATCTGCTGCCCTACGTCGACGCGCTGCGCGAGCGGCTCGGCAACGTCGGGCTGGTCGTGTGTCTCGACTCGGGCGCGGGCAATTACGATCAGCTGTGGCTGACTACGTCGCTGCGCGGACTCGTCGGCGGCGATCTCGAAGTGCAGGTGCTCGACGAAGGGATTCACTCGGGCGTCTACGGCGGCATCGTACCGTCGAGCTTCCGCATCATGCGGCAACTGTTCGACCGTCTCGAAGACTCCGCCAACGGCACGCTGCTGCCGAAGGGCTTCCACTGCACGGTGCCCGCCGATCGTCTGCGCGAAGCGGAGGCCGCCGCAAGGATTCTCGGCGATGACGTCTGGAAGAAGATGCCGTGGGCGTGCGGCCAGGACGGCCGTCAGGTGCTGCCCACCACGACCGATCCGCGCGAGGCGCTGCTCAATTCGACGTGGCGTCCGTCGCTGTCGGTGACGGGCGCGGCTGGCTTGCCCGCGCTCGCCGACGCCGGCAACGTGCTGCGTCCGCGCACGGCGTTCAAGCTGTCGCTGCGGCTGCCGCCGACCATCGAAGCGGAGAAGGCGGTCGCCGAACTGAAGGCGCTGCTCGAATTCGATCCGCCGTACAACGCGAAGGTCACGTTCAAGCCGGATGCGGGCGCGGCGAGCGGCTGGAACGCACCGGAGGTCGCGCCATGGCTCGCCACCGCGCTCAACGATGCGTCGCGTCAGCACTTCGGCGCCGACGCGGCCTACATGGGCCTCGGCGGCACGATCCCGTTGATGAACGTGCTGAAGGCGGGCTTCCCGAAGTCGCAGTTCATGGTGTGCGGCGTGCTCGGGCCGAAGTCGAACGCACATGGGCCGAACGAGTTCCTGCACGTGCCGTACGGCAAGAAGCTGACGGCCGCGGTTGCCGAAGTGATTGCCGCGGCGCCGTGAGTTCTGGTTTCGTTTGAGTGGGGCTCGGGCGTGACCCGGGCCCGCTGTTTATCGATGCTGCTTTGATGCAGCTGTTTTTCCCGCCGTTTCATTCCTTCCGTTCGAACCTCACCGACACGCTGAATGACCGACTCCCAGACTGCCCAAACCACCACGCCCCGGATTCCGGCCGATCAACTGCATGCCTACGTTAGGGCGATCTGGGAGCGAGCGGGCAGTACGCCGCGCGAAGCGGAGCTGGTGGCCGATCATCTGGTGGCCGCGAATCTGACCGGGCACGACTCGCACGGCGTCGGCATGATCCCGCGCTATGTCGAATCGCTCGCCGACCAGCAACTGCAACTGAATCGACACGCCGACGTCGTGAAGGACGCGGGCGCGGTACTGACCGTCGAAGGCGGCAAGGGCTTCGGTCAGGTGATCGCGTTCGAGGCGATGGAGCGGGGCATCGAGCGCGCGCGGCGGCTCGGCGTCTGCGCGGTGGGCTTGCGCGGCGCGCATCATATCGGCCGCATCGGGCATTGGGCCGAGCAGTGCGCGCGCGCCGGGCTGGTGTCGTTTCACTTCGTCAACGTGGCGGGCGATCCGCTCGTCGCGCCATTCGGCGGCGCGGACCGGCGCATCGGCACGAATCCGTTCTGCGCCGCTTATCCGCGGCCCGGCAAACCGCCGCTGGTGCTCGACTTCGCGACCAGCACGATCGCGTTCGGCAAGACGCGCGTCGCTTATAACCAGGGCAAGCTCACGCCACCCGGCGCGCTGATCGATCACGAAGGCATGCCGACGCTCGAACCGAAAGTCATGCACGAAGCGCCGTTCGGCGCGCTGACGCCGTTCGGCGGCTACAAGGGTTTCGGGCTCGCGGCGATCTGCGAGATTTTCGGCGGCGCGCTGTCGGGCGGCTTCACGACGCATGCGGACACGCTCGGTACCACGCACGCGATCATCAACTGCATGCTATCGGTGATCATCGATCCGACCGCATTCGACGCGCCCGATGCGCAAGCCGAAGCCGATGCGTTCCTCGCGTGGGTGAAGGCGTCGCCGCTCGCGGCTGGCGCGGAGCGCATCTACGAACCCGGCGAGCCCGAGCGCGTGACGCGCGCGCAGCGCGAGGCCGCCGGCATTCCGATCGACGCGGCTACGTGGACGCAAATCCACTGCGCGGCGCGCGCCGTCGGGATGGATGAAGACGAAGTGGGTGGTTGGTCCGCGCGCCTCGGCTGAAGCGCGCGACAGCAGGGCTCAGGCGATCAGCCTGAGCTTGCTGCGCCTATCGAGCAGCCAGCGCTCGAACTCGGTGGCGGGCATCGGCTTCGCGTACAGGAAGCCCTGCACGTAATCGACGCCGAGCCCCTTCATGAAGGCTTCTTCCGCCTCGGTTTCGATCCCTTCGGCGACCACCTGGAAATCGAGCTCCTGCGCGACGGCGACCATCGAGCGCACCAGCGCCTGTGCCTTCATATCCGCGTGGATCGAGCCCGTGAAGCTGCGGTCGAGCTTGATCACGTCGAGCGGAATACGGCCGAGCTGCGACAGCGACGAGTAGCCGGTGCCGAAGTCGTCGAGATGCACCTGCGCGCCGAGTTCGCGGAACTGCTTGATCAGCTCGATCGCGGCCGCTTCGTTTTCGATCAGGCAGCTTTCGGTCAGTTCGAGGTCGACGAGGCATGGATCGAGACTCGCGTGCTGCAATGCCTCGGTGAAATGGCGGACCACGGCTGTATCCGTGAGTTGTCGCGCCGATACGTTGATCGCGACGCGCAGGTCATAGCCGGCCGCTTTCCAGCGGGCCGCCTGTTTCGCTGCGGTTTCCATCACCCAGCGGCCGAGCACGCCGATCAGTCCGGATTCCTCGGCATAACGGATGAATTCCGCCGGCATGATCTGGCCGCGCTCCGGCGAATTCCAGCGCACCAGCGCTTCGGCGCCTTGCACGGCGCCCGTCGCGAGGTTCAGCTTCGGCTGATAGTGCAGCGCCAACTGGCCTTCCTCGAGTCCGCGGCGCAGATTCGTGTCGAGCCACATGAACTCCGCGACGCGGCGATTCATTTCCGGCGAGAACACGCGATGCGTGCGCTTGCCTTCGTCCTTCGCGACGTACATCGCCGTGTCGGCCGAACGGATCAGCGATTCGAGGGTTTCGCCATGCTCGGGCGAACGCGCGATTCCGATCGAGCAGCCGGTATAGACCTCGACGAGCCCGACAGCGAACGGCACGCGCATACGATCGAGAATGCGCTGCGCGGTGTTTTCCAGGTCATGCGCGGAGCCCTTCGCCGCGAGCACGATGAATTCGTCGCCGCCCAGACGCGCGAGCGAGTCGCCCGGATTCAGGCAGTCGCGGATCGCATCCGACACGTCGCAGATCAGCCGGTCGCCGAACACGTGGCCGTAGTGATCGTTGACCTTCTTGAAGTTGTCGAGATCGAGAAACAGGACGCCGACGGTTTCGCCCGGCGCCGCCAGTTCGATCGCGATCTGGATGCGCTCCTGGATCGCGTTGCGATTGGCGAGGCCAGTGAGCGGGTCGGTGGTGGCCTGCTCGATCAGGCGGTCCTGCGCGAGCCGTTGCTCGGTGATGTCGGTGCCCGAGCAGATCAGGAACTGCTCTTCGATGCCGCTGCCGCTGCGCACGAATTTGTTGCGAAACAGGAACAGCCGTTCGCCGTGCACCGTTTTGATGCGCCGTTCGATCTCGTACGGTTCGCCACGATTGAAAAAATTCGCGCTGACCTCGTTCGAGACCCCGCCGTCGTCGGACGACATGAACAACGTCCAGACGCTGCGGCCGATGATGTCCTCTTCCCTGAGTCCGGTCAGCTCCTCGGCGAGCCGGTTGAAGCGCTGTATCCGGCCGTTCCGGTCGACGATCACGACGACCGAATTGACCTCCGAGACGACCTGTTCAGCGAACGACAGACCGTGCAGCAGCGCTCGCGCGACGGATTCGGTGTCGCCATCGGCCGACGCGGTGCCGCCCCAACGATGACAATCGAGTTTCTTGCCGACCAGATGCAGCCGCAGCGGCGCGGCGTCCAACTGAACGTCGACGACGACGTGGGAGGTCACGCCGCTCAGCGCGCGGACTTGGGAAGCTTGAGAAGAGGTGAGGGAAATGGCGACGCCGACAGCCGCGTGGCCGTGCGCAGGCACGAGTTCCAGCGTGTCGCTGGCGGCCGCCAGGCGCCAGCAAGGGCTGCTCGTGCCGAACCGCGCGTGAAGCACCTGGTCGTGTAGCTGGTCGCTCATGAAATCCCCGGAGTGTGCCGGCGGTCCTATCAAGGCGGGCGGCGGCAGACAGTCTTCCTCATACTAAAATGAAACTGCCTCATTGTATCTAAGCGTGACAATTCGAGCGAAGAATCATTAACGTTTTGCTAAGCATGAGTATGGGCCGGCGCGGCCGCGCGCGGCGGCATTATTACCCGCCAGAACGACGCCACGATGACGTCGCTAGAGGCGGCGCGCCAGCAGCGCGCGGGCGCGTTCGCGTTCGGGCGGGTTGGCGTCGAGCGCCGCGTCGAACCGGAACTTGCCGGCCACCAGCGTGGCCGCCACCACGCCGTCGCGATACAGCACGCGGTTTCCGGTCACGGCCGGCACCTTGTCGCCGACCAGCAGCGTGCCGACGAGATTCAGCGGATCGGTCCCAGCAACGCAGATAAGAGCACCGTCGTTCGGCTGCCGGCGCACCTCGCGCAGCAGCGGAATCGCCTCGGGCAGCGCGAACTGCTCGCCCGCGAGTCCGTTGACGAACCGCCCGCCGCGGATCACGCCGCGCGCCTCGAGCCTCTGCAGAACGCGCAGCAGATCGCGCCACGGCGGAAGCCATTCGGCCTCGCGTTCTAGCACGCGCCAGAACACGACACCGTAGCGGCGCAGCAACGTCATTGCGACGTGTTCGAGCGCCTCGGGCGGCAACTGGCGCCGCCGTTCGGGGGGATTTTCCGGCGCGACGGCGGACGGACGGCTTACGAGCGCCCAGCGCCCCGCGTCGTCCATGCCGCCGATCAGCGCGCTCGCTCGCGCGCGCCGGCTGCTGGAAAACGCGTTGCGTTTGGCGACTGGCTTCAGCAACGCGCGCAAGCCCGCGAAGCTGTCGGAGTTCGCGAGGCCGGCCGCGACCAACTCGCCGAGCGCGCTTTCGAGCTCCATGCGCAGCACGCGCACCTCGGCGAGCAGTTCGTCGAAGAACATCGCGCCGTGTTGCGCGAGGGTGTCGTGCACGCTTTGCGCGAGCGCCGACAACTCGACCTGGCGCGCCGGATCGAGCAGCGCGCGCCACGCACGCAGCTGGACGCGCGGCAGCAGCACGATCGGCGTGCCGCGGACCGGACCGGCGGCGCCGCGCGCCCGCTCGGTCAGGCGGGTCCAGACGATCTTGCCGGCGCGGCATAGCTCATCGAGCGAACTGCTGGTGTAGGCACGCACGCGCGCGGGCAGGATGTCTTCCTCCCACGCGCCGGCCGCGGCCTGGAAGCCTTCGAGCTGGTCGAGCGCGGCGGCGAGCGCGTCGCGGCCTTCGGCGCGTGTGGTCGGCGTCAGATGCTGCCATTCGAACAGGAAGCGCATGAAGTCGTGCCGCTCGACCGGCTCGATCTCACGCCGCAGCCGCCTCACCGTGTAGCGGTGGATGCGTGCGAGCAGGTGCCGTTCGCACCATTCCTCGCCGCTCGTGTGCGGCGTGAAGCGGCCGCGCAACAGATAGCCTTCGGCTTCGAGCCGGATCAGCGCCTGTTCGATCCGGTCGGCCGGCAAACCGAGCGGGCGCGCGATCGCCTCGACCGTCAGCGGGCCGAAGCCGGTCAGCCGCGCGCGCAACACGTCGACGAGCGCGTCGTCGGTGCTCCAGCTCTCGGTGTAGCCCTTCGGGGCGCTCAGCGGCGGTGTGTAGCGATTGCACGCGATGCCGGGGTACAGCGCTTCGAAGCAGGTCAGGCGTTCGGCGGGCAGCCACAGTGCGCTGTCGCTGGCGTTGTCGTTGCCCGTGCTCGCGTTGGCTTGCGCGGCCAGCGGCAAGCGTGTCGCCCGGCCGGCTTTCGCCAACGCCGCAAGCAGCGTCGGCCAATCCTCGTGCGCGAGCGCCTCGGCCCCGGTGATGCACGCGAGGCCCGTCAGCGCTTCGTGCATTTCGTCGGCGTTGCGCGCCTGCGGCCACGCCTCGTCGCGCACGCTGTCGATTGCGGCGGCGTCGAGCGCGCCAAGATCGTCGGCGCTTTCAGGGTCCGTCCAGCGGCGGTTCAGCACCGCCTGGGTGCGGCGCTCCTCGATCGGCGCGTCGTCGAGATACGCGTAGGGCTTCGCGGTCAGGATTTCGGCGGCGAGCGGTGACGGCGCCGGCAGATCACGCGCGACGAGCCGCAACTCGCCGCGCTCGATGCGGCGCAGCAGCGCGAGCCAGCGTTCGCTGTCCATCGCGTCGTGCAGACAGTCGTCGATGGTTTGGTCGACTAAGGGATGGCGCGGCACCTCGCGTTCGCCGACGACGTTCTCCAGACACGCGGCCTGCTCGGGAAACACGCTCGCGAGCAGATCCTCGCTGCGCATGCGCTGCAGTTGCGGCGCGGTCTTGCGGCCGCCCGTGTAGCGCGGCAGGCCGAGCGAGGTCGTCGCGTTCCAGCGCCAGCGCACGCCGAACAATGGCGCATCGAGCAGTGCCTGGATCAGCAGATGTTCGGCGCTGTTCGAGTGCAGATAGCGCCAGACCTCGTCGAGCGCGAACGAGTGGCTGCCGGTCAGCGACAGCACGATCGCGTCTTCGGTGGCGGCGGCCTGCAACTCGAAGTTGAAGCTGCGGCAGAAGCGCTTGCGCAGCGCGAGCCCCCACGCGCGGTTCACGCGGCTGCCGAACGGCGAGTGGATCACGAGCTGGGTGCCGCCCGATTCGTCGAAGAAGCGCTCCATCACCAGCGTGCTCTGCGTCGGCAGTACGCCGAGCGCGGCGCGCGCACGCGCCAGGTATTCGACGATCTGGCGCGCGGCGGGCTCGTCGAGCGCGAGCTCGTCGGCGAGCCAGGCGATGGCGCGGTCGAGGCGCGCGGCCGT
Source organism: Paraburkholderia sp. UCT2 (assembly GCF_014397665.1). NCBI lineage: Bacteria > Pseudomonadati > Pseudomonadota > Betaproteobacteria > Burkholderiales > Burkholderiaceae > Paraburkholderia > Paraburkholderia sp. UCT2. Next base: position 120,062 of record NZ_VZQO01000010.1, read on the forward strand.
GGGTTCGGCTTCGCTCGCGGGCAGCGTGGCTGAGGCGGTTGCGGACGCCGTTGTGGTCTGCGTCGTGCTCTGCGCCACGGCAGCTTTCGCTTTGCGTCCTCTCTTTGCCGCGGATTTCGCGGGCGTTGCGGCTGCTTCGAATTGCGCCGCGGCGATTGGCACCGACGCAACCGCGTGTGACGCCGGCTCGCCCTGCGTCAGCAAACGCTCGACCTGCTCCCGCAATCTCGTGACCGCGAAAGACAGCTCGTCGCTGCGCCCCGGCGCCTCGCCGAGCCAGAACGGAATGTTCGGCGGTTGCCCTTGTGCGTCCTCGACCCGCACCCGGCCACTCTCGATTCGCAGAATCCGGTACGACGCGTTGCCGAGCTGGAACACATCGCCGGCGAGGCTTTCGACCGCGAAGTCCTCGTTGACGGTGCCGATATTGATCGCCTGCGGTTCGAGCACGACGGCGTAATCGGCGTTTTCGGGGATCGTGCCGCCCGACGTCACGGCGACCAGCTTGCCGCCGCGCCGGCCGCGCAGCGTGCCGCTTACCGCATCGCGATGCACGTACGCGGCGCGCGGACCGTGGCGGCTCGTGTAGCCCTCGGCGAGCATGCGCAGCACCGCGTCGTATTGCTCGCGCGACAGATCCGCGTACGGCGCTGCGCGCCGCAGCATGTCGAACAGCGCATCCTCGCTCCACTCGGCGCTCGACACTTCCGCGACGATCTGCTGCGCGAGCACGTCGAGCGGCGCGCGCGGGATGCGTAGCGCATCGAGTTCGCCACGCCGCACGCAATCGACCAGCGCCGCGCATTCGAGCAGGTCGTCGCGCGAGGCGGGAAAGAGCCGCCCCTTCGGCATGCCGCCGACGTGGTGGCCCGAGCGGCCGACGCGTTGCAGGAACGGCGCGATCGCGCGTGGCGAACCCATCTGGCAGACGAGGTCGACGTCGCCGATATCGATGCCGAGTTCGAGCGAAGCGGTCGCGATCAGCACGCGCAGTTCGCCGCGTTTCAGGCGCTGTTCGGCGTCGAAACGATGTTCTTTCGCGAGACTGCCGTGATGCGCGGCGACCGCGTCCTTGCCGAGCCGCTCGGTCAGATGACGCGCGGCGCGCTCGGCCATCCGGCGCGTGTTGACGAAGATCAGCGTCGTGCGGTGCTGCGCGACCAGCTCGGCGAGCCGGTCGTAGACGCGCTCCCACACTTCGTTGGCCATCACCGCTTCGAGCGGCACCGGCGGGATCTCGAGCGCGAGGTCGCGCGCGCGGACGTGGCCGACGTCGATCACCGCGCACTCGGCCGGTACGTCGCTCTCGAGGCTCGCGCCGCCGACCAGAAACCGCGCGACCGCGCTGACCGGCTTTTGCGTCGCCGACAGCCCGATGCGCGGCAGGCGCCGGGCGCAGAGCGCGTCGAGCCGTTCGAGGCTCAGCGCGAGATGACTGCCGCGCTTGCTGCCGGCGAGTGCATGGATCTCATCGACGATCACCGTGCGCACCGTTGCCAGCATGCGGCGGCCAGAATCCGAGCCGAGCAGCACGTACAGCGACTCGGGCGTCGTCACGAGAATGTGCGGCGCGCGCTTTTTCAACGCGTTGCGTTCCTGCTGCGTGGTATCGCCGGTGCGCACCGCGGTGCGAATGTCGAGCGGCGGCAGGCCGAGCCTGTCGAGTTCGGCGGCGATGCCTTGCAGCGGTAGTTGCAGATTCAGGCGGATGTCGTTCGAAAGCGCCTTCAGCGGCGACACGTAGACGACCAGCGTTTCGTCGGGCAGCGTGCCGCCGTTCGCGAGGCCTTGCGAGACCAGGTCGTTCAGCGCGGACAGGAACGCGGTCAGCGTCTTGCCGGAGCCCGTCGGCGCGGCGACCAGCGTCGAACGGCCGCTACGGATCTGCGGCCACGCGGCGGCTTGTGCGTCGGTCGGGGCGGCGAAGGTTTGCTGGAACCAGTTGGCGACGGCTGGGTGAAAACCGTCGAGTGCCTGCTGGGCTGGCGGTAAGGCTGGCGCGGCGGGGCGCGCCGCGCTCGCGGTGGAGCGGGCCTTGCGGGAGCGGGGCGCCGCGTCGAGTGCGGCGGAAGTCTTTGCCGAAGTCATGCTTGTGCAGATGAGGGCGGCGCGGGGGATATCCAGTCGGTACCGGGCAATGTCGACCGTTTTGTGGTTGTGGGTCATTCCACGCTGACGGCGCAATAGCCGTCAGTCTCGCAGGTTTTCGCCGCTCGTGCGCGGCGCATCGGGCTTCGCGCCGCTGCTGGAATTCGTAGTCTTTTGCGGCGTGTGTGCCTCTCCTACCAACCTCCGCCAATTGCAGTACGCTTGACGACTCTTCCTGCACCCACGATGGAGCGTCGACGATGCGATATAACCAGTTGGGCCGTACCGGTGTGTTTGTTTCAGAGTTGTGTTTGGGCACGATGACCTTCGGCGGTGGCGAAGGCATCTGGCGGCAGATCGGCGATCTGCAGCAGAACGACGCGGAGCGGCTGGTCGGCCGGGCGCTCGACGCGGGCATCAATTTCATCGACACCGCCGACGTTTACGCGGGCGGCCTGTCCGAGCAGATCACCGGCCAGGCGCTGAAGAATCTGCAAGTACCGCGCGACAAGGTCGTGATCGCGACCAAGGTGTTCGGCCAGACCGGCGAGTTCGCAAACGCGCGCGGCGCGTCGCGCTATCACATCCTCGACGGCATCAAGGCGAGCCTGAAGCGTCTGCAACTCGATCACGTCGACCTGTATCAGATCCACGGTTTCGATCCGGCCACGCCGATCGAAGAAACCGTGCGCGCGCTCGATACGCTCGTGCAGCACGGCCACGTGCGCTACGTCGGCGTGTCGAACTGGGCCGCGTGGCAGATCGCGAAGGCGCTCGGCATCGCCGAGCGGCTCGGCACCGCGCGCTTCGAAACGCTGCAGGCGTATTACACGCTCGCGGGCCGCGATCTCGAACGCGAACTCGTGCCGATGCTGCAAAGCGAAGGCCTCGGCCTGATGGTGTGGAGTCCGCTCGCGGGCGGTTTGCTGAGCGGCAAATACGGACGCGAGCAGCAGGCCGAAGCGGGCAGCCGTCGCACGAACTTCGATTTTCCGCCTGTCGATCGCGAGCGCGCGTATGACTGCATCGATGTGATGCGCGAAATCGCTGCAGCGAAAAACGTCTCGGTCGCGCAGATCGCGCTGGCGTGGCTGCTGCATCAGCGTGTCGTCAGCACGGTCATCGTCGGCGCGAAGAAAATCGAGCAGCTCGACGACAACATCGCGGCGACCAACGTCGCGCTATCCGCCGATGAGCTCGCGAAGCTGGCCGAAGTCAGCGCGCTGCCGGCGGAGTACCCCGGCTGGATGCTGGAGCGGCAGGGCGAGCAACGCCGGCAGCAGCTGGCCGAGGTTCGGCACGTCGTGCAGCGATAACGCGACGGCGTACTCGCGTTCGCCCTGGAAGGCCGAATCTTCATCGATGGGCCGCGCGAGTTTCATGCTCGCGCGCGCGGGCCTGAGGCGGTCGACTGGAAAAAACGCCAACTCGTGAAGACGATCCACCGCTCTCAGGTTCTCCGCGTAACGACCCAGCGCATCAAAAACGAAGCAGTTCCCGGTTTGCGCACGACGATTCAGTTCTGAGGAACGGTCACCAGGCTGGTAGGCGTTTGATCGATCGCTGCAACAAGGGCCGCGCGCCGCATCGCCGGACATGACCGGTCGACGCGGCACGTAAGGACGGACGATGACTTGGCGATCGCTGCGTCTAATCATCAACCTCGCTTACCCCTGCGTATGCGCGGCGACCGCGTCCAGCGTGCGCGCCGAATACACCAGCGTCGCGCCCGCGTTGATCGCCATCGCGACGCCGAGCGCTTCGGCGATTTCCTCGCGGGTCGCGCCGTGCTTCAGCGCCTCGGCCGTATGGACCGTGATACAGCCGTCACAGCGCAGGCTGACCGCTACCGCGAGCGCAATCAGCTCGCGCGTTTTCGCGCCGAGCAGGTCGGTCTTCTGACCGGCGCTCGACATCGCCTGATACGCCTTCACGCTTTCGGGCGCGAGCTTCGACATTTCGCCGATACGGCCGAACAGTTCCTTGCGGTAATCGATCCAGTTCAACATGGCAGTGCTCCTTGGTCCGTTGCGCACCGGCGGTTGCCGGCGTCGTGGGACAAAGTATTGCGCCGCGCCGCGATATCCTGAATACTGATTCGACTCAACTTTTAGCGCGCTCGTCTCATGGACACGCTCAGTCGCCTGATCGACCTTGCCCGGCCGCAAGCGAGTCTCGATCTTCGCTGCCTGCTATCAGGCGCATTCGACATCGATCACGCGCCGCTGGAGGCGGGCGTCGCGCCGTTTCATCTGGTGCTCGACGGCAGCTGTGTGATCGAGACCGCCGCCGGCGAGCCGCTCGAATTGCAGGCCGGCGATTTCATGCTGTTTCCGCGTGGCGCCGCGCATCGCATGCGCGACGTAAAGCGCTCGGCGGGTGGCCTGCCGTTGACGCTCGGGCATGACGGCATGCTGCCGGTGCGGCGCAACGATGGCCACGAAACCACTGCCACGGCCGCGCACGCGCCCAACGACACCGCGATTCATGACGGCGTCGATCTGCTGTGCGGCCGCTTCGTCTATGCACCCGGTTCATCGGCGTTGCTGCTCAATGTGCTGCCCGATCCGCTGCACGTATCGCTCGGGGATGCGCAAACGCTCGATGCGTTGCAGACGATGATCACTCTGATGCGCGGCGAAGCGGAGCGGCGTCAGCCTGGCGCGCTCGCGATCGTGACGGCCTTGAGCCACGCGCTGTTCGCGATGGCACTGCGCGTGCACGGCGAGCGCAATGCGAACGGCACCGGGATGCTCGCGTTGCTGACGGACGCACGCCTCGGCGCATCGGTGCAGGCCATGCTCGACGCGCCCGAACGCGCATGGACGATCTCTGAACTCGGCGAGCGCGCGGCGATGTCGCGCGCGACCTACGCGCGCCACTTCAACGAGCGCGCGGGCGTGACCGTGATGGATTTTCTGACGCAGATCCGCATGGCGATCGCCAGCGATCTGCTGTTGCGCACACAACGCAGCGCGGCGGACATCGGCGAGGCGGTCGGCTATCAATCGGAGGCGGCGTTCGGCAAGGCGTTCGCGCAAAGCGTCGGTGTGACGCCGGGACGTTACCGGCGCCGCACGCCAACGGACGATGCTCTGGATGACTGACTAAAGACTCAACGCGTGGGGGATTCTATCTGGGCGGTCCGCCCTTGCTGAACGCGCGCCTTTCGAACGACGCCATCAGTCGCGCGACCACGACCGCGCAGACCGTGCCGAGCGTCACTTCGGCAAGCCGCAGAAAGGCCTTGTCCCACGCCGGGCCGATGCCTGGCGCCAGCAGCATGATCGTCGCGGTGATGCCGCCGAGGCGCGCTGCGCTGCCGACGTTGACGACCCAGCAGATCAGGATCGCGATCGCCACGGTCGCCGCGTACGCGGCAAAATGGCCGCCGCCCGCGAGCGTGCCGATCAGCCCGCAAATACCGCCGACCATCGCACCGATGAACTGGTCGCGCGACAGCTTGCGGGTGTCGATATAACTATGCTGGCTCACCGCGATCGCGGTGATCGCGGCCCAGAACGCCTGCTCGGTGTGCAGCGCGCGACCGATGCCGAACGCGAGGCTCGCGCCCGCCACGGCTTGCACGGCCATGAAGCCGCCCTCGATCAAGCGGTCGCCGAGCGGCAGCGTCTTCAGGAAAGCGAACAGCGCATCGGCGGCGTGCGTGCGTGAGGAAGGGCTTGAATCGTCGGACGGAGTCATCGGATGAAGGCGGCTCGGCGGGGCAGGAGGTCCCATATTCTAGCGGCTCCGCTTCACGCTTCCACCGCGAGCTAGATCGTGCCGAACAGCGCACGCGGCCGGTCGCGCAGCGTGTGCGCGAGAATCAGCAGGCCACGCGTCAACTGCTCGCGCGACTCGGCGCAAGCGAGGTTGATCCGCACGCCGTGCTCGACCGTCGAGCGATCGACCGCGAACGCGGATGCGGGCATCGTGTTGACCCCGCGCGCGAGCGCGTTTGCCGCGAAGTCGTCCGAGCGCCACGGCGGCGGCACGCGCAACCACACGAACATGCATGCGGGGTCGCTCTTCAGATGCTCGGCGGGCAATAGTTCGCGCGCGATCTCCTGGCGCGCGCGCAACTCGGCGCGCTGCGCGTCGAGGATCGTCTGCGCGGTGCCGTCCTCGATCCAGCGCGTCGCGATCAGCGTCGACAGCGGCGCAGGCATCCATGCGGTCGTTCGCACCGCTTCCGCGGCCAGCGCCGCGCCATGCGGCGGCGTGCGCAGATAGCCGATGCGTAGACCCGGCGCGAGGACCTTCGACGTCGACGTGATATGGAAGGTCAGCTCCGGGCACAGGCTGGCGATCGTCGGCAGGCGCGCTTGCAGCAGCGGACCGTACACGTCGTCCTCGATGATCACGACGTGATGCCGACGCGCGATGTCGGCGAGCGCCGCGCGACGCGCGAGGCTCATCGTCACGACGGTCGGGTTCTGCAGATTCGGCACCGTGAAGATCGCCTTCACGCGCCGATGCCGGCAGACGTCTTCGAGACGCTCGGGCAGCAGTCCTTCGTCGTCGCTCGGAATGCCGACGAGTTCGAACTGAAACACCGGCGCAAGGGCTTTCAGCCCATAGTAGGTCAGCTGATCCGACAGGATCACGCCTTCATGACCCATCAAGCTGCTCAACACCGCAAACAGGCCGTGCTGTGCCCCGCTCGTGACGACCACGCTGTCGGCGCCGGGAGTGAAGCCGGGCGCGGCGAGCCATTGCGCGCCCGCGGCCCGCGCCCATTCGGGGCCTTGCGGCGGCTGATATTCCTGGGTCTCCGGATAGCGGGGATCGTGCGCAATTTGCGCCATCGTCCGCGCGAGTTGTGTGAGGAATTCACCGGTGGCAGGCCGGTTCACGGTCAGATCGAGCACGGCGTTCGCGTTGGGTTTGCCGTTTGCCGACGTGTTGTCGCTGCGGGCATGCACGGCAGGCATGGCGCCGCCGGTGACGATCGAGCCGCGCCGCTTGCTCGCGACGATCAGCCCACGCGTCTGTAGCTCCTTGTACGCGCGCGACACGGTCGAGACATTCAGGCCCAGCTCCAACGCAAGCTCGCGCTGCGGCGGCAGGCGGCTGCCCGGCGGGTAGAGACCGCTGCGGACTTTTTCCTCGAGGCTGCGCGACACTTCGAGATAAGTCGGCTGACGCCCCTTTGTCTGGAGAACGTCTTCTCCGTTTGTGTGGTCAATTGCGCTTTTCATCCAGCGTGAATCTCCATACAAAAACTCGTTCGACCGTACCGGACAAGCCAATACTAAACCCGTTTGTCGTCGGCTTGCCAAGCGGAAGTACGTCGCCCTGCACGATGCCCGCCCGTTTCGCTCGGGGAAAGTACCTAAGTCCACACAAAGCCAAATTAATTGCACACAAAAAAACTTTGTGTGAGTATTAAAGCATGATTTGTATGGCGCTGTGTCGAAAGGCGACGCGCAACTGTTGTACAGGAGGGACGGTTGTGACAGAACAGCAGAGCACGCTCCTGCCGGTCGGTGCGTCCGGTGCAGGTTCGGGTCGGGCGGCCAGTTCGGCCGGCCGGCGAACGCGATGAGCGAAGTCGCCGTGCTGGGCGCGGGCTTCATCGGCCTGTCGTGCGCCTACTGGCTGATGCGCGACGGTCACCACGTCACGCTGTTCGACGCGCTCGGTCCGGGCGAGGCCACGTCATACGGCAATGCGGGCACGTTCGCCAACTACGGCTGCATTCCGGTGAACAACCCGGCGGTGTTCCGCAATCTTCCGCGTTTCCTGTTTTCGCCGACGAGTCCGCTGCGGATTCGCTGGCGCTATCTGCCCCAACTCGCGCCGTGGCTTGCGCGCTTTCTGTGCGCGTCGATGCCGCATCGCTACGAGCACAGCGCGCAGGCGCTGGCAAGCCTGCTGTCGCGCGCGTTCGACGGCTATCGCGAGATGCTCGAGAGCGACGACCTGTCGCGCTTCGTGCGGCCCCGCGAATGCCTGTACCTGTATTCGAATGCGGCGTCGTTCGAGGCGGCCCAGCCGTCGCTCGCATTGCGCCGGTCGCTCGGCGTGAGCTTCGAAAACTTCGACCGCGCCGGCATCGCCGCACTCGAACCGAATCTCGCGCCGATCTTTGCGCACGGCACGTTGTTCAACGGCAGCTGGTTCCTCAGCGATCCGCGCGGCTTCTTGCAGGCGCTGCATGCAGCGCTGCTCGCTCGCGGTCTCACGCATGAGCGCAGCGCGGTTCGTACGCTCGTGCCGGGCGCCACCAGCGTGCGCATCGTCGACGACGCGGGTCGCGCCTACGACGCCGCGCAGGTGGTCGTCTGTGCCGGCGCGTTTTCAGGCCGCTTCGCGCGCCAATGCGGCGACCGCGTACCGCTCGATACCGAACGCGGCTATCACGTGCGTTTTCCCGGCACGTCGTCGCTGATTTCGCGGCCGTGCGGCTGGGCCGAGCGCGGCTTCTACATGGTGCCGATGGACGGCGGCATCCGCGCGGCGGGCACCGTCGAGCTCGGCGGCTATGGATCACAGCGCAATGCCGCGCTGCTCGATCTGATCACGCGCTCCGCGCAGCACGCGCTGCCGCAATTGCCGCAACCGGATAGCGACTGGCTCGGTTTCCGTCCGAGCCTGCCCGACGGCCTGCCGGTCGTCGGGCCGTCGAGCGGGTCGCCACGTGTCGTCTACGCGTTCGGTCATCAGCATCTGGGCGTCACGCTGGGCGGCGTGACGGGCAGCGTCGTCGCCGATCTGGTGGCGGGGCGCGTGCCGCCGGTCGATCTCGCGCCATATAGCCCGCGTCGTTTTTAACCACCGCAACTGCTGCACGGAAGAGGACGGACATCATGAAACGCAGAAACCTGGTTGTCGCACTCGCCCTTGGGATGTTGTGTGCGCATGCGCCGTCGTACGGCGCCGAGCCGCAAATCGTCAAGATTGGCTTCGTCGGACCGCTGACCGGACCCGTCGCGCGGGTCGGCAAGGATCTGCAGAACGGCGCGCAGCTCGCGGTGGACGAAGCGAACGCGAAGCATCCCATGATCGGCGGCAAACCCGTCAAATACGTGCTCGACGTGCAGGACGATCAGGCCGATCCACGCATCGCGATCCAGGTCGCGCAGAAGCTCGTCGACGACGGCGTGGTCGGCGTGATCGGCCATTACAACTCGGGCTGCAGCATTCCGGCCTCGGCCGTCTATCACACGGCGAACGTCGCGATGATCACGCCGGGCTCGACGAACCCGGCGCTCACTGCGCAGGGTTTCGCGAACGTGTTTCGCACGATGGGGCACGACGGCGTGGGCGGTGTGATCGCGGGCGAGTTCGCGGTGCAGCAGTTGAAGGCGAAGCGCATCGGCATCATCGACGACCGCACCGCGTTCGGCCAGGGCCTCGCCGATGCGTTCGAGAAGGGCGCGAAGCAGGCGAACGGCAATATCGTCGATCGCGAGTTCACCAACGACAAGGCGGTCGATCTGCGCGCGATCCTGACTTCGTTGAAGCAGAAAAACGTCGATCTGATTTTCTTCGGCGGGCTCGACGAACAGGGCGCGATGCTGGTCAAGCAGATGCGCTCGCTCGGCATGCGCGCGCAACTGTTTGGCGCGGGCGCGCTGAAGAGCAACGCGTTCCTGCAGATTGCGGGCAACGCGGGCGAAGGTACGCGCGATCTCGAGCCCGGTCCGGCGCTCGACAAGCTGCCGTCCGCGCAGGAGTTCGGCAAGCGCTACAAGGCGCGCTTCAATCAGGATGTCGAGCTTTATGCGCCGTTCGCATACGACGCCGCGCTGGCGATGATTCAGGCGATCCAGGACGCGGACTCGCTCGATCGCGCCACGATCGTCGCGGCTTTTCCAAAAGTGAACGTGACTGGCGTGACGGGGAGAATCGCGTTCGATCCGCATGGAGATCTGATCAAGCCGCCTTATACGCTGTTCGAGGTACAGCAGGGGCAGTGGAAGAGTCAGCGGACCGTGGGCGGCAGTGGGGTGTGAGCGTTGTTCAGACTGGACCGGCTGTCAGCAGCGCGCGTTCACCGGCGAGGCGATCCGCTTCTCGACATCCGACGATGCGATCGCGGCGGTCAAGGACGGCCGCGTGCAACCGGGCAAGGTCGTCGTGATGCGCGGCGCGGCGTGTGCCCGGCCGATGCCGTCAATTTTGGGCAATTGACTTCGTTGTCGACTTCGACCTCAACTGACATCAGCAGGCACAAAGCGACGTAACGTCGCTTTCCATCGCGCTGACCACGACCAACAGCAGCCTCGCTTGACTGTCCACCGGCCTCGGCGACGCGGTCCAGTACGACGACCCATCCCACACGAAAGTCACGCTCGGCGGCGCGGGTTCGTCGGCGCTCGGCGCGAATGCGGTTGCGGTCGCGCCCAACTCGGTCGCGCTCGGTGCGGGCTCCGCCGCCAGCGACGCGAACTCGGTGTCGATCGGCTCGCTCGGTCACGAACGGACGATCTCGCACGTCGCGCCGGGCGTCAGTCCGACCGACGCGGTCAACATGCAGCGGTTGGACTCGGTTCAGCAGGGGGTGAACGCGGTGGCGCGCCAGGCCTATTCAGGCATCGCCGGCGCGACCTCGTTGACGATGATCCCGGACGTCGACCCCGGCAAGACCCTCTCGGTTGGAATCGGCTCGGGCAACTACAAGGGCTACACGGCCGTTGCAATCGGCTTTTCCGCGCGCGTGACCGCCAACCTGAAGGTCAAGGGCGGCGTCGGTACGAGCGCGACGGGGAAACCGGCTGTATGTCCGCGACGATCCCGATCCATTACCGTCGCCGACCCGCGGCCGAATGCTCGCGCGCCAGATCGAATCACTGATAAGGGGGGGTGATCGTGCAATATGACCCCCCCTTCGAAAACACAATCCCCCCTCCCAAAGGGGGGCGATTTGAAAAGCGACTGGCTCTATCGTTCTTCTCGAAATTCACAATGCATACGGGGCCGGCGCCGCTGGCCGCTCACGCCGACCTGGTGCCGTATGCGATTTTCTATGTTGGCTTTTTCGTCCTGTTTGAACTGGTTGCTCGTGTGAGTGAAATTCCAGATGCGAATGTCTTTCGCCGCATCTGTCGAGCGGGCCGGTCTTCAAGTCGCCAGGGCGAAAGAAAAAAGGCGATAGATGAATATCCTGTTGGTGGAAGACAATCCCGCGCAAGCTGATTCGGTCGAAAGGGAGATCGGGCAATCCGGGCATCGAATAAACAAGGTCGAGCGGGGCAAGGACGCAATCAGTTTCCTTCAGGCCAACGAGGTCGATCTCGTGGTGCTCGACTGGGAATTGCCGGGCATGAGCGGCTTCGAGGTGCTGTACTGGATACGCCGTCACCTGGGCCGCGAACCCGCGGTGCTGTTCGTGACCAGCCGGCTTCTGGAAGTGGACATCGTGCAGGCGCTGGACGCCGGCGCGGATGACTACGTCGTCAAGCCGTTCCGGGCCAAAGAGCTGGGGGCAAGGGTAGGCGCGCTGTTGCGTCGCACACGACGCAGCATAAAGGTGGAAAGTGCAATCGCGGTTGGGCCTTATGTATTCGACGTCACGCAGCGCAGTGTTTTTCTGCACGGCGAATCGATCTTGTTGACGGAAAAGGAATTCGACGTGGCGGCCTATTTCTTCGCGAACCTCGGACGGGTCGTTTCCAAGCGGCTTCTGGCGAAGCTTGCGTGGGGCCGCGAGCTGGATAGTACGTCGCGCACGATCGACACGCATATCTACCGGCTGCGACGCAAGCTGACCCTGCATCCGGACAACGGCGTGCGATTGACGACCGTCTATACGCACGGCTACCGGCTCGACGAGGTCGCTGCTGGCAGCGCGGAAGCGCAAGCGCCGGCGAGCGCCGAGCCGGAAGACGCTGTCGCGGAGAAGGACAGGTCCGAGCAGGACGCGCAAGGCGATCTCCGCTAGCGATCCGACACGAGACCATGAGCGACCTGAAGCGGATTGCGCTGGTCGCGCCTCGTTGCGCGGCTCCTCATTGAGTCGTCATACGGTTCGGCGTATCTTGAAAGCAAATTCACAACGACCCTCCATGCCTCTCACGGATAGCCGGTGAGAGGACACCTCATGAATACAACCGCTGATAGTTTCGAGCGCGAATGGATCGTGTCGCTGATCCTGACCAAGATGATGCCGCCGCGTCTTCCCGCGGGTTGCGTGCAACGGCCGGGATTGCTCCGGCGACTCGATGAACGACGTCCGCGTCACATTACGCTCGTGACCGCGCCCGCGGGTTTCGGCAAAACGACCTTGCTTGCCGCGTGGAGCGAAGCGCAAACGAGAAAGAAGCGTCCCGTTGCGTGGCTCAGTCTCGATGGAGAAGACGACGATCCGCAGCAACTCGGGGCCTATCTGGTGGCGGCGCTTTGTCGCGCGTCGAAGGAGATCGCGTGGCGGGCACAGCAACTTCTCGATAACGATGCACACACGCCGGTCAGAACGGTCATTTCAGTGCTGCTCAATGGCATCGCCGCATACGGCCGCGGTGTTTTCCTGGTGCTCGACGACGTCGACCGTCTGAGCGCGAAACCCGTTCTCGCGATCGTGTCGCGCCTGCTGCGCTACGCGCCCGACAACCTGCACGTGCTGCTCGGCGCGCGCGGCGAACCGGCGCTGTCGCTGAGCGGGCTGCGCTCGCCCGACAAACTTTCGCGTGTGAATGTCGACGATCTGCGCTTTTCGCTCGACGATGCTCAGGCGTTTTTCGACCACACCGGTAACGCGCTGCTCAACCGCAACAGCGTCGAGTTGTTGAACACCGCGACCGAAGGCTGGGTGGCCGGTTTGCAACTGGCTTCGCTCGGACTGAACCGGATCGATGACGTGGCCGCGCTCGCCAGTCATCTCGCCGGTTCCCGCTTCGGCATCGATCGCTACCTGAACGATACGGTGTTCGCGCATTTACCGCCGCCCATGCTGACGTTTTTGCTTTACACGTCGATTCTCGAGCGGCTTACGGCGACGCTGTGCGACGATGTCATGGGCGGTGAGGGCGAAAGCGGAGAAAAGCTGGACTGGCTCGAGCGGCATAACGTGTTCATCCGGCCGCTCGATGAGACGCAGAACTGGTATCGCTATCACGCATTGCTGAGCGATGCGCTTCGCCGCCGTCTCATGCGTCAGACGCCACGACAGGTTCCGTTGCTGCATCGCCGGGCCAGCCTGTGGTTCGCGCGGGCTCGCCTGTGGCGCGAAGCCGTGCGACATGCGCTGGCCGCGGGCGACATCGGGCAGGCGGCGCAGTGGGCCGAAAACTGTGCGATGGAGATGCTCCAACGCGGCGACCCGTTCATGCTGCCGGGCTGGATTCGCAAACTGCCGCCGGACGTGATCGCGGGTCGACTGCGCTTGCGTCTGGTGAAAGCCTGGGCTCTCGCGATGTCGCTTGAGACCGCGCGCGCGTCGAAGGAGATCGGCGAGATTGCCGACGAGTTCGAACGAATGGCCCGTGATGATCGGTCGATAGCCGACGAGGTCGCATGGGCGGAGATCAACGCGATCCACGCGGTGATCGCTTGCGTGAACGACGACAGCGAACATGCGCTGGAACTCGGGCGTGCCGTTGAGGCATCGACGGCGCCTGCGGAACCGTGGGTACGCCACTACGGGCAAAGCGCGGAGATTTTCGGCTTGATGTATAGAGGGCAGTTCGCCTACATCTCCCGCGTATGGAGAGCGCGGGTCGATCAGGTGGGACTCAGCCGGAAACCGAACAGCGCGGATATGTTGCGCGACGCGGTGTACGGCATCGCCGCGCTGATACACGGCGAACTTCCCGATGCGAGGCGGGTGATGGAGGTCGCGATGCGGTACTCCGAAGACAAGCTAGGAGAGTGGTCGGCGGGCGCGGCCGCGGTAGCCGGTTGCCTTGCGTCGATTTACTACGAGTGCAACGAGCTGTCCAAGGCGCGCAAGTTGATCGACGGTCGCATGACCATCGCGCTGGAGACTTCGCCGCTCGCCGCATTGATGCGCTATATGCTCACCGCGTCGCGCCTGCTGTGGCGGGATGGCAAAAAAGGGCCGGCGCTCGCCGTTCTCGAGGACGGTCGACAGCTCGCGATAACCCGTCGATGGTTGCGTCTGAAGCTCGCGTGCGATGCGGAAACCGTCAGACAACTGCTTGCCGACGGTAGGGTGGTCGAGGCGCGACAGGTCACCGACGAACTGAGCGCGAGTGTACCGATGATGTGCGAAGGGCGACGGGGCTCGGCGATGGAAACGTGGGCAAGCTACTGCGTGCTGCAAGCCCGCGTTCTGCTCGCTGAAAATGCCGCCGGCGACGCCGTTGGTTTTCTCTCGCGCTCACTCGACAATCTGGTTGCACTGGGCTGGCGCTATGCCGAGGCCGTCGTTTCGCTGCTGCTTTCTCTCGCGCATGAGCAGAACGGTGCTTCGGAACAGGCGTTCGCCGCGCTGGGAAACGCGCTGCGGATCGGCGGCGCGATGGGGATGATCAATAGCTTCGTGGACGAGGGGCCGCCGATGCGTGCGTTACTGGAACGCTTTCGCCGCACGCCATCGGAAATCGCGACCGGGCACGCCACGTATATCGGCACGGTGCTGTCGGCTTTCGACGAGGCGGATAACGCGCCATCTTCTTCGTCGAGCTATGCCGACACGAAGATAACGCCGGGCACACTGAGCGCGCGAGAACTCGAAATACTGGGCTACGTCGCTCGCGGGCTGTCCAACAAGGAAATCGGACGATCATTGAATCTGGCACCCGAGACGGTCAAATGGCACATGAAGAACGTGTTCGAAAAACTGAACGTCAATTCGCGGTACGAAGCCGTGCAGACTGCCTTCGGCATTCAGCCTGGAGCCGGAGCCGACTGAAGCGCCGTGCCGCGTGATGGGGCCGTCATCCGGTCACCTCACCGCGGCTCTCGTCCAAACGCTTCGCGCAGCTTGCGCTTGGCCCGCTGCAACGTATCGCGCCGCTCCTTCGGCAGGTTTCGGCCCGCTCGATTGATGTAGAAATTGAGCATCGACATCGCCGATTGAAACGGCGTGCCCTTGCGTCGACGGCTCGCCGTCGACGAGTGCTTCAACGATTGCGCGATGGACTCCGCGCTGCCGGTTTTGAAAATATCCTTCTGGATGTCCATCGCGTCGCTCGTTTCCATTACGTGATGCGACCATCTCTTCGCGCCGGACGCGCCGTTCGACTTCGCGGTTTTGGCGCGATGCGCGGCATGCGCCTGCGCGTGGCGCTGACGCGGTGGCCGTCCCGACTTGCCACGAGACACAGGGCGTTTCGATTTGCTGCTGGTCTTTCGGGTCGCCATTGTGTTGTCTCCTGAAGCGGAATGTCGGACTCGCCACGCGTCGAAAATGGTCGATTTGGCGATCAGAGCTTCACGCCACCAGCCTCGGGCGCATCCGACGAACCCGCGGGAATGTCATCGACGCCGAGGTCGTCGCGCCTCGTATAGACGTCGCGGCCCCAGTACGGTTCGCTGCCGTAGTACTGATGCACGGTCGTGGCCCACGTCTGATCCGCCATCGATGGCCAGTGATCCTTATCAAATCCCGGTGCGTTCTTCACGCGCTCGGCCACCATGTTCAGCACGAAGCATTTTTCCTGCGTATCGAGTGTCAGCGCACTCCACGGAATCGCGAGCAGCTTGTCGCCGATGCCGAGAAAGCCGCCGCTCGACAGCACCGCATACGCGACGCGGCCCGAACGCACGTCGAGCATGATGTCCTTGATCTTGCCGATGTGCTCGCCGTCGCTGCTGATAACCTTGTTGCCGTCGAGCGTAGCCGCGGCCATTACATCCGGACCTGGGCCTTCCGCGGTCGCGGCGCCTTTACCGACGATGTTCGCACCTTGTGTCTGGGTCTGCATCACCATGATGGGCTCCTTTTGAAGGGGTGAATGTACCGAGGCATTTAGCAACGGCCGTTCCATCCAGCCATGCGGCGCCGTTACGCCGTGGCGCGCGGCGCATCCGCGCGACGAGGCAGCGCGCGCGTAAAGGATGCGAGCGCGTTTGCAATTATTTCGTCAGTGCCGACGCAAGCGCTGCTCAGCAAAGCGCGATGCACGCATGCGACGACTGCATCGCGCGGCATAGGCCTTGCTCGACTCTCAGCGATGGCAGCAGGGAACCGAAGGATCGCACCCGTCCTTTTACTTCAGGGAGAACCCAGATGAGCAAGTATCCGAAGGCATGGCTGTTCGCGGCATGTGTGGTCGCGTCGGGCGCCGTCGCGTCGGGCGCCGCGTTCGCGCAGGCGGGCGGCGGGAACGGCAATAGCGGCACCGGCGGCGGCAACGCGCATGGCGCGGCGACCGCGGCGCCGACGGCGGGCAACGAGCCCGCGTCGAATGTCACGGGCAGCACCATGGGATCGACTTCGTCGATGAAACATCATCACAAGAAGTCGAAGGCAAACAAGCCGATGACCGATACGACGAACACGCCCGGCGCCAATGCCAGCAGCGATACGAAGGGACAGTAACGCTGGATCGATGCGGGCGCGGCCATGCACCTGCGCGTTCATCGTAACGCGCCGGCGGTATCGCGCTCCCCATCGAGGGAGAAAATCGTGACGAAGAAAATTCATTATCAGGCGAACATCTGCGGCGGGGACTTCGCGCATGTTCGCGAGTGCTTCAGCAACTGGAAGGCCGAGACGCTCGTGTATCGTCGGCAACAGCCGATGTTCGAAGGCAAGCAGGAAGTGCGGCCGTTGTCGGAGCGTGTGTTCGACAACGGTGAAGTCGCGCATAGCACGCTCGCGCGCGTATGTTCACCAAACGATGCCTATGCGCTGGCGGCGGAGATACGCGACGGCGAACGCGACGTTTGGCTCGTGATGGCGGCGTTCGAGGAAGACGTTTGAGCCGGGGTCGATTCAGCGCTGAGCCTGTCACTGGGCCCTTGGTTTCGGTTCGGGGGCCATTTCCCGCGCAGCGCGCCGCGTATGAACGCGTGCCGTGGCTCGCAAATGTGCCGCGGCGCTTTTGTCTTTCGCGGCGGTGGCTTTCTTGCGCACCACGCGCGACTTTTCTAGCAGACTCGTCAACGAACCGTTGATACTGTCGTCGACCGACGACTCCCGCGTCTTGCGTCCTTTGGCACCGGATGCGCGCGCGAGTTTCGCCGCACGCTTTTGCGCCTGCGCGAGCAGCACCGCAAAGGCCACTTCATCTACCTTGAGTCCGCGGCGCGATTGGCCTGGCGCGAGGCTCTGCAACTCGTCGGCCTCGAACGCGCCGATGATCGCTGGGTGGATATAACAGCGCCGGCAGACGGCGGGCGTATTGCGTAGCAGCGTCGCCACTTCTTTCACGATCGCGACGATATGACGACGCGCTTCGGCCGCGCTGCTGCACATCAAGCGGCGCAATGCCGCCAGCGCGTACACGCTGCCGGCCCACGTGCGGTAGTCCTTGGCGGTGAAGTCCGCGCCGCTTACGCGACGCAGGTAGTCGTTGATATCCGTCGAGCCGACGCTGTGGCGCGTGCCGTCTTCGTCGAGATACTGGAACAGGTCGTGACCGGGCAGCTCCGCGCAACGTCGCACGATGCGCTTGATGTTCGGATTGTCCACTGTCACGTCGTGCTCGATGCCGCTCTTGCCGCGAAACTGGAAGCGCAATTGACCGGCCCTGATCTTCACGTGTTTCTTGCGCAGCGTCGTCAATCCGTACGAGTGGTTATCGCGCGCGTATTCTGCGCTGCCGATGCGGATCAGCGTCGTGTCGAGCAACTGCACGATGGCCGCGACGACCTTGTCGAGCGGCATGCCGGGCAGCTTCAGATCACGCGCCACGCGCGCGCGGATTTTGGGCAATGCGCGGCCGAACTCGGCCATCCGTTCGTACTTGTCGGCGTCGCGCGTTTCGCGCCAGTGGGGGTGATAGCGGTACTGCTTGCGGCCGCGCGCGTCGCGGCCGGTCGCCTGCAGATGACCGCGCGGATCGGGGCAGATCCACACGTTTTCGTACGCGGGTGGAATCGCGAGCGAATCGATGCGTTGAATCTCGTCCTCATCGACGATGCGCTTGCCGTCGACGTCGAAATAGATGAAGCCGTTCCGGTCGCGCTTGCGTGTGTAGCCGGGCCTCGTGTCGTCGGCGTGGCGCAGTCCCGGCGGCATCGGTTGGGGTGCGGTGTTGCCGTTCGCGGTGGTCGGGCTGCGTGATGTGGTCGTGGAATGAGTCGCGGTAGCCATTGTTGCAGGTAGAAGTTTCAAACCCGGTTCGAACCGGTTCGCCGGGTAGGTGCGATGTGTGCCGTGTGATCGGCGGGAAGCAAGGGCGATGCCACTGGCAGGTGACCAGCGCGCTGAGGCGGAACGGTCCTTGCGGAAAAGTCGACGTGACCAACCGGAAAAGGAGCTTTCATGAGCAGCACACTCAACCCCGATGAAGAGCCGCAGCAGACCGTCAAGCAAACGTCCGGCACGACGGGCGCGCTGGGTCCCAGCGACTCGTCCGATAGCGGCAGCGACGTGGCGGGCGCGAGGCGTCACGATTTCGACGTCGATACGGAGCTCGACAATCACGCGCTCGAAGCCGGCGACGCCGCACTCGGCAGCGATACCGATCGCTCAGGTACGGGCGAGCGCGCGTCGGCCGATGGCGATTCGACGTTGGAGATGGACCGCGATATCGACACCGACCACGTCGTCGATCCGCAAGTGCCGCCGGGCGCGGAACGCTCCGACGAAGACGAAACCGACGTCTGACCACGGCGCTTTTGCACACGCGGCGGCTCGAGCTGAACGGCGCAACCGCAGCGTCGGTGCGCCGCCAACGTAATGTCGCCCGCTGAACACTGCCTCAAGCAGGCACGTTTTTTGCTGAACCACGCTTAGCGAAGGCGCAGACCTCTGCACATGCATCACGGGCAAGTGCATGAGCGCGGCGCCGCACGAAGGAGAGCACGCATGACTGATGCACTGAATGGCTACAAGGTAGCGGTACTCGCCGTAGATGGTTTCGAGCAGGCAGAACTCATGGAGCCGAAACGCGCGCTCACCGAGGCGGGCGCGACGGTCCACGTGATCTCGGCGAAGCCGGGCAAGATCCAGGGCTTCAAACACGTCGACAAGGGCGATTCCGTCGACGTCGATGCGACCTTCGACAAGGCCAGTCCCGACGACTATGACGCGCTGGTGTTGCCGGGCGGCGTCGTGAACGGCGACGCGCTGCGACTGCTGCCGCAGGCGCAGGCGTTCGTCAAAGCGGTCGACAACGCGAAGAAGCCGATCGCGGTGATCTGTCACGGCACGTGGCTGCCGGTATCGGCGGGGATCATCAAGGGGCGCACGGTGACGAGCTGGCCTAGTCTGCAGGACGATATTCGCAACGCGGGCGGCACGTGGGTCGATCAGGAAGTGGTCGAGGACGGCAATCTTATTTCGAGCCGCAAACCCGACGACCTTCCCGCGTTCAACAGGACGCTGATCGCGCAACTGACGAAGCGCAAGGCGGCTTGATCGCGGGCGGCGCGTTGGCTTCGGAGCCTGCGCATCGGTGATTCGACAGGGAGAAAATGCATGAAATTCCGGTATTCCCTACAAGTGTTGACTGCCGCGCTGGCCGTGTTGGGCGTGAGCGCGGCATCGATCGACACGGCCTGCGCGCAGGCGAGCGATGCGCCCGCGAGCGCAGCGCCGACCGGCGGCACGACGCTGTCACCGGCGGATCAGCAGTTCGTGCTCGAAGCGTCGAAGTCGGACGCCACTGAAATCGCCGCTGGCAAGGTTGCGCTGAAGAACTCCAACGATCCGCATGTCAGGAAGTTCGCTCAACAGATGATCGCCGACCACACGAAGCTGTCGCACGCAATGGCCGGGCTGGTCGCGAAGAAGGGCTTCAAGCCGACGCCGTCCGCGGATTCCGCGCTGGTCGGCAAACTGCAGACGTTGAAGGGCACCGAGTTCGATCAGGCCTATGTCGAGCAGGTCGGCGTGGAAGCGCATCAGCGCGCGGTCGACCTGTTCCAGCAGCAAAGCGAGAGCGGCACTGACTCGCAACTGAAGGCCGCGGCCGCGCAAGCGCTGCCAACCGTCAAGCATCACCTCGAGATGGCGCAGCAACTGGCCGGCAAATTGAAGGGCTCGTCATGAACGCGATCCTGCCACGGCCTGCTTATGAGGACTCTCTGATGCAGATCACTTTCCCCGATGACGAAGCGGCCTTCGACGGCGCCAATCTGACCGTGTGCTTTCTTGCGCGCGTCGATGGCGAGCCAGTGGTTTGCGCGATCACTGCCGAGGCTCTGGAAGATCATTTCGGCGCGGAGTCCGCGCTTGAAGCGGCGTTGATGGCCGCTTTCGACAGAGGCCGTCAGCGCATCCGCTCGGTCTGCGCGGAAGCGCTCGACCAGAACAACGGAGAAGGCGTAGTGTTGCATAGCGGACTGTTCAGAGTGGAAGGCATGGAACCGGATCGCGGCGCCGCGGCGTAGCGCCGCTGCGTGTCGCATTGACTGGGCGCGCTGCTTCCGACTCGCGCCACCGGCGACAGGATCGTCCACGAACGGCAATTAACGATAAGGAGGGCGTATGTCACTCATCGTCGCGGCACGCTTCACGACTTTTCCCGGTGCGGAAAGCGCGGCGCAAAAACTGTTCGATGCGGGTTTCGTGGAAGAGGACGTCACGCTGTTTTTCGTCAATCCGCGCGGCCAGCATGCGCGTTTCCCGATCGGCGGCGACACCGATACCGACCCCGGCGCGCGAGAAGCGCCTAAAGGCGCGGGCATGGGCGTGACGATCGGCGCGGTGATTGGCGCGGTGATTGGCGTGGCGATCTTCGCGGTGTTTTCCGCGCCGCTGCTGGTGTCGCTGATCGCGGCCGGCGTCGGCGCGTATGTCGGCTCGCTGGTCGGCGCGATGTCGCGCACCACGGAGCGCGGCAAATCGGACCATCGCGTGCCGTATCACGAGGAGTCGCGCGATTCGGGCGTGCTCGTCGCCGTGCACGTGTCGCCCGACAATCAGCTGGACGCCGCGCGCGTGCTGCGTGAAGCGGGCGGCGTGTCGATCGAGAAGGCGACCGGCCGCTGGCAGCAGGGACGCTGGGCCGATTTCGATCCGCTGAAGACGCCCGAGCCGATCAAGGAATTCGCGGAGAAGCGCGCGTGATATGAGCGACGCGGCATACCAACAAAAAACGGCCCGATGACGATCATCGGGCCGTTTTCCGTTTTCCGTTTTCCGCGCTGTTTCGACGTCGCGCTACACCCGCGGTTGCCGCGCATCGCGCGGCGGCTGCGATCGTTCGAGCTGCCTTTCGCTACGCATCGGCTCGCGCGAGGTGCCGGGCACGCGTGATGCGTGCTATCAAATGCAGCCCGCCGCGCGTCGAACCGATTCATCGCGAGGCACATAAAAAGCCCCGCGCGGCGGATTCCGCGATGAACGAAACCCTTGGAGGTATTGAATGGCTACCAACGTTGTTTCCGTATTGAATGAACTGGTCGAAACGTCGAAGGATGGCGAAAAGGGCTTTATGAAGGCAGCCGAGGATGCGCACGACGACCAGCTGAAGATGCTGTTCCGCTCGAGTGCCGAGGACTGCTCGCGCGGCGCGCGTGAGTTGCAGGATGCTGTTCAGACACTGGGCGGCAAGCCCGAAACCGGCGGCAGCATGAGCGGTGCGCTGCATCGCGGCTGGGTCGACGTGAAATCGGCGGTAGCGAATCGCAGCGACCATGCGATTCTTGCCGAGTGCGAAAAAGGCGAGGACGTCGCGAAGAAACGCTATCACGACGCGCTGGAGAAGGATTTGCCGGCGGACGTGCGGGCAATCGTCGAGCGGCAGTACCAGGGCGTGCTGCAAACGCATGACCGGGTGCGCGATCTGCGCGACCAGTATGCGGCGATGAAGCATTGATCGACGGGTCAGTGCAATAAGGAAGAGCCGGCTCTGCCAGCCGGCTCTGTTACGTTCTGTTCAGTCGAATCGGTGCGAACCGATCGCGCGGATATCAGTCAGCCGCGACCTTCAGATGGTTCTTCACGCTGGTCACGCCCTTCACGCTTTGCACGACATCTTCGGCGGCGGACTTGTCGTCGGCCGAAGGCACCGAACCCGTGAGCCACACGACGCCCTTGCGGGTCTTCACGTGGATATGCGTCGATTTGACGTTCTTCGCGGCAAGCAGATCAGCCTTGACCTTGGTCGTGATGGTGCCATCGTCGATATGCTGGCCGACGCTTTCCGACGCCGCGGGCGGGGCCGAAGCGCTGGTCTGGGCGTTCGCGTTCAGCGCGAACGCGACGACGGCGATGCTGCCTGCGGTCTTCAGTAGCTGGATCGTCTTCATGGTTCTCTCCATCAGGTGGTAATGAAAATGGCGGTCTTGTTGGCCGGTGGCCGATCGCGGCCGAAGCCGCTGATGAGACACGTGGGGTCGTCGCCGCTACGGTACCGTCAGGGGCCCGTTTCTCGACACCGGACGCTGTACTCGCATCCGCGCTCGATCGAGGCGTTTGCGAAGGGCGGCGTCCGTCCACACACCGTTGCTCCGCAACCATCGTGCCTGCCGGCTGCGAGCCAATCCATGCCGCTCGCGAAAGCCGCATGCACCGGGGAGTTTCGACTGACGAATAGGGCTGCGGCGCGGCCATGCGCGAGGCGCGCCGGAGAGGTGAAGAAAGGGACCGGAAATTGCCTGCCGTTTGTAAAAACCGGCGCGCCCGGTCAGGGCAATTCATCCTCCTGAATAAACAAAGCGCAATCAAAACAGCGTCTTGCGCGATCTGGTACGGACGTTGCGTTGGTCAGTGAACTCGGCTCGTTGAGTCTGAGGCTACTAACGAACGGGATCACTCCAATGCCTTCAATCGAACTACGTACAAGGCAGTCTCTCGCACTGACGCCTCGTCTTCAGCAGTCGGTGCGGCTCTTGCAATTGTCGGCGCTCGAGTTCCAGCAGGAATTGCGCACGGCGCTCGATACCAATCCGTTCCTCGAATACGACTCATCCGAAGCGGAGGACGTCGCGCTCGCCGGCACGACGCCAGGCGAAGGTGAAGACGCCAACGCGCCGCCCGCCGTCGATACGCTTGCCGCCGCCGAGCCGGACGGACTACCGGCGGAAAGCGCCGGTAGCGATACGCTCGAAAGCGCGGGCCAGGACGACATGCCCGCCGATTTTTCCGGCGACTACGGTTCGCGCAACTCCATGCGCCAGAACGGCGACGCGGACGGCAGCGACCCGGCCGATTGGGCTCGCTCGCAACCCACGCTGCGCGAGCAGTTGCACGACGCGTTGCGCCTGTACCGGCTAGACGACCGCGATCGCGCGGTGGCCCGTTTCATCATCGAGGCGC
The DNA here is from genome assembly GCF_014397665.1 of Paraburkholderia sp. UCT2. NCBI lineage: Bacteria > Pseudomonadati > Pseudomonadota > Betaproteobacteria > Burkholderiales > Burkholderiaceae > Paraburkholderia > Paraburkholderia sp. UCT2. The sequence goes on from NZ_VZQO01000010.1 coordinate 143,439, forward strand.
TCGACGACGACGGCTATCTGCGGCAGTCGCTGGCCGACCTGGCCGATAGCGTCGATCTGGAACCCACGCTGACCGAGGAAGAACTGCTGGTGGCGTTGCGCCTCGTGCAGGCGCTCGATCGTCCGGGGCTCGGCGCGCGTTCGCTATCGGAATGCCTCGCGCTGCAGATCAATGCGCTACCCGCCAATACGCCGGGACGTGACGTCGCGCGGCAGATCGCCGAGCATCATCTGGAAAGGCTCGCGCGCCGCGAGCAGGCCGAGTTGCAAAAACAGATCGGCTGCAGCGCGGAGGAATTGCGTGTGGCTTGCGCGTTGGTGCGCAAGCTCGATCCGAAGCCCGGCAATTGCTACGGCCGCACCGAGGATAACTATGTCGTGCCCGACGTGATCGTGCGTCAGGTGCGCAACAAGTGGGTCGTGTCGATCAATCCGGCGGTGCAGCCGCGGGCGCGAATCCATCGCATGTATGCGCAGCTGTTCGCGCAGTCGGCCGGCGCGAGCCGTTCGCCGCTCGCGCAGCAGCTGCAGGAGGCGCGCTGGCTGATCCGCAACGCGCAACAGCGCTTCGATACGATCCAGCGGGTTGCCGAATGCATCGTCGCGCATCAGAAGGCGTTCTTCCTGTACGGCGAGATCGCGCTGAAGCCGATGGTGCTGCGTGACGTGGCTGACGAGCTGGGCCTGCACGAATCCACGATCTCGCGCGCGACGGGCAACAAATATATGGCGACGCCGCGCGGCATCTTCGAGTTCAAGCATTTCTTCCCGCGCGAGCTCGGCACCGAAAGCGGCGGAACCTGTTCGGCCGCCGCGGTGCGCGCGCTGCTCAAGGAGATGATTGCCGCGGAAAATACGCGCGATCCACTGTCGGACGTGACGCTCGCGAAGATGCTCGCGGATCAGGGCGTGCTGGTCGCGCGACGCACGGTGGCTAAATACCGGCATCTGATGAAGGTGCCGCCGGCTGAACTGCGCCGGCAGCTTTGACGCGCCGAAGTTTTAACGGGGGTTTGAAGCAAAACAGTCATTCAAACAGCAGTACATTGCGTACAGGGTCATGCGAGGTTATCCGCTCGCATGACCCTTTTTCGTATCTGGACGTTTCGCCGGCGTGCCTTTACATTGGCGGGTCAATTGGAAAGAGATCGGCGGAACGGACCGCACAACAACGGGTGAGCGCAATGAAGTATTCGAATCTGGTCGAGCGACTGCAAGGGCGGCGCACGTCGGCGTGGGAAATTCATCGGGTCGCGCAGCAGGCGGTTGCCAGGGGAGAAGACGTGATCGTGCTGAGCGTCGGCGATCCCGAGTTCTCGACGCCCGCGCCGATCGTCGAGCGCGCCATCGATGCGTTGCGGGCCGGCGATACGCACTATACGGCGATGGCCGGTCGCGAGCCGCTGCGCGCCGCGATTGCCGCCGAGCACGCGCGCACGACGGGCTGCGACGTGAGCGCCGCCAACGTGGTGCTGACCGCCGGCGCGCAAAACGGCGTGTTCGCGGTGTCGCTGTGCCTGCTCGAAGCGGGCGACGAAGTGATCGTTCCCGAGCCGATGTATCTGACCTACGAGGCTTGCGTGCGCGCGGCGGGTGCGACGCTCGTCGCGGTGCCGGTCGATCCGGCGCGCGCGTTTCACGTCGACTGCGACGCGCTCGAAGCGGCGATCACGCCGCGCACGAAGGCGATTTTCTTCGCGACGCCGTGCAACCCGACCGGCGTGGTGATGCAGCGCGCCGATCTCGAACGCATCGCGCGGCTCGCATGCAAGCACGACCTGTGGGTGCTGTCCGACGAGGTCTATGCGGAACTCACGTTCGAACGCGATCACGTGAGCATTGCGTCGTTGTCCGGCATGGCGGAGCGCACGGTCACGCTCGGCAGTCTGTCGAAGTCGCATGCGATGGCGGGGTGGCGCGTCGGCTGGGCAATCGGGCCCGCGACGCTGATCGAGCACATGGCGCGGCTCGCGCTCGCGATGCTGTACGGCCTGCCGGGTTTCATCCAGCAGGCCGCGTTGACGGCTTTGGAGAACAGGGCGGAGATCGTCGCCGATATTCGCGAGATCTACCGGCGGCGGCGCGACGTCGTGTTCGAGCGCTTGCATCGTGTGCCGGGCTTGCGGTGCCTGTTGCCCGAAGCGGGCATGTTCATGATGGTCGACGTCAGCGGGACCGGGCTCGATACGACCGAGTTCACATGGCAGCTGTTTCGCGCACAAGGCGTGGCCGTGCTCGACGCGAGTGCGTTCGGGGAGACGGCGAACGGCTTCGTGAGGTTGGGGCTGGTGGTGGGCGAGGATCGATTGATCGAGGCGTGCGAGAGGATCGCGCGGTTCGTGGAAGGGGGGCGGGACCGAGAGGGCGGTGGGTTGTAGATTGCGACTATCCGGCCGGTGGGCATCATGGCCAGCCGAAGGTGGCTGGGCAGTGCGTTCGGCGCGGCTTACTTTTTCCTGCGCACGAATTTCAAGCCGAAGCGCACCAGCCGAGGCATCGTTTCGGGCCGCAACAACCGTGGGTCGTACCCAGCGAATCGACGTTCGTTTTCCTGAAGACACAGTTGCATCAATTCGGGCACGCTGATATCGACATCCGTTACCGACTGCGCGCCGTTTACCGTGAAGTTGTTATCGTGCTCATGGACGTTGCCGTCGGCATCCATCGCACGTGCGAGCCCAATGCGCTCCCACACCAGAAACGCCCACACGCCCGCCACCTTGAGCTCGAAGCGGATGCGCTGCCACCATGAAAGCTGCGCGCGATGCCACGCGACCCAGTTCGCGAAGAGCAGAATATGGCGGCACTCTTCCTGCATCACCGGCTCGAATGTCTCGGTCAGTGCCGGCGGGAACAGGCCCGAGCGCCGCGCCACCTCGAACAGGCCGAACGCGAAGAAGCTGTCGATACATTCGCTATAGCCGGTCACGAGGTAAGCCCGTTCCGTGTCTTTCGGATAGACGTACGACGGCTCGCTCGCGAGCGCGATGCCATACGCATGCACCATGCGCGACAGCACTTCCTTATGGCGGTTCTCTTCCCACGCATTCAGCGCAAGTGCGTCGCGCAGGTCCGGGGTGTCGAGCGAGGCCGCGTAGGCGGCCATGCGCAGGCGCGCCCTGCCTTCGGTTTGCACGGCGATGTCCCAGATCGGCAGATCGACGATGCGCTTGAGCGTCGCGGCTTCGAGCTGCGGCCATGCGAGCACGGACGGGCGATACGGATTGAAGGTCTCGCGAAACATGCGGCACATTTCCTGCCGGTGCACGTCGGAGCCGGGCGGCAGCGGGCCGTTGACGGTGCTAGTCCAGTGCCGCATCGCGTGGTCGGCGGCGTCGAGCGTCGAGAGGTCGGGCTGCTCGTGCGGCAGTTGCGGCGCGCGAAAGCCGGGGATCAGCGCGGCAGCGTCGAATGCATCCAGTACCAGTTGGTCCATTGGGTATTCTCGACAAGGCGACGAAGGCGCTGTCGATTCTGCCATGACTGCGCAGGTCTGCGCCACGTCGAGGAAAAAGCGCTTTGTAATGTTCGGCGTGCTGTGGCGCCGACGGTTGACGCCGCGCAAACTTGCGTCAAGAATCGAGCGCCGGGTGTGCTCCCGAACCCGGCCACCCCGATTCCAGCGCGTTTCGACTCGTCGCGGAAAACTTCATGATCCATCGCTTCTCTTCTTCATTGCGCCGCTTGCTGACAACCGGATTACCGGCCGCCGCGCTGACGGTGACGCTTTCTGTCGCTGGTGTGGTGCCGTTCGGCGAACGGTGCATGGCAGCCGAACAGGCCGATGCGTCGAGCACCTCGGAAAGCACGGCAACGGGGGGAAGCACGGACGCCGCCGCATTCGCGCCGAGCGCACCACGCCAGGGGCCGGAGGCGAACGCGTCGCCGGTCGGCGAACCGAGCGAGCCGCGCGCGATGATGGCTCGCCCGAACGGCGAGCCGCGCAAGCGGACGGCGGCGCGTGGCGACACGCAGGCTGCATCGAATGCACCGGACTCGGCCGACGCGACGGCAAGGCCTCGCAACGACAGGGCTTCGACGCCCGCGATTCCCGTGCCGCCCGAAACCACCAGCGTCACCACGCATTCGCTTCGCCTGAACGGCCGCAAGCTCGACTACACGGCGAGCGCGGGCAATCTGTTGCTGCACGACAAGACCGGCGCGCCCAACGCGAGCGTGTTCTATGTCGCGTACACGGTGCCGAGCAGGACGCCTGCGACGCGTCCGATCACCTTTCTGTTCAACGGCGGCCCAGGCGCCGGCAGCGTATTCCTGATGATGGGCTCGGTTGGCCCGAAACGCGTGCGCACCGCGAGCCCCGCGAGCACGCCGCCCGCGCCGTACACGCTCGACGACAACCCCGACAGCCTCCTCGACACCAGCGACCTCGTGTTCATCGACGCGGTCGGCGCGGGCCTGTCGAGACCGGTCGGGCATGGCACGGGCAAGGACTTCTGGGGCGTCGATCAGGACGTCCGTGCGTTTGCGCAATTCATCGACCGTTATCTGACGGTGAATCAGCGCTGGAATTCGCCGAAGTACCTGCTCGGCGAATCGTATGGCACCGCGCGCGCCGCGATGCTCGCTTATCAGTTGGGGCAGAACAATATCGCGCTGAACGGCGTGATCCTGCTGTCGTCGGTGCTCAATTCCGCGGCGTTCACGCCTGGCAACGATTTCAGGAGCGAGAGTTATCTGCCGAGTTTCGCGGCGATCGCGTGGTATCACGACAAGGTCACGCCGAAGCCCGCGAGCCTGCCGGCCTTTCTCGACGAAGCACGCGCGTTCGCCCGCGGACCCTATGCGCAGGCGCTCGAACAGGGCGATGCGCTGCCCGACGATCAGCGCGACGCGATCGCCGCGCGCATCGCGTACTTCACCGGATTGGACGTGGGTTTCGTGAAGCGTAACCGTCTGCGTCTTTATCCGTCGCGTTTTCGAAACGAGTTGCTGCGCAACGAGTCGCGCAGCGTGGGCCGCTACGATGCGCGTTTCGAAGGCCTGAACTACGACGATGCATCGGAGGACCCGGACTTCGATGCGTCGGTGAACAGCGTGTCGAATGCGTTCAATGCGGCGCTTCATCAGCATCTGTCGGACGACCTGCACTACACGCCAACCGACCGTTACCTGGTGTTCAGCGACGACGCGTTGAAGCAATGGGACTGGAAACATCGCGAATGGTGGGGCGAACGGCTGGAGCTGCCCTACGCGGGCGGCGATCTGGCCGAAGCGATGCGGCAGAATCCGCAGTTGCGGGTGTTATCGCTGAACGGCTACTTCGATCTCGCCACGCCGTTCTATGCGACCGAATATGCGCTCGCGCATCTCGGCCTCGATCGGTCGCTGCGCGAGAACGTGCGCATCGCCTACTATCCGACCGGCCATATGGTGTATCTCGACGATGCCGCGCTGCACGCGATGAAGCGTGACCTCGTGAGCTTTTATACGGAGCAGCCGCGTTGAGATCGGCGAATCGTCGCATGGTGTCGAACGGTATAATTCCCCGCACCGTGGAGTAGCCGCGCGCTCTGTCAACCGGCTTCATCGTTCGCCGCTTATGCCATTCACCCCGATTCCGTCCTTCGCGCGCAAGCGCATTTCCGACGTGGTGTCCGACCAGATCAAGCACTTGATCTCGGAGGGTACGCTGATGCCCGGCGACCGTCTGCCGGCCGAGCGCGATCTCGCGGCGCAGCTCGGCGTGTCGCGACCATCGCTGCGCGAGGCGCTGATCCGGCTGGAGGCGGACGGTTACATCGAAACGTCGGGGCGCGGCGGTTTCACGGTGGTCGACGTGACTGCGCCCATCATCTCGAAGCCGCTTGCCGAACTGTTGCTGCAGAATCCGCGCACCAGTGCCGACATTCTGGAGTTGCGCCAGGGGCTCGAAGCGATTTCGTCGGTCTATGCCGCGCAGCGCGCAACCGCCACCGATCTGAAGAAAATCCGCGCGGCGTTCGAGGCGTTGAAGGCTGCGTCGCTGTCGCGCGATCGCGCGAATCTCGCCGAACTCGATGCCGCGTTTCATCTCGCGATCGCCGACTCCACGCACAATGTCGCGCTGGCGCATGTGATGCACGGCATTCATACGCTGATTCGCGAGGGCATGCGCCAGTATCATCGGTTGATCGATTACGACGACGCGATGGAAAAGCAGTTGATGAGCCAGCACCAGGCGATTTACGACGCGGTCGTCGCACGCGATGCGCCCAAGGCACGCAAGGCCGCCGAGCGGCATCTGGCGTTCGTGCGAGAGATTTACAAGGACGATGCGACGAAGCCGTCGGCCGCGGTGATTTCCTGATTCCCTGATTTCAAGGCCCACGCCGTCCGAATTGACACCGCCAACGGACTTTTTTATAGTCTTGGTCAGACCAACATGACCAAGACGGCCAGACAGGCCACACCGGTCGACAGACATCGTTCCCGCCGCTTTTCCTGAAGAGCCTATGAAAGTCGCGCTGTTTATCCCGTGCTTTATCGACGCGTTCTATCCCGAGGTCGGTATCGCGACGCTCGAACTGCTCGAACGTTTCGGCATCGAGGTCGACTATCCGCAGCAGCAGACCTGCTGCGGCCAGCCGATGGCCAATAGCGGCGCGCATGCGGACGCCGCCGCCACGGAGCGACTATTCGCGCGCAACTTCGCGGGTTACGACTACATCGTCGGGCCGTCCGCGAGTTGCATTCATCACGTGCGCGAACATCTGACCGCGCTCGAGCAGACCGACGAAGTGAAGAAAGTACGCGCTGGCGCTTACGAACTGGTCGAGTTTCTGCACGACGTGATCGGCGCGCGCGAATTCCCGTGGGCCGAGTTTCCGCATCGCGTCGGTCTACACACCAGTTGCAGCGCGCTGCGTCATCTGAAGCAGGCGTCGGCGTCGGAAATCGCCGGCACGCCGTTTTCGAAGCCGCGCGCGTTGCTCGAAGGCGTGAAGGGCATCGAGTTCGTCAAGCCGGCGAGGCCCGACGAATGTTGCGGTTTTGGCGGCACGTTCTCGGTCACCGAAGAGGCGGTGTCGGTGCGCATGGGGCAGGACAAGGTGCGCGACCATCTGGATGCGGGCGCCGAGTACATCGTTTCGGGCGACATGTCGTGCCTGATGCACCAGCAGGGTTGCGCGGAACGCATGAAAGCCGACGCGCGCTTCATTCATATCGCGCAGGTTCTCAATGGAGCACGCGCATGAGCGGCGACCATCACCGCATCGATCACGCCAAAGCCGCGGGTTCTTTCATCAGCAAGACCGAGCATGTCGCGTTTCACGACAAGCGTCTGTGGGACCTGCGCGAGAAACGCGACGCGCAGGCGCACGGCATTGCCGAATGGGAAACGTTGCGCTCGCTGGCGTCGGGCATCAAGGAACACACGCTGTCGCATCTGGCCGACTACCTGGAGCAGTTCGCGGCGGCGGCCGAGGCCAATGGCGTGGTCGTGCATTGGGCAGCAAGCGCGGAAGAGCACAACGGGATCGTCCACAAGCTGATGTCCGAGCGCGGCATGACGACGCTCGTGAAGAGCAAGTCGATGCTGACCGACGAATGCCGGATGCGCGAGTACCTCGAACCGCGCGGCATTACCGTGATGGAAACGGACCTCGGCGAGCGCATCCAGCAGCTCGATCACCAGGACCCGAGTCATATGGTCGTGCCGGCCGTGCACAAGCTGCGCGCGGACGTGGCCGAGCTGTTCGGCCGGACCATCGGCACCGATCCGACGAACAGCGACATCCACTATCTGGCCGAAAGCCAGCGCATGAATACGCGGCCGTATTTCGTGCGCGAGAAAACGGCCGGCATGACCGGCTGCAATTTCGCGGTGGCGGAAACGGGCACGGTCGTCGTCTGCACGAACGAAGGCAATGCCGATCTTTCGGCGAACGTGCCGCCGCTGCATATCGCATCGATCGGAATCGAGAAGCTGATACCGAAGGTGTCGGATCTCGGCGTGTTCGTGCGCATGCTGTCGCGCAGCGCATTGGGTTCGCCGATCACGCAGTACACGTCGCATTTTCGTGCGCCGCGGCCGGGCACCGAGATGCATTTCATCCTCGTCGATCATGGCCGCTCCGAACGGCTCGCGATGGAGGACTTCTGGTACTCGCTCAAATGCATCCGCTGCGGCGCGTGCATGAATACGTGTCCGGTCTATCGACGCAGCGGCGGCCTGTCGTATGGCGGCACCTATTCGGGGCCGATCGGCGCGATCATCAATCCGACGTTCGATCTGAAACGCTATAGCGCGTTGCCGTTCGCATCGACACTCAATGGCAGTTGCACGAATGTGTGTCCGGTGAAGATCAACATTCACGAGCAGATCTATAAATGGCGCGCGGTGATCGCCGAGCAGCACGAAGTGCCGTTCGTGAAGCAGGAGGTCCTGAAGATGGCGGGGCGTCTGCTATCGAGTCCGACCTTGTATCGCGCGACGGTGTCGTCGATGGGCAGCGCGTTGCGGCGGCTGCCGAATTTCGTGCTGTACAACCCGCTGAATATCTGGGGCCGGCAGCGCGAATTGCCGGAGGCGCCGAAGATGACTTTTCATGCCTGGTACAAAAAGAATCGCGGAGGCGGCGATGACAACGCGTGAGGCTTTTCTCGCCAAGGTGCGCGCCGCGCAACCGGCCGCGCGGCCGCGTCCCGACGTGCCGCTGTTCGAGGCGGTTGGCGGCGATCTGCGGGCGCGCTTCACAGCGGCGTTGCAAACGATGGGCGGCACTTGCGTCGAAGCGGCCAGCGCGAGCGACGTCAGCGATATGATCCGCGAGCGTTTTGGCGCGGCGGCATCGATCGCATCGGCGAGCGCCGAAGTGCCGGGCACGCGCAAGATCGGCGCGGATACGGACCCCGCATCGCTGCAGGACGTCGACGTCGGTTTGGTCCGTGCGCGCTTTGGCGTCGCCGAAACCGGCTCGGTGTGGTTTAGCGAGCGCGAATATATGGTCAATGCATTGGGCTACATCGTCCAGCATCTGGTCGTGCTGCTCGATCCGGCGCAATTGCTCGATGGACTGCAAGACGTCTATCGTCGCGACGATTTCCGCAGGGCGCGTTACGCGGCGCTCGTTACCGGCCCTTCGGCCACCGCCGATATCGAGGGCGTACTGATTCGCGGCGCGCAGGGCGTGCGCTCGCTGACGGTCGTGTGGCTCGCGGGCTGATGCGCGGCGGTCGCAGCGCCGGACTTTGCTATCATCACTGTATAAACATACAGGTCCCGCACAACGTCCGTGGCAACCGATGCTCGCTCAGAGATCCGCTCTGAAGCCCCTTACTACCTGCTGAATTTCGAGCGCGCGCTTGCGTGGCTCGCCGCGCGTTACGACGATCTGCTCGACGACGAAGAGCGCGCTTTTCTGGAAACTTTCGCGACGTTGCCGCAGGCATCGCGTGCGCTGCTGGTGCGCATGCTGATGCGCAAAGGCATGCTGTTCCGCGCGAGCCGCCTGGCTTACGACGAAATCGGCTGTCCGTTGCAGGCGGTGATGCCGATGACGGTGCATCGCTGGATCGACACTGAGCCGGCCCTGTCTCTCGACGACCTGTTTGCGCTCAGCACGCGTGCGCAATTGCTGGACATCTTCGCGGACGCGATCGCGCGGATTCCCGGCGCAAAGGCTTTGCGCAAACCGGATCTGCTCGAAACGCTTCGCGAGTTTTACGAAACCGCAAGCGGCGACGCGCAAGCATGCACATCACGTCCGCTCGCCGCCTGGCACGACGCGTCTACGGACCGCGTGCTGCACGTCGCGATCGCGCCGTTGTGCGATCGCTTGCGCCTGATGTTCTTCGGCAATCTGCATCAGGACTGGTCGGAGTTCGTGCTCGCCGATCTTGGCGTGTTCCAGTACGAGAAGGTCGCGTTCGGGCCTTTGTCGCGCGCGTTCCAGCAACGCGCGGACGTCGACGTTTATCTCGCGCTCCACGCGTGCCGCGAAGCGCTCGAATGGCTACCGGTCGACACCGACACCCCCACCCTTCACGAACTGATCGCGACCGTCCGCTCGATCGGCACCGCGAATCCGTGGCTCGAAACGCGTCGCGCGAAACTGCTGTTCCGGATCGGCCAGGATTGCGAGCGGCGCGGGCAGTGGGACACCGCGCTCGCGGTGTACGACGCGTGCGCTTGGCCCGGCGCGCGTCTTCGACGCATGCGGGTGCTCGAGCGCAGCGAGCGTTACGGCGAAGCGCTGGCGCTGGCCTCGCAGGCCGATGCCGCGCCTGAGAGCGAAGAAGAGGCGCAGCGCGTCGCCCGGATATTGCCGCGCTTGCGGCGCAAGTGCGGCGAGCCGGTGCCGCGCGCAGCAGCGGCGAGGCCTGTGGAGCGCGGCACGCTGGTGCTGCCGAAGCCTGATACGCCGGTGGCCGTCGAGTACCTGGTGCGCGATCATTTGAGCAGCGACGCCGCGCCGGTGCACTACGTCGAGAACGCGCTGATCAATTCGCTGTTCGGCCTGCTGTGCTGGGAGCCGGTGTTCACGGCGTTGCCCGGCGCGTTTTTTCATCCGTTCCAACGCGGACCGGCCGATCTGCACGCGCCGGACTTTCACGCGCGTCGCGCCACGCAGTTCGCCGCGTGCTTCGCGCAGCTCGATAGCGGCGTCTATCGCGACACGATTCTGCGGCATCTGCACGACAAGGCCGGCATGCAGTCGCCGTTCGTGTTCTGGGGACTGCTGACGCCCGAGCTCATCGCGCTCGCGCTCGACTGTCTGCCCGCCGCGCATCTGAAGCTGTGCTTCGAGCGCTTGCTGCGCGACATTCGCGGCAATCGTTCGGGCTTGCCCGACCTGATCCGGTTCTGGCCGGCCGAGCGTCGCTATGAACTGATCGAGGTGAAAGGCCCCGGCGATCGTCTGCAGGACAACCAGATCCGCTGGCTCGCGTACTGCGCGCAGCACGGCATGCCGGTGCGCGTCGTCGACGTGCGCTGGGCCGGGCAAGTGGCGCAGAGCGAAGCGGACGCCGCGAAGCAAGCCGAAGCGGAGCGGGTCGTATGAGCTACGTGGTGGCCGTCCGCGCGATGTGCGAATTCACCGCCCGGCGCGGCGATCTCGATCTGCGCTTCACGCCCGCGCCGACTTCGCTCGAAGGTATCGCGGGTCATCAGATGGTCGCCGGCCGTCGCGCGAGCGGCTACGAAACCGAACTCACGCTGACGGGCACGCATCGCAGTCTGACCGTGCGCGGCCGCGCGGACGGCTACGACGGAATCGCGAACCGGCTCGAAGAAGTGAAGACGTATCGCGGCGATCTCGCGCGTATGCCCGCGAATCATCGCGTGCTGCATTGGGCGCAGGCACTCGTGTATGGGCATCTGCTGTGCCGGGCGCGCGGGCTCGGCGAGCTGACGGTCGCGCTCGTGTACTTCGATCTCGGCAGTCAGAAGGAAACCGTGCTGACGCAGCAGCACAGCGCGCGCGAACTCGAAATCTTCTTCGTCGACCAGTGTGAACGATTTCTCGATTGGGCCGTGCAGGAAGACGCGCATCGCGTCGCGCGCAACGCGGCGCTCGTCGCGTTGCAGTTTCCGTATGGGCGGTTTCGGCGCGGGCAGCGCGAGCTCGCGGTGGCCGTGTATCGCGCGGCACGCGACGGCAAGCCATTGATGGCGCAGGCGCCGACCGGTATCGGTAAGACGCTGGCGACGATTTTTCCGTTGCTGAAAGCCTGCGGCGAAGACCGGCTCGATCGCGTGTTCTTTCTGACCGCGAAGACGCCGGGCCGCGCGCTCGCGTTCGATGCGATCGACTCGCTGCACCAGAGCGCGCCGTTGCCGCTCAGAACGCTCGAACTGGTCGCGCGCGACAAAGCCTGCGAGCATCCGGACAAAGCCTGCAACGGCGAGTCCTGTCCGCTCGCGCGCGGCTTTTACGACCGTCTCGATGCGGCGCGCGCCGCCGCGTTGGCGACGCCACGGCTCGATCGCGCGGCGGTGCGCGAGGCTGCGCTCACGCACAATATCTGTCCGTACTATCTGTCGCAGGAGCTCGCGCGCTGGGCCGATGTGATCGTCGGCGATTACAACTACTACTACGACGGCAGCGCGATGCTGCATGCGCTCACGCAGATCAACCAGTGGCGCGTCGGCGTGCTGGTCGACGAAGCGCACAACCTGCTCGAACGCGCGCGGCGCATGTATACCGCGTCGCTAGATCAAGGCGCGTTCCGGCTCGCGCGCAAGAGCGCGCCGGTGGCGCTGAAGAAGCCGCTCGAACGCTTGCAGCGCGAGTGGAATGCGGTGAAGAGCACGCAGACGTCCAGCTATCAGGTGTATGCGGAGGTGCCCGGCAAATTGCTGTCCGCCGCGCAGAACCTGATCGGCGCGGTAACGGATCAGCTCGCCGACGCGCCGTTGTCGATCGACGAACATGCGCTGCGCGTTTTCTTCGACGCGATGCACTTCGTCGCGCTCGCCGAGCAGTTCGGCGAGCACTCGATGTTCGACGTGACATTGAGCACCGACCGCTACGCGCCGCGCGACAAAACCAGTGCGACGCTCTGCGTGCGCAACGTGATCCCCGCGCCGTTCCTCGCGCCACGCTATGCGGCCGCGCGTACCACGGTGATGTTCTCCGGCACGCTGAATCCGCAGCATTTCTATCGCGACACACTTGGGCTAGCCGAGGACACGCAATGGCTCGACGTCGAGGGACCGTTTCGCGCGGAGCAGTTGCAGGTGCACGTGGCCGCTCATGTGTCGACGCGCTGGCGTGACCGCGAACGCTCGCTCGCGCCGATCGTGGAGCTGATCGCGAAGCAGTACGACTCCCAGCCCGGCAATTATCTCGGGTTCCTGAGCAGTTTCGACTATCTGCAACGCGTGGTCGCGCTGCTGCGCGAGCGGCATCCCGGCTTGCCGGTGTGGGCCCAGGAACCCGGTATGGACGAAGCCGCGCGCGACGCGTTTCTCGCGCGCTTCAGGACGATGAATCAGGGCATCGGCTTCGCGGTGCTGGGTGGCGCGTTTTCGGAGGGTGTCGATCTGACCGGGCAGCAACTGATCGGCGCGTTCGTCGCGACGCTCGGTCTGCCGCAGATCAACGACGTCAACGAGCAGATGCGCCGCGCGCTCGATGCGCGCTTCGGCAATGGCTACGACTACATGTACCTGTATCCGGGTTTGCAGAAAGTCGTGCAGGCGGCGGGGCGCGTGATCCGCACCGAAGAGGACCGCGGCGTCGTGCATCTGATCGACGACCGCTTTCGCAGGCCGGAAGTGCGGCGCCTGTTGCCGCGCTGGTGGCAGGTTCGCTAGCGCCGCGCTAGCGAACCTTTACGCGCGCGACGCGCGACGCGTCACGCGTGCGGCGAGGTCGAGCCCGGATTGCCGGGCGTACCAGGGCCGCCGGCCGGGCTCGGGTCAACCGGGATCTGGTCGTCGAGCGGCGCGTCGCCCTTGTGCGGAGCGTGGCCGTCCCCCGCGGCGTCGCCGTCGGGCCGGTCGCCATGGCGTTCGCGCGGCGGGGCCGTATCGAACCTGGCCTTGCTCGCCGGGTCCCACGTGAGCAGATGACGCTGCGGATTCGCGATCTCGATGCCGAGTTCGCCGAAGCGCTCGAGGATGCGTCGGTTGAATTCGCGTTGCACGCCCCAGCGCGACGTATCGCGGCATTGCATCTGGCCGGCCAGCGTGATCGCCGAACCGTCGACCGCATCGACGCCCCAGAACGAGAAGTCCGCCAGGATGCCGTCCTTGAAGTTGTCGTCCGTGCGCAGCGATGCGCCGATTTCCTTCAGCGTCTCGATCGCGCGCTCGACGTCCTGGCCGAACACGATATTCACGCGCACCGCCGCGTTGCCGATGCCGCGATTCGTGTTGTTCACGGTCGACACCGAGCTGAACGGCACCGTAAACAGCGAGCCGTCGCCGCCGCGCAGCCGCACGGTGCGAATCGACAAATATTCGACGGTGCCCGACACGCCCGCGAGCGTGACCCAGTCGCCGACCTGCATCGCGTTTTCCATCAGCAGAAAGATGCCGGTGATGAAGTCCTGCACGAGCTTCTGCGAGCCGAAGCCGAGCGCGACGCCGAAGATGCTCGCGCCCGCGAGCAGCGGGCCTATGTTCACGCCGAGTTGGCTCAGGCCGGTCAGCACGACGACGAGCGCGATCACACAGAAAAGCGCGGTGCGCAGCATCGGCATCAAGGTGCGCAGACGCGCGGCGCGTACCAGATCGCCGTTGCTCGTCCAGTTATCGAGGCGACGTTCGGCCGACACGTTGACGACCTCCCACACCACTAGCGCGATGATCGCGGCGACGGCGATCGTCGCGAGCGCCGAGGCGAGCCGGTGGCCGATCGTGCCGCTGCGGAACAGATCGATGACGCCGACGCCCCACGCCTGCAACAGCACCAGCGCGGTGACGCTGCCGATGATCCAGCCGATCACGCGCCGCAGCGCCGGATAGTATCGGTAGGCGTGCTGATGCACGAGCGAGTGTGACGCTTCGTCCTGCACATGAAAGATGCGCGCGAGCGCGCCGAAGATCACGATCGACGCGAGCCGTGCGCCGAGCAGTATCGCGAGCGTCATGCCGCCGATATTCACGAGCGCGTGATAGCCGTTCCGTACGTCGAAGGCCCAGACGAACCACAGGCCCATCACGATGACCACGGTCACCACGGCCCACGCGTCCGCGAACGCGTTGCCGAACATCTCCAACGACTCGTGAGCGGCGAAGCGATTGCGGATCCGGTTGGCGACCGGTTTCGCGCAGCGCAGCACGAGGATCGAGATCATCACGTGACCGGCGAGTGCGACCACTTTCAGCAGCGCGAGATGCGCGGCGTCGTTCATGCCAAGCGCCTGCGCGACTTCGGCTAGCGCGACGCCGGCGCCGACCACGCTGACGATTCGCACGATCCAGCCGAGCACGAACGCGGCCCACGCATCGCCCATGCGCAGCAGCCGCAGACGCGGTGCGCTCGGCTGCAGGAAGAACGCGCCGACGATCACGACGCAGCGGCACACCACATAGACGTCGATCAGCGAATCGAGCGCGCGATCCTGCGGCGTGCCGTTGCCGGTGAAGATCGACATCAGCGCGCTCGCCGCGCCGAGGAACACCGCGATCGGCACGAGCCGCACCAGCGTGATCAGCAGCGCGCGCGGCAGACGTTGCAGCAGCGTCCAGTGGTGCGTCGCGTTGCGCTTGCCTTCGGCTTCGATGGCGCGGCCTTTGGCGGATGGCGTCGCGTACGGCGCGGCCGGGCCAGTCGCGACGGCTTGCGCCTGCGCTTCGAGCACTGACGGCACCGATGACAGCGGGGGCAGCGGCGGCGTGCTGGGCGGCGGATGACCTGCCGGCGCGGCGCCGGCGGCGTGCGCGGGCGGCGGTGAGTTGTCGTTGTCATCCTGCAGCGCGGCTTCGCGGCGCGCGGCGATCGCCCGATAGACGCGCCGCAGCAGCCGCCGCGCCAGCCATTCGAGCACCAGAGCGGGGATCAGCGCGGCCAGCAGCGACCACAGCACCTCGAACAGCACCGCGCGCGCGTGCGGATTGGCGAACTGCCAGTTCCACCATGCGCGCACCGACGCGACGTCGAGCAGCGCGGCGATCGAGCCGCGCAGCGAGGTCGCGAGATAGCCGGCGTAATGCGCGCCCTCGCGCGCGAGTTGCGAGGCGAGGCCATTGGATTTGAACGCGTCCGGCACGAGCGCGGCTGCGCCGCTTGCGGCGGCGGGCGCCGACGCCGCCGCCGGCGCGGATGCGGGCGGCGCGCTCAACGCGCCGGCCGCGGCGATCGCTTGCAGCGTATCGGCGACTTGCGCGCGGCGTTTGGGGTCGTTCAGGACTGCGAGCGCGTCGCGGGCCTGCTGAGGTGTCAGCGTGACGGCGGCGGAAGCGGGTGTCGCGGGCGTGGGATGGGCAGGCTCAGGCGCGGCGGCGAAGACGGGCGCCGCGCCTGCGAGCAGAAAAATGAAAAAACAGACACGCAGAAATTTTGGCATAGGGTGTAAAGCGGGATGAAGCCAGTGCGGACGATTGTGCCGGAACATGGGCTGTTTCAGCGGGGTGACCCGGGACCGACACGGGGCGGGGCGCTGAAGTTCCTGCGGCGCAGGCCCGCCGGACGGGCGAAAGGGCCGCGAGAGCGGCGCCCGTCGGGCGGGGCGTTCACCCGACAGGATAGCCGATGATGGCCGGCAGGCCTGTCGAAGGCAGCAGAAAGCCTGCCCGGAAAGCCCCGTGGGCGGGACTGCGCAGGAGGTAGGAGGCCGCTTGCCGGGCGGCAATGCTGGCGGCGGCGCGAGGATGTTCTCGACGACCACGCTACGTGCGGGCAGAGCACGGAAAGTCGGGAATGCTCAATCGCCGTGACCGTGCGCTGCTAAGCGTTCACTACAAAAAACGCTTAAATCCGCGCTTATGCCACTGAAGAGGTCTGGCGCTCTGCTTCGTCATCGGCATGGGGGCCGCTGCTCGCGCCGCGTCCGGCCGGCTCCTGATGCAGCCGGTTCGAGTGCATCAGCCGGTACAGCGTCGCGCGCGAAATGCCGAGTTCGGCCGCCGCATCGGACAGCTTGTAGCCGTGCCGCAGCAGCGCGTTCTCGATCGCATCCTTTTCGGCCTTGCTGCGGATTTCCGCCAGCGTGACCGCCGGGCCATTGTCAGCTTCGGGTAGGCCGAGGTCGCTCGCGGTGATGAAGCGGCCCTCGCTCATCACGACCGCGCGGCGCACGCAGTTGATCAGCTCGCGCACGTTGCCGGGCCACGGATAGTTCGACATCGCGACGATCGCGTCGCTCGACAGGCCGCGCAGCTTGCGCGCGCCGTCCTGCTTGTACATGCTGAGCGCGTAATTGGCGAGTAGCTTGATGTCGCCGCCGCGCTCGCGCAATGGCGGCTCGACGAGGCGCAGCACGCACAGCCGGTGATAGAGGTCGGAACGGAAACGCCCGTCTTCGACGGCGCGCTCCAGATCGACGTGGGTGGCCGAGATCACGCGCACGTCGACGCTGATCGGACCGTTGCCGCCAAGCCGCTCGATCGTGCCTTCCTGCAGGAAGCGCAGCAGCACCGCCTGGCATTCGTGCGGCATGTCGCCGATTTCGTCGAGAAACAGCGTGCCTTCATGCGCGCTCTCGATCCGGCCGAGCTTGCGTTGCACCGCGCCGGTAAAAGCGCCGCGCTCGTGGCCGAACAGTTCGGCCTGCAACAGGCTCGGCGGAATCGCCGCGCAATTGATCGCGACGAACGTGCGGCCCGCGCGCGGCGAGCGGTCGTGAATAGCACGAGCGGTCAGCTCCTTGCCGGTGCCCGATTCGCCCGCGATGAACACCGGCGCATCGGTCACGCCGCATTTGTCGATGCGCCGGTAGAGCTGCTGCATCGGCTCGCATTGCCCGACCATGCCGTGGCGGCCGAGCGACGGCTCCGGCGCGACGCGCGGCTGACGCAGGCTCGACAGCCCATGCGCGTGGCCGAGCGCGAACACGAGCCGCTCGTTGAGCCACGGCTGCGTGACGAAGTCGAAGCAGTAATCGAGGATGAAACGGCTGACCAGCTCGTTGTCGGCCTGGCCCGGCACGATCTGCGCGACCCAGTTGGTTTCGACGCGGCGCATGCACAGCGCGAGCGCGGACAGCTGCTGTGACGTGCAATCTTCGGGCAACTGAACGAGACCGACCTTGATGTTGCCGCGTTCGATCATGCGTTCCGCCACGGCCGTGCTTTTTGCGTGCACGGCTTGCCATCCCGATGCGGCCAGAAACTCGACGAGTATCTGGTCGGGCGCATTCGCCACGTACAGAACCGTGCGTTCCATATCGGCCGGCGTACAAGTCGTAGTCATGGTTCCCCCCGTTCGATCCTCAGGACTGCCGTGCGACGTTGTGAGATTCAGGCGGCCAGTTGCTGCACTCCGGCTGCGACGCATTCACGACAGCAGCAATCACGAACAAGGGACACGCTGCAAGCGCGGCGCGAACCGGAACGCGCTGCATGGCGGACCGATTCATGCAATGGCGGCGACCTTGTCGTTCATTGCTGAAACTGCCCGGCGATTTTTTCCCCGAACCGTGAAAACCACTTGAACCGTGGCTTGCCTCGTTGACCTGATAGAAGCGCTCTGATTGGCGCATGGCCTAACGATAAGCGAAAGCGCCTGAAAGCGCCAGACAAAGAAACAGGGATGAAGAATGCGGGTTGGATTTTCGGATTAACACGGATCACTAATGAATAAGCGGTCAAGGCCGGTTATGCGCGGAATCGCACATTGCGTAGCAATTGCCCTGGTATTAAGGCGTGACTAAAACGGACGGGGCGCGAGCAGTCATGTTTCACAGTTGCGACAGATTGGACAGCGCGAGTCGAATGCGCTTTGCCGCGCCGGGTGGGGCGCTTTGCCAACCGGAAGGAGCGGCGAAGCCGCGTGTAGCCGGCCCCGCGGCGAGTCAGCAGGCTGGCGAGACGGAGCGGGAGGCGCGCTTTGCGGCCAGCGCGCGGCGATTTGGCGTGTCAGAAACGAATCAATGCGCGCCACGCCAAAAATCGGGCAGGCTCGCACTGCGTCAAAAGCAAACCGATTTCTCGGCAGCGTGAAGCCGTGACGGGCGCCTTACCGATTCGAACGCGTGTTGGCATAACCATTGCAATAAGGTCTGCACAGAAAAATGTTTTGCGGCCAGGTCGACGGTACGGGGAAAACCGGATTAAAAAAGACCGGCGGTAAAAATTCACTCGCAGACATGGTCGGGGAAGCCATCAGGTGTTTGCGGGAGCGCGGCGGGGCCTTCTTGAATACCGTTAGAAAACGGGTGAGTGGCGGACCGGTTTGGCGGCCATTCAAAACCGGACGAAAAAAGGGCAACGACTTCGCCGTTTTTCCTTTTCGACTTTTTGTCCTCACGACGCGAAAAGGGTGGCGATAACGACAGGCAACGCGCTGGCAACGTTCGCGAGCGACGCGCCGCAAAGGGAAGGGGCAGCGCCGGATCAGGACACCGGCCGGCGCGACGAAGCGGGGAGAGAGGCCTAGTCTCCACAGAGAGACGGATATACGAGGTGAACCAGGGGCCGTGTCCGTGGGTTGGCACGGGCACGGCGACCTGGCCCAACGGCCGGGGCGCTGAGACCAGACGGCGTGACCTGGCGCAAATCTGCTCGACATCGGGGGCTGACATGAAACCACAACTGATTCGCAGGCCGGCCGCTTCGGGAGGAACCAGAAGCACTTACCGGCGGTATGTCGCGGCATCGCGCGCGCGCTTTTTCGCGCAGGCGGCGGGCTCGTCGGTCGATCTGCTGACGCTCGTCGTCGCCGAGGCGCTCGAGCGCCGAGCGCAAGCCGAAATCCGCCGCGACCTGCTGCGCGACGCGCTGTACGCCATGCCGGTGCGCGCTGAACGCAGCGCGGCGCAGCGGCGCGACGACGATGAAACCGACGTCTGACGCTTGCCGCTCGCCGGCTCGCAGCGACTG
The DNA here is from genome assembly GCF_014397665.1 of Paraburkholderia sp. UCT2. Lineage (NCBI taxonomy): Bacteria > Pseudomonadati > Pseudomonadota > Betaproteobacteria > Burkholderiales > Burkholderiaceae > Paraburkholderia > Paraburkholderia sp. UCT2. The sequence continues at coordinate 162,873 of NZ_VZQO01000010.1, forward strand.
CGCAGGAATTCGATAACACCGTTTGCCGGCTCATGGTTTTCACGGAGGAGCGTCGCGGTAAGGAACTCGCGCCGAAGCCTGCGTCGTCAATCGTGAACAGACGACTGGAATAAAAGCCCGCGCATGACGCGCCAAGCGCCGCAGAGCTGCCATGATCGACATCTTCCTGATTGCCGCGAGCATCGAAAACGCGCAACGAATCGTCGTGCGGCTCGAAGAGAGCGGCGTGCGTTACCGGCTGCGCACCGCGTTCGGTCCGGCCCGGCAACTGCCGATGCACGCGCGCGTGGTCCGCGGCGCCGACCTGCTGATCGTCGACGACGCCAATCTGAGCGTCCGCGGACTAGACGGCATCGAGGAAACGCTCGCCTGCGCGCCGACGCTCCATTGCATGCTGGTGACGCCGGCGCCGTCCACCGCGCTGATCGGCGCGGCGCTGCGCGTCGGCGTGCGGCAGGTGCTGTCGTGGCCGCTCGATCGTCAGGCCGTCGTCGATGCGCTTGCGCAGATCGAAGCGCGGCGCCGCGAGACCGGGCGCCGCCACGCGCGCGTGGTCACCCTGGCGTCGAGCAAGGGCGGTAGCGGCACCACGCTGATCGCGGTCAACCTCGCGTGCGCGCTCGCCGCGCGGCGTGAGCGGCGCGTGCTGCTGATCGACCTGAGCCAGCAATTCGCCGACGCGAGCCTGCTGATGGCGAATCGCCCCCCGCCCATGACGCTCGTCGATCTGTGCTCGCGCAACGAGCAACTCGACCCGGCGCTGTTCGACGCGTGCGCGATGCACGTGTGCCCGAACCTGGATCTGCTCGCCGGCGCCGGCGATCCGTTGAAGGCCGCCGAACTGCTGCCCGGTCAGCTGGACCGGATTCTGACGCTGGTGCGCGAGCGCTACGACGCGGTGCTGATCGACGTCGGCCCGAGCCTGAATCCGTCGACGATCCGCGCGCTCGCGCATAGCGACGCGATCTGCATGGTGGTGCGGCAGAACCCGCTGTACCTGCATGGTGCGCGCCGCATGCTCGATATCTTTCGCGAACTGGGGCATCCGTCCAGCAAGGTGCGGGTCGTCGTCAACCAGTACGACAAGGACGCGCAGATCAATCTGCCGATGCTCGAACGCACGCTCGGCGCGAAGGTCGCGCATCAACTGCCGCGCGACGATCAGCACGTCAACGATGCGCTCAGCCGCGGCGTGCCGCTCGTCGCGTGCGCGCGCGACAGCGGGCTCGCGCAAGGTATCGTGCTGCTCGCGAACATGCTGTGGCCCGCGAGTGCGGAGCGCCGCAGGAGCATGCTCGGCAGGTTGCTCGCGACGTGGCCGAATCTGCCGCCGCAATTGAAGCCGGGGGGCTAGGACGACGTCTATTCGCTGCTCGAGCCCGGTCTTCTGCTGGTGAACCTCGAGATCCGGAACATGATCGTCTGCGGCTGCAGTTGGCGCTGCAGGTCAGACTCATCCTGCGCGAAGAGAAGCTACAGTCCGACGACGAGCGCTATCGCGCATACCGTAGTAAGGTGAGGTACAGGGTCATCCCCGGCATAGTCTGTAGGCGTAAAGCCGCGGCCTCAGAGTTTCGAAAGCGTCGGGCAGGCTCGCGCCGTCCGGTCACTCCAGCGAGAAAATCACGTGAGCGCAGCACCGTCCATGCAAAACGCGCGGGGTTTCAGCGACCTCGCGTCGATCCTCTCCAATCCGATTCTGAATACGGATTCGTACAAGGCATCGCACTATCTGCAATATCCGCCCGACGCGACGGCGATGTTCTCGTACATCGAATCGCGCGGCGGACGTTACGGCCGCACGCTGTTCTTCGGCTTACAGATGCTGCTGAAGGAGTACCTGTGCCGGCCGGTTACCGGCGCGATGATCGACCAGGCGCGGACCTTCTTCAGCGCGCACGGCGAGCCGTTCAACGAGGCGGGCTGGCGCTACGTCGTGCAGCGATATGGCGGCCATCTGCCGGTGCGGATTCGCGCGGCGCCCGAAGGCTCGGTCGTGCCCACGCACAACGTGCTCGTCACCATCGAATGCGACGATCCGCAGGTGTTCTGGCTCACGTCGTATCTGGAGACGATGCTGATGCGCGTGTGGTATCCGATCACGGTCGCGACGCAAAGCTGGCATCTGCGCCAGACGATCCGCGCGTATCTGCTCAAAAGCAGCGACGATCTCTCGCAGCTACCGTTCAAGCTGCATGATTTCGGCGCGCGCGGCGTGTCGAGCGCGGAGTCGGCGGCGATCGGCGGCGCGGCACATCTCGTCAGCTTCATGGGCTCGGATACGGTGCTCGGCGTGGTTGCGGCGAATCACTACTACCGCGATCGCATGGCCGCGTTCTCGGTGCCGGCGGCCGAGCACAGCACGATCACGTCGTGGGGCCGCGAGCGCGAAGTCGACGCGTATCGCAACATGATCGCCCGCTTCGGCAAGCCGGGCGCGATCGTTTCGGTGGTGTCCGACTCTTACGACCTGTTCGCCGCGCTGAACGCATGGGGCGGCGAGCTGAAGCAGGCCGTGCTCGATTCCGGCGGCATGCTCGTGATTCGCCCGGACTCCGGCGATCCGTGCACGATCGTCCTGCACACGCTGCGCTCGCTGGAGGCTTCGTTCGGGTCGCAGACCAACAGCAAGGGGCGGCGCGTGCTCGACCATGTGCGCGTGATTCAGGGCGACGGCGTGAACCCGGATTCGATCGTCGCGATCCTCGCCGCGATGGACGAGGCCGGCTTCGCCACCGACAACATCGTGTTCGGCATGGGCGGTGCGCTGTTGCAGCAGATCAACCGCGATACGCAGCGCTTCGCGATGAAGTGCTCGGCGATCCGGCTAGGCGACACGTGGCACGATGTGTCGAAGGATCCAGTCACGGATCACGCCAAGCGCTCGATGAAGGGCCGGCTCACCTTGCTGCGCCATCGCCGCACCGGCGAGTACCGGACGGTCACGTTGCCGATCGCGTGGGACGGGAGCACGGTGGAGGGCGAGTGGGATGAAGCGCTCGAGACGGTGTTCGATGCGGGCCGCTTGCTGGTCGATACGTCGCTGGCCGAGATTCGAGGCCGCGCATATGCGGACGAAGGTTGATCCAGCTTTCTGACGCATCGGCATGGTCACGAGCGGGCAGGTCATCAGCGCCCAGTAGCGCTGCATGAAGGGCAGACCTACCGCAATATCCGACAGGATGCCGACCCCGATCAACGTAGCGACGCTGCCGTCAGCGTGAATCTTTACCATTGCGCGCGAAGCGCAGGAACGCCTTGCCGGCGGGCGCTCGCTCGTGCCGACGAAACGCGAGCGCGATTTCGGACGCAATCGGCTGACCGGCGATGTCACGGTAGACGACGCCCGGCAGCGCGATGCAATCGGCGAGCGTATGCGGCACGGCCGACACATAACCGCCGGGCGACACGCAGGCGAGCACGGCCGCGAGCGTACCCGGACGCGGCCCGAGCCGAGGCGAGAAGCGCCCGCGCCGCGCGACTTCGAAGGTGCCTTCGCCGCGGGTTTTGCGGCGGCGTTGGGGGTAGCGGCGCTCGTCGCGGCGTCGGTGGCGGCGGTGGTGTGGACGCTCGCCGGGCGGGCGGAGGTAGTGCGCTTCAAGGGAGCGGTGTCGGAAGGGTAAAAGCCGTGGTCGGCTCGCGCCGGCCCCCCCTTTTCACGCCGTTTTCCGATATCGTGTGCGCCATCCCCGCCGCCTACCGCGCGCGGGCTGTTTTTCCGGAGCGCGGCGCGACTCTGCGCGTGCATGACGCGCTCCCGCAATACACGATACGACATCAATGAGCCATCCCAACACCGAGCTGATCGAACATTTCTACACCGCCTTCCAGCAACGCGACGCCGAGACCATGGTTGCCTGTTATGCCGACGACGTCGTCTTCAGCGACCCCGCTTTCGGCGAGCTGGTGGGCGACGAAGCGCGCGACATGTGGCGCATGCTCGTCAAGCATGCGCAAGACTTCACGCTGACCTTCAGCGACATCGAGGCGGACGACCATACCGGCCGCGCGCAGTGGGTGGCGCGCTACCGTTTCGTCCAGACGGGGCGCGACGTCGTGAACCGGATCGAGGCGCGTTTCGTGTTCCGCGATGGGCTCATCGTCGAGCATCGCGACCGCTTCGATCTGTGGCTGTGGATGCGCCAGGCGATGGGCGTGCGCGGCACGCTGTTCGGCTGGTCGCCGTTCGTGCAGCGGATGCTCAGGCAGCAGGCGCGCCGAGGGCTGCTGCACTATCGCGGGCAGTTGACGCGCGACTAGGTGCGCGCGGGCGGCGCGGTGTATTTCCGCTACATGAACGGCCAGCGCCAGCTCGATCCGTCGACTCTGCACGGCGGCGCGCCGGTGCTTGCCGGCGATAAGTGGATCATGACGAAGTGGATGCGCGAGCGCGCGTACGGCTGAGGCTGGGTCACATCAGTGGGAGGCGTGCCGAGGCGGGGCCTATTCGGCCGCTTTGTAAACATCCGGTCGATGCAGCTCCATATACCGCTCGGGGTTCTCGAGCGACGTGAACCCATGCGGCGCATAGACGTGATGCGCGTCGGTCGTGACCAACATGATTCTGCGCGGCGTGACGAGCGAAGGGCTCGCAAAGATATGTTTCATCAACGCCGACGCATAGCCCTGGCCGCGATACGCGGGCAGCACGAACACGTCGCATAGGTAGGCGAAGGTCGCCTCGTCGGTGACGAGGCGCGCGAACGCCATCTGCTTGCCGTCGACAAACCCGCCGAAGCACAGCGACCCGGCGACGGCGCGCTCGAAGGTCGCGCGTGGCATGCCTCGCGCCCACGGCGTTTCCTGCGACAGGAATGTGTAGACGATGTCGAGGTCGAGATCGTCGATGCGGCTGGAAATCGTCAGTTCGCCTGCTTGCACGGCGCGTCTCCTTTTGATCGCGCAGCGCTTGCGCGTCCCCTAGGGCCTGTTCACGCTAATAACGGGCTTGCGCTGGCCGCCAGAAGGGCCGAGCGCAAGGATTGCGACGCAACGAATACTCGACGTATTCGCAAGGAGCATGACGCGGCGATCGGCCCTTCTGGCGGC